>CACWKD010000019.1:0-30030 GCA_902761345.1 uncultured Ruminococcus sp. | reverse complement strand
GCGGGCTTCGCCCGCCACCTATCGGGGCTTACGCCCCGAACCCTGCATACATTCACTCTACTCTTAAGTTGTGGACAGTGGTTATTAGTCGTTAGTTATTAGATTTAAGTCTTTAGATATTTATTACTTTAATCTTTGAACTTTAAACTTTGAACTATAAGCTTTGAGCTTTAAACTTTGAACTATAAGCTTTGAACTATGAACTTTGAGTTAACTCCACACCCCACACCCCAAACTCAAAACTCTGCATTCCACATACAAAAATCAATGTTTAGATTAAGGCTTATGTCTTTTACAATAATTGAAAGGAGTTTGTTTATGTACAGCCTTTGTACGGAAGAAAGCTTTGACAGCGCACATTTTTTAAAAGACTATATCGGAAAGTGCAGCAATATTCACGGACACCGCTGGAGAGTTGTTGCAGAGATAAAGAGCAATACTCTATGCGAGAACGGTCAAACAAGAAGTATGGTTGTGGATTTCGGCGATTTCAGAGGGTATCTGAAAGAGATTACAGACGAATTCGATCACTGCCTTATTATCGAAAAAGGCAGCCTTAACCCGTTGCTCCTCCAAATGCTCAGAGAGGAGAATTTTGCCGTGCGTGAGGTTGAATTTCGTCCGACAGCAGAGGAGTTTGCGCGGTATTTCTACAATAGAATGAAAAACGGCGGTTTTCCGATGAGCCGAGTAACAGTATATGAAACTCCGAATAACTGCGCTGCATACGAGGAGGAATAAATGTGCTTGATGTTGTCGAAACCTTTGTAAGCATAAACGGCGAGGGTATAAAAGCGGGACAGCTTGCTTTTTTTCTCAGGCTTAAAGGGTGTAATCTTCGCTGTTCGTACTGCGATACTATGTGGGCGAATGAGAGCGAGTGCAAGTATACCGCAAGAGATATAGAAGATATATATAACGAGATCAAATCATCGGGTATTACAAATGTTACCATAACAGGCGGAGAACCGCTTGATCGTGAGGGAATAGGCGAGCTTTTAAATTTTCTGGCAGAGGATACAGACTTAAGCGTAGAGATAGAAACAAACGGCAGTATATTCTTAAAGCCGTTTATGGATACAGAGAACCGCCCGTCAATGACTATGGATTATAAACTGCCGTCAAGCGGTATGGAGAGGTTTATGTGTACCGATAATCTTGCGCTTCTCGATATGCGTGATACGGTAAAATTTGTATCGGGAAATATGGAGGACTTACAGCGTGCAAAACAGATAATTGACGAGTACGGTCTTATTGGAAAATGCAATATTTTGTTTAGTCCCGTGTTTGGAAAAATTACTCCCGAAACGATAGTAGAGTTTATGAAAAAGCACCGCTTAAACGGAACGGCGGTACAGTTACAGCTTCACAAATATATATGGTCACCCGACAAAAAGGGAGTATGAGAGGAGTTTACTATGGAAAAAGCACTTGTTTTGACAAGCGGAGGTGTTGACAGCACAACCTGTCTTGCAATGGCGGTCAAGAAGTACGGCAGGGAGAATGTTGTTGCGCTTTCTGTTATGTACGGTCAAAAGCATACAAAAGAAATAAGTTCCGCAAAGGCGGTTACTGAATACTACGGAGTGGAGCATATATCAATAGACCTTGCGCCGCTTTTTGCGTACAGTGACTGCTCTCTTTTAAACGTTTCAAATAAAGAGATACCAAAAGAAAGCTATGCCGAGCAGCTGAAAAAAACTAACGGTTCGCCCGTGTCAACTTATGTACCCTTTAGAAACGGGCTGTTTCTGTCTGCGGCGGCAAGCATAGCGTTGTCAAAGGAATGTTGCGTTATCTATTACGGAGCGCACCACGACGACGCAGCAGGAAACGCCTACCCCGATTGCAGCGAGGATTTTAACAACGCTATGAACAGCGCAATATCGCTTGGCAGCGGCAATAGGCTCAGAGTGGAAGCGCCGTTTGTCGGTATAGGTAAAAAGGACATAGTGAGAATAGGCAAGGAGCTGGGCGTACCGTACAATTTGACATGGAGCTGTTATGAGGGCGGAGAAAAGCCCTGCGGAAAATGCGCTACCTGCCTTGATAGAAAAGCCGCATTCCTTGCAAACGGAATAGATTTGGATTAAGGAGAGTAATTAACATGAGCGATAGCCTTACGCTGCTGGGTAACAGAAATACAAAATACCCGACAGATTATACACCAGAGATATTGGAGGTGTTTGAGAATAAGCACCCCGAGAACGATTATTTTGTAAAGTTCAACTGTCCCGAATTTACAAGCTTGTGCCCGATAACATCGCAGCCTGATTTTGCCTGTATAACAATATCGTATATACCCGATGTAAAAATGGTAGAGAGCAAGTCTTTAAAGCTGTATCTGTTTAGTTTTCGCAATCACGGAGCGTTTCACGAGGATTGTGTAAATATAATAATGAAAGACTTAATAAAGCTAATGGACCCGAAGTACATAGAAGTGTGGGGCAAATTCACCCCGAGAGGCGGCATTTCGATAGACCCGTACTGCAATTACGGAAGAAAGGGAACGAAGTACGAGCAAATGGCATTTGACAGACTTTCTCACCACGATATGTACCCCGAGAAAGTGGATAACAGGTAAATATTTTGTAAAAAAAAACAGGGTGAGAACACCGACGTCGGCAGGTTCTCACCCTAAAATATTAAAATTTAATGATCATTGCAGGCTGAGCAATTTGAAAAGAGTTTACAGCAGCTCCGTCATTGTTAAATCCGACGCATTCGGCAAAGAGATCTGTTCCCGAAGTCCTGAGCCACGTACCGCTTGAATAACAACCGTCTTGTTCAATGTAAGATAAAATAAATACTTTGTCTGTCGTTACATTTCCGCCATCTTTTCCAAAATCCGAAATACCCGGAGTTCTTACAACAGTATCGACTATCTTTGCCTTTTCCTCTTTGGAGAAGCAGTCCAAAAACTCTCCGTTGAGCCATTTCCTTAAAGAGCAACTCTCCCATGTAACTGGTGTATATTCATCGTTGTACGGCATTTCAAAAGGTGTTTCGGAAATGATAAGCAGCGTTCTGTTTGTAAAATCAACGTCTATCGGTATCCACTTTAACGGACGTTTGCCCTGATAAGAGCCAAAGCCGTAAAGTACTTCTGTGTCAATACCCCACTGCCGCAAAGCTTTTTCAAACCATTTGTATGCGTTAAGGAGGTCATTTTCACGATAGTATATTTTTCCGAGTTCAAGCTGCGCAAGACTGTCGCCCTGTTCGGCAGTCTTTTTGCATAAGGCTTTGCTTTTGCCGACGTCTTTTGTATAGATATATCCACTCATTTTCTTCACTGCCTCTTCTGACCCCTGTTCGGCAGCTTTTTTGTACCAAATTTGAGAAATATATTTGTTTTTAAGCTGTTCTTGTTCTTCTTCAGAGAGAGGTGTTCTGTTCATAGTCCCTTCTCTGTAAATATCTCCAAGCCTTACCTGAGAGTAAAGATATCCATGCGTGGCAGCGCGTCCGTACCATTTAAGGGCATTGTCCTTACTGTATGGCAGAGGAGAATAATCATATATACCCTCGTAGCCGTGTTCAAATAAAAAGCCGAGCGTACACTCTATATCAGAATCAATAGGTTTATCTGTACTCGCTGCTTTTTCTGCAAAGGAGCGAGCTTTGCGTACGCTTTTGAAAGTACCCATACCGCCAAGATAACATTCGGCAAGCATGCACTGAGCCTCGGGACAATTTTTTTCGGCAGCCTTCTTGAACCATTTTACGGCTTCAAATTCGTCCTTTTTTATACCCTTGCCGTTCAAATAACATCTTCCAAGCTTCCATTGTGCGTTAGTCTGCCACTGTGAGTCTATGTAGCGGCTTTCTGCGGCTCGCCTGTACCAGTTTACAGCTTGTACATAATTTTCTTCCGAATAGTAACGATCTCCAATTCTGCACTGAGCGGCGATGTCTCCTCGTTCGGCAGCCTTTAAATCAGTTTCAAAATCTGTACGCTTTATTACAGGTTCAAGCGTGCGGATATGATCTTCATTTTCCGATTTCTCCTCGGCAGCCTGTGTATTATCTGTTCTTTTGTTCGGCAAGGCGGCAGGTTTGTAATTATTTGCATAGATTTCCTGGGGAGGGGCAGAGGGCGTTTTCTGCTGCACGGGCGGAGCTTCTTTTGCGGCAAGCTTTTCAAGATCGGCGAGCATTGTATCCATTGAGCCGTATCTGTCCGCAGTGTTGAAAGCCGAGGCTTTAAGTATTATCTTAAAGAAATCATCTGCTGCGTTTACGGGTTTTGGGAGAGGGACTGTACCGTCAATGGGTACGGGAAAACCGTCCTCCGCTATAATTCGGGGATACGCAAGATCATTCATAATATCGTACAAAGTCAAACCGAACGAGTAAATATCGGCAATGGTGTCATAAGGAGAACCGTTTAATATTTCGGGCGCCATATACATGGGAGTACCGGCATAAGTCATCGCAAGACTTGCGTCCTTTGAAATACCAAAATCCCCGAGTATATAATTACCCGATTCTTGCGAATAGAAGATATTTTGCGGTTTTATATCTCTGTGGAGGATAGGAGAATCATGGCAGGCTTTAATTCCCTTTCCTATATCAAGGGCAAATTTTAGTAAATTCTTCTCCGATAAATCAAACTGTCCGTTTACAATAATGTCATAGACATTTTGCAGAAGAGGCATTCTGATAAGGTGGATACACCCCTCGGGCTCTTCCTTAGACGGAAATTTAATATACCTTTCATCATAGCAATCCACAATATACGGACAGCTCCTGAGCTTTGCCATTCTGTCGGCTTCTTTTGCCTGTTCTTTGATCTGCTTATCAATATAACGCTGTTTATCTTCCTTATTTTTGATTTGAACAGGCGGTGAGATCAAAGTTGCTTTTACAGCGGCTTGTTCAACCCTGTTGGGAAATTCTGCCTCGGCAAGGAAAACAGCGCCGAAAGTTCCGCTTCCGATCTCTTCCTTTAGATACCAGTTATCCCACAGAGGTTGTTTAACATACGTTTCAACATAATCTGTTATAGATATTTTCTTCATATATATTTTTTCTCCGATAGTGTTTTAGTCTGAATACAGGTAAGCTGTAAATAAGCTATTATCTATAATTATACTGCTTTTTTATCGACTTTTTCAAGGAATTTTTGTAAATATTGCAAAGTGTTGCAGCTCGAAGATGTTAGTTCATAGCTCAAAGTTCAAAGATTAAAGTAACATATATCTAAAGACTTAATACTAAAAACTAACACCCTATAAATCCAAAGCCGCAAGGCTTTCCGAAATTATTCACTATTCAATTTTCATTATTCATTAATACCACTTTTCTAAATTGTGCATTAGGTTCAGAATTATGTCGTCTGCTATAAGCTGCAGTGACAATGACCCCCATACATCAAGAAAAACAAAAACCGCACAATACCGAATAGTCGGCACTTGTGCGGTTTTTTGTTTGTATAAAGCGGAGAGTGAGGGATTCGAACCCTCGGTCCCGTGAGGGATTACCTGATTTCGAGTCAGGCCCGTTATGACCACTTCGATAACTCTCCGTATTTACAGCTATATTATTATAACCTATCTGTTGAAATTAGTCAAGAGTTCTGATATAATTTTTTATAAAAAATGAAGAAATTCTCATTATAAGCCAAGTCTTTAGCCTTGAAAATTGTATTTTACTACTAATTTACTTATCGGTAAACAATAAACCGTTATGTGAACAGTTCCTTAAAAGCCGTTTTTTAGAATACCTAATACCTTTCTAATCTTATTTTAATTTTTAATAAATTTTCTTTTAATTTAGCCGTTGTATCATATAACCAAAGCAAGAAACAAAAAGCTTGCAAGAATTGAAAAATAAAATCAGGAGGTATATATTATGAAAAGCTATGAAATGGTTGAAACATTGAGCGAAAAGGCTCACGTTTCTCTCGAACAGGCAAAAGACGCACTCGAAAAATCAAACTGGGATATGCTTGACGCTGCTATATATCTTGAACGTACAAGAGGCAGTATGAACGTCCCACCGTATCCGCAGGGTCAGGGTTACCAGTATGTGAGCAGTCAGCAGAACAGCTTTGGCGGTCAGTTCAGACAACCGCCATTCCCACCCAATCCGCCGTATCCGCCTCAGCAGGGGTTCAAACAGCCGCCAAGAGGAAACTATCCGCCAAATCCGGGCAGACAGCCGGGATTTAACCCGCCGCCCTACGGCAACCCAGGATTTAACGGTGCTCCGCCGTTTAAAAACCCCGGTCAGCCCGGTTACAATACTCCGGGAAATGCGGTAAATGAGTTCCTCAACAACGCAGGCAATAAAGCAGAAAAAGTTATCGGCGACGGTACGTCAAACTTCTTTGTAGTAAGAAGAAACGGTGAAAAGCTTATACAGCTCCCGATACTGCTGTTTATTATTATACTTCTTGCAACGCTGCCTGCATTTCCGGTAGTTATTATTGTTCTTATTGCAGGACTTATGTTTGACTGTAAGTATTCGTTCGAGGGCAAGAATATCGAAAATATGCCTATAAACAATGTTATGAATACAACAGCAGATTTTGCACAGGCAGTAAAGAACGATATTAAGCACGCAGCAGCAGACATTAGCAAGAGCGTAGCACAGTCAGCCCCCGCAGAACCTAAGACAGACGCAAACCTTGACGCAGTACCGAACGTACAGGCAGATAAACCGTCTGATAAAAGCAGCACGGAACAGTAAAAAAGATTTTTGGAAGGTGAATTAAAATGACAAAAGAGGAAATGGTAGAAAAGATCGTGAGCAAATCGGGAGTAACCCGTGAACAGGCAGAGGAAGCTTTGGAGAAAAACAATAACGACTTGCTTGACGCAATGATATATGTTGAGAGAACATACTCGACCGCCCGTAAGTATGGCTCTCCAAACTACAATAATGCAAATGCGTTTAACCCACAGCAGCCGTTTCAGGATTTCAACTGTAACAAGGCTGCAGAAGAGGATATAGCATTCAAAAAGACCGTAAGGGCTTTGTTGGACACATTGTGGAAGAACCGGCTCGCTGTATCGTATAAAGGAGCAGAGGTAATGTCAATGCCTATCCTTATTTGGCTGATATTCTTTGTAACAAGCGCAAGCACGTTATTCTTGGTTATGATAATTAGTATGTTCTTTGATGTACGCTATTATATCAAAGGAGTTACCTTTAATTCGGATAAGGTAAACAGATTTATGGATTATGTATCAGGCTTTGTGAGCAGGATAAAGAACAGCTTTACAGCTTAAATCAGGCATTAAGATAATTGAAAGTGCAAGTTCTCTCAAGACATCGAGAGGGCTTGTGCTTTTTTGTTTTGTACATCTCAAAAAAATTATTGTAAATTTTAGCAAAAATTTATCTGTCTGTTGAAATATGCAGTGAATATGTGATATAATCAAAATAATACCGTATAATCAATATAAGACAAAAGAAATTAAGGATATATTATAATCTATTCGGAGGAATTATGAAACAAGCGGTAAAAATCATTAAAGAAGTAAAAAAAGCAGTTATCGGTAAGGACGATATTCTGGTAAAGGTTATGGAAGTAATACTCGCAGGAGGAAATATATTGATAGAAGATATTCCCGGAGTTGGCAAGACTACTATGGCGCTTGCGTTTTCAAAAGCTATACAGCTTGATTACAGACGAGTGCAGTTTACTCCCGATGTAATGCCGTCTGATATAACAGGCTTTTCTATGTATAATAAAGCAACGGGTAAATTTGAATACAAAAAGGGTGCGGGACTGTGTAATCTTCTGCTTGCAGACGAGATAAACCGCACATCAAGCAAAACTCAATCCGCGCTTCTTGAACTAATGGAGGAGCACGCCGTTACGGTAGACGGAGTAACTCACAAATGCCCTTCGCCGCATATTGTGATCGCAACGCAAAATCATATCGGTTCGGCAGGCGCATTGCCTTTGCCCGAGTCGCAAATGGACAGATTTACAGTCAGGCTTACAATGGGTTATCCGACTGTCGAGAATGAGATAACAATGCTGCGTGACAGACAATCATCAAATCCGCTTGATTTGGTAGAGGCTGTGGCAACAGATTACGATATTATGGAGATGAAAAGTCAAGTAGATGACGTTTACCGCAACGACGAGATACTTGAATACATAGCTGCGCTTGTCGATGAAACTCGTCATAACAGCTTTATCAAGCTTGGAGTAAGTCCGAGAGGTACGCTTGCAGTTTCAAAAATGGCTTCGGCGTGTGCCTTTCTTCATAAGCGTGATTATGTTATTCCCGAGGACGTAAGACAAGTGTTTAAAGACGTATGTTCCCACAGAATAATTATGAACCCGCAGGCGAGAATGTCAAATATTTCCGCAGATGATATTTTAGGAGATATACTTGACACTGTTCCTCAACCGAGTATCAGGAGTAAAAAATGATAAGATACAGGATATTTTATGCGCTTATACTTATAATGCTTGCCGTTTTTTATATATACTGTGATTCGTATGTACCTCTGCTTGTAATAATAGTGTTTATATCTCTGACAATATTGTCCGTTATCGGTACGGTAATTTCGTCAAAGCTGATCACTGTTGATACAAGCGCGTCACACTCCGTTATAACAAGGGGCGAGAACTCAGACGCACAGTTCAGAATAAAGATAAAAAACAAGTCGGTTTTTCCTATTTCAGCGGTAATATTTCGCGTAGAGTTTGACGATATGCAGGAGGACGGCGGAACACAGAGAAAACTCAGTTCAACGCTGTGTGCAAGGGACAGCAGAACTATATATACAATGGTATCGACTGTCCACTGTGCTTATATAAGGTGCAGGGTATGCGATATGTATATTTGCGACGCATTCGGATTAACTCGTCAGCCTGTAAAAAAGGGCGTTTTTACTTCTCATATGACGATAATGCCAGTTATGGCAGAGGTTTCTGTATTGGGGAGTTCCCCGTCAATGAATACCGATGACAGCGACAGGTATTCCGATGTAAAGAAAGGCGATGACCCCTCTCAGGTTTTTGATGTGAGAGAATATGCGGACGGGGACGATGTAAGAAGAATACATTGGGGTTTAAGCTCACGGCACGATGAACTCATAGTAAAGGAATTTAGTCAGCCGATAAGCGATAGCTGTGTTGTTGTAATAGAAACGGGAATAACAGCCGAAACACCCGAAAAAAGGAAGTCGATGACCGACAGGCTGATGTCGGTATTTATGAAGCTATCCGACGAACTTATTCACAGTGAGCAGATGTTTTCGGTATATTGGTATTCAAAGCAAGGCGGTAAGAATGTTTGCTTTGATATAGTTATACATGACGATGTATTCCCTGCGGTAGAGGGATACTTGTCAATGAAATTTTCAGATGAGCTTTGTGAAAGCCTTATGCACACAGAGCCGCTTTTTGACGGTAACGATAAACGCATATATTATATTTATTCGTCGGGTTCGTGCAATAAGGAAATGCTCAGCCGTTTGTCGGAGAAGTATATTCCGATAGACGCAGATATGATAATTGGGCAAGCGTAGTATAATAAGAAAAAGGTGAACTCTTTGCGAAAAAAAGGTAACCAATCATATACAACATTAAAAAATATAGAGGCAATCGGAGTAAAGTCCGAAAGTGACCATAAGCTCCCTGCGGTTCTGCTAACATCTTTACTGGTAATTTTTACCGCGCTGTGTCTTTCAAAGATGTTTTTTCAGAGCTTTAACACGTTCGGCTTTGATACGATAGGGCCGTACAATTCATTTTTGTCAAAAAAACAAGTAACAGTATTTTTTGTAAAGGCGGCGATAGGCTGTATTCCGATTTGTATAGCAAACGGAATGAAAAAGTATTCACCGCTTTTGTCGGTAAGTACGCTTGTGATGTACTCGCTTTATTTTATCAAACACTATCAGGAAGTATCAAACGGATTTGTTCATTCGTTAAACAAGGCTATACTTGTGGTTTTGCAGGTACAGGGAGAATACCCCGATATTTATTATGTACCGAATTATCCCATAACAGACGCCGAACACGAGATACTTATGTTTTGTTATGCGGCGGTGTTCGGGATATGCTTTATACTTGCATTTTCTGCGGTACAGTGTTCGTTTCCTCTGGTGTTTACGTTTTGTGTAGCGGCAGTGTCTGCGTTGCCTTTGGTACTCAGAACGCTTGACGGGGAGCAGTATTTTGCAGGAGCTGTGTTGTGCTGTATAGTAGTTTATGTAATGAGTATACAGGGATACAGAAACATCTGGACAGGAAAGCTTGTGCAGGGATTTGGTAAAATAGTAAAGATACACGGCTCTTATGTGTCGCATTCTGCGTTTCAGCAGGCGGCGTGGGCGACAGTATGTATAGCTGTGGTTATAGCCGTATCGTCAATATTTGTGGGATACAGCACATATAAAAAAAGCCCTAAAGTAGTGACATTCGGCAATAATATTTTAAATACGTTAAGCGATATAACAGGAGGTTTGCTGCCGGGGGAAAGCACATCAAACAAACTGAGCGGAGGAAATCTCGATAAATCGGGCAACATAAAATATAAAGGCGAGGTAATGTTTGATATAAAGTACGGCAAAGGTACAGACAACCCGTCTTATCTTCGTACATTTACAGCGGCGGTTTATGAAGACAACAGCTGGAATGACCTTGACCAAGATGTTTACAAAGAATACTCCGATATGTGGGAAAGCTTTGAAAACAGCGGATTTGTGCCGAACAGTATGTACGGGGATTTTCTGAGCGAGTACCCGACATTTTCGGGCGATTATAATATGATAAAGATCAGACATCAAAAGCTGAACAGAAAAACTATGCTTACAGATACAAGAATATCTTCGGACAGCCCTGTGCTGAATAAAGCTCGTATGAATTATGACGAGTATCCGCAGTTTGGCTTTTTCGGCAGCGCGGGAACAGAGTACGAGCAGAATTTTGCAGATATACGATGGCAGGAGCTTATATTTCTATGGGGCAGTGATGACGGTCTTGCGCATAACTTTTATACAATGATGTATGACGGAGATTATGCATTGGCAGGAGCAGATGACGGTTTTGGAGGTATGTCGTCTGTCGGTATGCCCTCACAGGAAGAGCTTGACAGCTATCTTGCAAGCGAAAAGCTGTACAGGCAGTTTGTAATGGAAAATTATCTTGGATGCCCCGATAACATTACAGACTATGTGCCTAAGCGTTTTAAGACCATGGAAAATGATTTTCTTTCTGAGTATTACGGCAACGGGGATAATGATTTTGAGTATTCCGTATATAATTATTACCAATATGTAATAAGCGAGGTACAGGAGTATCTTGCAAATCACGCCGAATATACGCTCTCCCCCGGAGCTTTGCCAAGCGGCAGAGATTTTACGGAGTATTTTCTTAACGAAAACCAACAGGGCTACTGCGTACACTTTGCAACGGCAGCAACACTTATGCTCAGGTATGCAGGTGTTCCTGCACGATATGCAGAGGGATTTTATATAGGAAGCAATGATGTTGATACAACAACAGGCGAGGGATTTTCGCACATTCCCGACAGCAACGCACACGCATGGGCAGAGGTGTATTTTCCGCTGATAGGTTGGCAGGCAGTGGAGTTTACACCGCCGTACAATAACGGAGATATACCGCAGGAGAATACGTCCTATAATAATTCATCATCGGACACCGACACACAGGAAGACGATGAAACGCAGAGCGATACTGAAGAAGATACACAGACCGATACAGATACTCAAACAGATACCGAAACAGAAATGGACACCGAAACAGACACCGACAGTGTTACCGATAAAGACCGCGAGGTATCCTCTGAGGAAAATGATACAGACACGGAAAACTCAACACCTATCGGAGGGCTTGTTGACGAAATAAGCAACGGCGAGGGAGTTAGGTTGTTTCATCTGATAATAATCGGAATAGGCTATGTGCTTTATTATACGTTAAAGCTTGTATTATGGCTTGTGCTTAGGTGGCTTTGTATGAAGCTGAGAGAAAAGAGGTTTAAAGAGGAGAACACAAGAATTGGCGTTCGCTCGATTTATCGTCATTCGCTGTTTTTGCTGAGAGTTGCGGGAGTAAAATCGAACGCACAAGAGAGTGACGAGGAGTTTGCAAGACGTGCGATGAAGAAGATAGACAGCACATATACAAACGAGTATCTTGAATTTACACAGCGTGCTCTTAATTCGAGATTTGGCAGAGAGCCGTTATCACCTGAAGAAGTAGATAAGATGATAGAGTTTATAAATAAGCTGTCACAGAAGATATACGATAATTCGGGTAAGATAAAAAGGCTTGTGATAAAATATCTGTTGTTTTTGATATAAAAGAATTATTTTTTGGTATTGCAATATTGCGTCTGCGGTATTATAATGTTCTTATGTGCAAAGAGAGAAAGAGAAAAAAATACGTTTTGGGTGTTATTATTTAACCGGACAGGAGATTATTTATGCAGGAGAAATTATTTGCAAAGAATTTATTGGACTTTAGTCAAACGATAGCTAAGGAGCTTTTCGAGAGTGTAACTTATCCTTGGGAGGCACTTGAAAACCTATCTGATTTTATACTGGAACTCGGTTCAAAGCTTCCCGAAGATAAATATGAAAAGATAGGCGATGACATATGGGTTGCGAAAACGGCAAGTATAGCCCCGACAGCATATCTGCGCGGGCCGCTGATAATCTGTGACAATGCAGAGGTAAGACACTGTGCATATATCAGAGGAACATCAATTGTCGGAGAGAACTGTGTAGTAGGCAACTCAACGGAGCTTAAAGGCTCGATACTATTTAACTGTGTTCAGGCACCGCACTATAATTATATAGGCGACTCCATACTCGGCTACAAGTCGCACACGGGAGCAGGAGTTATCACATCTAACCTTAAATCAGATAAGTCGTTAGTAACGGTAATGGTAGAAGGCGACAGGCTCGACACTAACCGCAAGAAGTTCGGTGCGATAGTGGGAGATAACACAGAGGTAGGCTGTAACAGTGTGCTGAACCCCGGAACGGTTTTGGGAAGAAATACAAATGTATATCCGCTGTCAATGGTAAGGGGATATGTTCCCGAGAACAGTATATACAAAAAACTTGGCGAGGTTTGTGAGAAAATCGACAGATGATAAGAAAGGAAGTTTAGTATGAATTATAATGCAAAGCGTACTCTTTTTGTAAGAATAGTTGCGGGTGTATGTGCGTTTCTGCTTGTAGGCTCGATAATGCTGTCTGTACTCGGAAACTGATAATACAATGAGAGAAGAAACATCAAACGAGAGGAAAGGGATAAGCTTGCCTTGTGTTGTTTTGGGAATAGTATTCTTTATATTGCTGATGATGTTTGTACTGCCTATATTAACGGGTACGCTCAATATAGGTAATGCGGCAGGGATAATATTCTGTGCAATAATGCTGTTCGTGACATGGGGCAATACATATTTTCTGAAAATAGTCGCAAAGCTAAAAGAGAGTACGGGTGGCAGAATAGCAGTCGCAGCCGTACTGAGTTTATTCATACTTGGAATAGCATATGTCGGGTATCTTACATCACTGATAGTAACAGCCGACAAAACGCCGCCTAAAGAGGACTGTACAGTAATAGTATTGGGTTGTCAGGTAAGGGGAGATGATCCGTCGCTTATGCTTCTTGCAAGGATAAACACAGCGTATGATTATCTTTTGAAACACCCCGACGTACCGTGTATAGTTACAGGCGGAAAGGGCGACGACGAGAATATAAGCGAGGCTCAGTGTATGCGTGATATTCTTGTTGAAAAGGGTATCTCGCCCGACAGGATATATATGGAGGACAGGGCTGTAAATACAGTCGAGAATATAGCTTTCAGCAAGCAGATTATTGAAGAAAACGGACTTAGTACAAATACTGCGATAGTAACGGATATATTCCACGAATACAGGGCGTCAAGGATAGTTAAGGACGCACAACTGATGTATGGAAGCGTACCTGCCGACTGTGTATGGTATCTCCTGCCGACATACTATGTAAGAGAGCTTATAGCGATAACAGCGGTGTTTGTGGGATTGGCATAATAAGGATAATAAAAAAGCTGTCACACCTTTTGCGGGAAGTGACAGCTTTTTTTAATTAGGAGCTTGTATGAATTTGAAGTGTGGAGAGTGGAGCTTGCGTGAGTGTGGAGTGTGGAGAGTGGGGTGTGGAGTTGTTTGAGTTAGGAATGAGTTGTTAGTTTAAAGTTATTAGTTCAAAGTAACATTTGACTAAAAATTTATAAATCCAAAGCCGAAGGCTTTCCGATATTATTCATTATTCATTATTCACTATTCAATATTCATTATTTCCGTGTGGAGTTGTGTTGAGTTAGGAATGAGGAGTTAGGAGTTAGGAATGGGTGGTTAGTCCAAAGCTCAAACTATGTACTATTAGCTGTGAATTAACAACTTTGAACTGCGAAGCTTGGAGTTAGGAGAATGGGGGGAGTTTAAAGCTAAGCTTAGAAACCCATAGTCGGCAAGTTGTACATACAATAAATCAATCAAGCAAACAGATGATCTCATCTGTACTCATATTCATAATATCTCCGTCGCCGCCGATAGCTGTATCAAGCAGATCAGCTTTTTTCTGCTGGAGGAGTCTGATTTTTTCCTCAATGGTGTCCTTAACAATAAGCTTGTATATCTGAACATTATTTTTTTGCCCTATTCTGTAAACACGATCGGAAGCCTGATTTTCAGCGGAGAGGTTCCACCACGGGTCATAGTGGATTACAATGTCTGCGCCTGTAAGATTAAGACCCGTACCGCCTGCTTTCAGAGAAATGAGGAACACGTTTACGGAATTATCGTTGAAACTATTTACAAGGCTGATTCTCTCGGCGGCTTTGGTTTTGCCCGTCAGGGTGTAATATGTTATGTTTTCTGCGTCAAGCCTTTTTGAGATAATGTCAAGCATTGATGTGAATTGCGAGAACAGCAGTATTTTATGACCCGATTCCACACAGCTTTTCACAAGCTCAATACACTGTTCAAGCTTTGCACTTTCTCCGTCATAGTTTTCATACACAAGCGAGGGGTCACAGCATATTTGTCTGAGCCTTGTCAGCATAGCGAGTATCTTTATCTTATCTGTCTGCCCGTCAAGACCTTTAAGCATTCCTATAACCTGTGCGGCATTGGCGGTGTAGAGTTTTTTCTGTTTACTCTCCATTTCGGTTTGCAGAACGGTTTCGGTTTTGTCGGGGAGTTCGGTAAGAACGTCTTTCTTCAAACGTCTGAGTATAAAAGGAGAAGTAAGCCTTTGCAGAGATTTGACAGCATTTTCGTCGGTCTTTTTTACGATCGGAGTTTCGTAAGTCTTTTTGAAGTATCCGTAAGTGTGTAGATAACCCGGCATAATGAAATCAAATATACTCCAAAGTTCTGCAAGAGTATTTTCGATAGGAGTACCCGTTAATGCAAAACGCAGATCACTCTTTATAGCTTTTACAGCTTTGGCAGATTGGGTAGTATGGTTTTTGATGTTCTGAGCCTCGTCAAGTATCTGTACCGCAAATGTCATATCCTCATATTTGGCAATATCACGAAGTAAGGTTGCATAAGATGTAATTACAATATCATAATTATGAATTTCATCAAAAAGTTTAGTTCTCTCCGCAACAGTACCTGTCAGGCATACGACTTTGAGAGAGGGCGCGAATTTTTTTATTTCGTCTTGCCAGTTAATGGTAAGCGACGAGGGGCAGATAACAAGGCTTTGGCGGTGCGAAGCGGCGCTTTCGGCAATATTCTGCATAAGTGCGATCGACTGGATAGTTTTGCCAAGACCCATATCGTCGGCAAGGATACCGCCCATATGATATTTACCGAGGGTACTCAGCCAGACGTAGCCGTACTTCTGATAATCTCTCATAATATGTTCAAGATTATCGGGGAGCAGTGATGTGTCGTCGTCTGCAATATCGGAATTATACGATTTGATAAGCTTTTTGAAGTCGGAGCTTCTTTTAAGTCTGAGCGTATCGTTATCCTTTTGCAGACCGTTCAAGTAAATCATTCTGTACATAGGAACAGAGATGTTTTCTTTGAGAAAAGCCTTGTCATTTATGTTGAGTTCCTTAGTAAGGGTATCTATTTCCCTGATACTGTCGTCAATCAGTGCAAACGAGCCGTCCTTAAAGCGGTGATAGCGGCTGCCTTTGCGGTAAGAGTCGAGTAATTGGGCAAGTTCTTCTTTAGTGTAGCCTGATGCAGAAATGTCTATTTGGAGAAGTCCCTCTGATACGCTAAGTCCAACTTCAGCTTTTGTAGGTTTGCGAACATTTATTCTCTTGAATTTGTCGCTTACAAAGACTTCCATATTTTTTGACAATTCGGGAAGACCATTTGTTACGAAATCAAATATAGTGCTTTCATCGGTGATGATGTAAGGGTGGTGTTTTTCAAAACTGCTGTGGAAATATTTTTCCGTAAGCCTTTGTGCAGTTTTCTCTCCCGTAGCGTCGCACATAGGGTTAGTTGTTTTATCGTAAAAGGAATCGTATATTTTATCCCCGTAACAGAAATTGAGCATAGCACAGATTTTGTTGTTGTCTGTAACGTCTATGTAAAGCTGAACGTTTAATTGAGGTGGTATAATATCAATTCCATCTTCTTCGATAAATATCTCACGATGTTTTTTTAGTCGTCTTAGGACTGTATTGTAAAAGGAGGGAAATTCATCTTTCGAAATAAAAATGTAACCGCTGTCGGAAATCTGTTCAATAATAGGCTTTATATCCTTAGTAAACCCGTTGTTCGCCAGATACAGAGTTTTATCGTTTTTAGAGATAAAGTATCCGTATCGAGATTGACCGAGATAGATAAGACCTGTGTTGACGGAGAATTTAATTCTGTTTCTTGCGTTGGAAATCTTAATATTAATTATAGGAGCGGATTTTACGATACGGTATTTTTCGCCCTGTATATTGAAAATGTTGTTGGACGAATAGATATTTAAAAACCTCTCCATATATGAGCCTGAAAGAGAATACTCTTTTATAGCTCTTGAATACCCGTAATAATAATCGGAATTTTCTTGACTTAACGCAATATCGTAAGCAAGCTCTAAGTAAAGACGGCTTTTTTCATCGAGTATGTCATAGCTGTGAGTAAAATCAAGGTTTTTACCGTACCTTCGGTGAAGACCTTTTTCAAAGCTTGCAACGGTTTCAAAGATACTCTTGATTACATACATACGTTCTCTGCCGATTTTGAGTTTGAAAAGAAGGGTATTATCGTCGTCAAAAAACACTTCAGGCTCAACTCTTACAGGTTTTTCCGAAATATCATCTGCGGAGAGAAGGTAAGCGGAAATTAGTTTAGAAAAGCCGCTTGAACTTTTATCGGAAATGTCATCATCAAACACAAGGTTAATATGCATCAGGGAGGCGTACATATGCTTACATCTATTGCCGCCTTTGGCATGAGGGCAGGTACAGGATATATTATTTATATCACCTTTTCCGTCAATATTCACCTTTACGGTATAAGGATTATTGGAGCTTCCACTTATAAGAGATGTATAAATACCGTTTTCGTAAGATGTTTTTGTAATTCTGTTCTGATTTAGATAGTTTTCTCCCTTTATAGCGATATTATAAGGAAAGAAATAGCTGAAATTCCTAATGTTAAAATCTACTTTCATATTGATGTTCCTTTTTATGATTTTAGTAATTAATATTATATCATTTATAAAAAATAAAGTCAATTTATGTATGAATATAAATATTTCAGGCTATGATTATAAGCATATATGCAATTTACTTGACAAAGAGGGCGGAAAAGTGGTACAATGATTAAAATTGAAAATGATTTTCATTTTACCTTATGGGAGGATATTATGCAGGAATATAAAACTAAGCAGAAAGAATTTCTACTGGAATGCCTTGCGGAGAATAAGGACGTACATATGACAGCAAGCGATATTTCTGCTTATATGAGAGATAAAGGACACGCAATGGGAATGTCAACCGTTTACAGACAGCTTGATAAACTGGTGTCATCGGGACTTGTGAGGAAGTATATTATTGACGAAAACTCCTCAGCCTGTTATCAGTTTGCAGACCCGAACGGTACTTGCTGCGAGCATTTTCATTTGAAGTGCAGCGTATGCGGAAAACTTATCCACACCGATTGCAGTCTTATGAGGAAAATTTCCGAACATATGAGAGAAAGCCACGGATTTGAGGTTGACTGCACGAAAACTCTGCTTTACGGAACGTGCAGCGAATGTTTGGGAAAGAAAAAGCCGCAGTAACTTTACCGCGCAGCATATATAAAAAACCTGCCCTTAAAAAAGGACAGGAGTTTTAAGATAATTATTTTTCAGAGACGAGAAAAGGCTGTATCTCATTTAAGAGAGTTTCGTCATTATCAGGTAAGTCGGCAGTAAACACAGGGTGCTTGCCGCTGTCTGTAACGCTGAGAACTCCGACGATAGAGTGAGCGTTTATCTCGTAATTATCAATTCTCAGACGCATACGAACATTATCGTATTTGGAAGTAATGTTGACAAATTTTTTAGCGTCGCTGAGAGTAGAAATATTAACTGTTCTTGTGAACATAAAAACACCACCAATAAAATCAATGATTTTTTAACCACATAATATATTATCACTTTTTTAGAAATTGTCAACACCTATTGACAATTTTTTCACGGAGGCAGGTATGAATTTTTCCGTATATAATTTTGGCTGTAAAGTAAATCAGTACGAGTCGCAGGTTATGACAGAGCTTATGATAAAGAGCGGATATACATATACAGAGGATAAAGAAAACGCAGATATAATAATAATCAATTCGTGTACGGTAACAGCAGTTGCAGACAACAAGGTGTTAAAGCTAATGCGTCACATCAAGAGGGAACACCCCGAAAAGGTAGTAGTTTTAACGGGCTGTATGCCGCAGGCGTATCCCGAAAAGACAGCAGAGCTTATGCAGGCTGATATAGTATTGGGTAATTCCGCAAGGCAGGAGCTGCCGCAGGAGGTAGAGAAATATATATCAAACGGCGAGCGTATAGTAAACGTACATAAATACACGAAAAGCAGCGATTTTGAGCAGGTATGCGTGTCTGAGTTTGAGGAGAGGACACGAGCGTTTATAAAGATAGAGGACGGCTGTAACCGTTACTGTTCATACTGTATAATACCTTACGCAAGAGGGCCTGTGCGTTCAAAGCCTATGGAGGTATTGAAAAGAGAGGTAGAACACCTTGCAAAATGCGGATATAAAGAGATAGTTCTTGTAGGAATAAATTTATCCGCATACGGCAGCGAGTTTGGACTGCATTTATGTGACGCAGTAGAGAGCGTATGTGCGGTAGAAGGGGTAGAGCGAGTAAGATTGGGTTCGCTTGAACCGGAGAGAATGGACAAAGAGGCTATCGGCAGGCTTTCAAAGCTTGAAAAATTCTGTCCGCAGTTTCACTTATCGCTGCAGAGCGGCTGTGACGCAACACTAAAGCGTATGCACCGCCATTACACAACAGACGAGTACCGCAGGATAGTCGCCGACTTGAGGGAAACATTTGAAAACTGTGCGATTACAACAGATGTAATGGTAGGTTTTGCAGGAGAAACCGAGGAGGAGTTTTCTCAGTCTGTTGAGTTTGTAAAGGAAATAGGCTTTGCAAAGGTACACGTGTTCCCATACTCGCAGAGAAAGGGAACAGTCGCATACAACGCCCCGAACCAGCTTTCAGGCAGCGTCAAGGCACAGAGAAGTAAAATTATGGTTGACGTGACAAACGAAACAAGGAGAGTTTTTCTTGTAAAAATGGTAGGCAGGACAGAAAGCGTACTGTTTGAGCAGCCGACAAAGGACGGTTATTGGGAGGGCTATACGAAGAACTATACGCCCGTAAAGGTAAAATCCGACAGAATGATAAGCGGAGAGATACACGAGGTTTTGATAAGCTCCTCAGACGGCGAGAGCTGTATGGGGGAGATAGTCTGAAAAAATAAATGCTATTGTTTGCCTTCGAAGAAAATTTCGAGGGCAGCTTTTTTTATGAGAAATTCCGCCCTTTTTAATCGTATTATAAACGAAGGAGGCGAAAAAATGCGTATTGATGAATATGTATTCAAAGAAATTGTAGATACGTACAGTGATACGCTTTTCAGAGTTGCATATGCTTACTGTGGAAACAAAAGTGACGCTGAGGACGTTGTTCAGGATACGTTTGTAAAATATCTGAAAAAACAGCCTGAATTTGAAACAGATGAGCACGCTAAAGCTTGGTTTATCAGAGTAGCAGTAAATTTATGTAAAGATCATTTAAAATCGGGCTTTATTAAAAACAGGTGTGAGCTTTCGGAGAATATACCCGCATATAGCAGTGAGGATAAGGCAGTATGGGAGAGCGTAGGAAAACTTCCTGCAAAATACCGTATAGTAATCGAACTGTTTTATCACGAAGGATATTCGATAAAAGAAATATCCGAGATATTACATAAGAACTCTTCTACTGTCGGAAATCAGCTTGCACGAGCTAAAAAACTGCTTGAAAAAATTCTGAGGGAGGATATGTATGAGTAAGATAAATGTAGAGAAGTTTCTTTCCGAAAATTATTGTGCTGCTTTTGATAATATACAGTCTGTTGATAAAGAGAGATATTACAGTCTGTACAAAACAAAAGTGTTCTCAAAAACAGAAAGAAAATCAAAAAACAGCAGGATTATTATAGCGACTGTAATATTTATTCTGATTGGTTTATGTGCCGTAAGTGCCGCCGCAAATTATATTACACTCAAAGAGGTTATACGACAGAAAGCGGAAAGATTGGGCGTACACTTTACCGACAGTGAGCTTGACGCAGTAACAAGTGAATTGGAGCAGCACCCATCTTACAGAGATACGGAATATTATATGCAGGGAATACCCGAGTTTGGAGAGAACGAGAACGGTCAAAAGTACGGTTCATTGGAGTACGGACTTGAGCTTTTAACTGTTGCGTCAAGTGACAGTGACGGAAATATTATCAAAGGCTATTGCTATACAGATGACTTTTGGAACAATACCTACCCCGATTTTGAGAGATACGATGATGTTCTTGTATGGCAGGAGGATAGAGATAACGGACTTGTGAGAAATTGGATCTACGTATTTGAAGAGGACGGAACAACCATAGCAGGCAAGTATATAAACCCTGTAAAAAAGGACGAGGAAGAGGTATATTCAAAGGAAATGAACTTTGGTTTTGTCACAAATGAAATTCTCGCACAGGGCGAATATGACAAGTATATATATGACGGCTATGACACGGAACAGTATGAAAAAATGGTAGAAGAGAGGACGGAAAGCGTAAAGAAAAGCCAAGCAGATCAGAAATAAAGATAAACACAAAACCGCCCTGCCGTAAAAAGCAGGACGATTTTGTTTTGAGTGTGTTTAAAAAATAGGAAGTTAGTAAGCAAATATATTCGGAAATCACACCTTACATCTTACCTTCTTAATGTGCGGTGCGGTTTCCTTTTTGCGTGGTTTGTAATGTTAAAGAATATAACCTGTACCAATTTTTGCGTTTGCCTTAGCGTTAATGCAGTATCTTTGTATTTCGAGAGAGTCGGCGGCGCTTACTTTTCCGTCGCCGTTTACATCTGCACAAGCCTGTGCGACTTCACTCAGAGTTTCAAGCCCGATACAGCTTCTCATAATTTTCAGGCTGTCACGCATAGATACTTTCCCGTCGAGGTCTATATCACCATAAGCGAGGGGATACTCCTTTTCGTCTATACTTGTATCGCTGTTCGGCTCGGTTTTTACATTGACTGTGCCGATATTCCAATTTACAGGCAGATTGGGATTGTATGCACCCTTTGCAAGAGGTATCTGCACAAGCAGCACGGATTCAACCTCGGGCAAGTCGTAATCGGGGATTATCATACTGCCCTCAACATTGTAGTGCTTGACATCACAACTGTATTCGGGATACGTAACCTCACCAAAAGAGTATATTTCAAGAAGCGACTCTAAACCTGCACCCTGAGTAAATGAGTTGAGTATCACAAAATTATTCTCGAAGAACTCTTCGTTATATATATTGCAGTATTTGTCAACAACATCACTGTTATAGTATTTAGACAGATAGTCCTTTAGCTGTTTAATATCGGTTACAGCCGCACAGTGGTCTTGCTTTGTAAAGACTTCATCTGTATATTCGCTGAAAAATTGGTCGATCGTAATGCTGTATGCAGTCTGTTTTTTGATATTCCAACGAACCGCAAAGGAACTGTTATAGTCGTCTTTAGAAATGCTTACAAGCACCAACAAATAAGTAGCTTGCTGTGCTAAATCTTCATTTGGATAATTCCACTTGCAGTTGACAAAAAACTCTCCGTCTGTTAAGCATACATTTTTCACGGTAAAATACGGAATTTCACCTGCATGCTGATAAACAGTATTTATAAATATAACATTAGCTTCAAAGAATTTATCGTCGTACTTTTTCAAGTATTGTTGTTTCTGAGTATCATTTAGGTAGGATATATAATCGTTAAGCTCCGATACCGATGTTATTACGGCAGAGCCTTTGTCATTAGTATCCGAGTAATAGCCGACATCATCTATTGTTGAAGTAAATGTTATGTCGGTATTGTAGTTATCTTTCCAAACTGCCTCATACGGGTGAGCATTGTATATGTCATTCGGAACGCTTATCTGCACAAGCAGTACGGAGATCACATCGGCAACAATTTCGGGATAATCCCACTGCCCGTATACCGTGTACCTGCTGTCGCTCAGAGCAACGTCTTTTACCTCATAGCAGGGAGCAGTACCGCCGCCCTGATAGAGGGAGTTGAGGAACAGAACATTGTTTTCAAAGAAAGCGTCATTGTACTTATTAACGTAACTGTTCGTAGTGTCACTGTCATAGAATACAGACATATAATCGTACAGCTGTTCAGCAGAAGTGACAACTGCGTCTGATTTGAGTGAGTTTCCGCCGAATGTTGTGGTTTTAAATATCTCATCTGTGAACCCGCTGTAAAGCTGGTCAGTAACGGTACTGCAATCAATAGTATTGTCTGCGTAAGCGTTACAGCACAATAACGTCATAGAGGTTGACAGAGCGAGAATCATACTAATTATCTTTTTCATAATAACAACTCCTTTTAATCTTCAACCGGTTTGTAAACGATACACTCCTCATAGTCCAATCTTTCAGGTAAATATAAAGCGATATATTCCGATTCATCTATTCCGTAAATAGTGAAAATATTACCAACAATGGAAAAATCCGCAAAGTCCTCAAAATATATAATATCGAGATATTCATTTATTTCATCAATAGAAACAAAGGTATTATTGCACTCGTATTTTTTTCCGTTGTAGGTAAGGGTTGGTATTTCTTTATAAAAGGTTTCATTATCCCAGAATATGTATTCGGGTGGATCTATCGGGTCATCTTCGGGACTGCCGCCCCATTCGTCTGTTGACGTACCCGTGTCTGTTGAACCATTTGTTGAGGGTGAGTAATCGGAGTCGGGAGCGTCGGGAATAGGTCTTTCGCTGTCGGGGGGAACGGTGGTGTCGGTTGTTGTAGAAGTATCTGTTGAAGTGGATATATCGGTAGACGCAGGGTGTGATACAGAAGTGTCCGTGTCCGAGTTCCTTGTTTTGGAAGTGTCCGTATCCGAGTTCCTTGTTTTGGAAGTGTCCGTATCCGAATTTCTCGTTTTGGAAGTGTCCGTATCCGAATTTCTCGTTTTGGAAGTGTCCGTGTCCGAGTTCCTTGTTTTGGAAGTGTCCGTATCCGAGTTTCTTGTTTTGGAAGTGTCCGTGTCCGAGCTTCTCGTTTTAGAAGTGTCCGTGTCCGAGCTTCTCGTTTTAGAAGTGTCCGTATCCGAGTTTCTCGTTTTGGAAGTATCGGTATCGGAAGATTTATTGTTTCTTTGAGAGCTTGATGTATTATTGGAAGAAGTGTTTTGCCTGCTCGATGTAGTATTACTGTCGCTGTCCGTATTGGACGAATTTGAGGAAGTGCTGTTAATAGATGAATATGAATAAGAATTACTGTACGAGTTGTCTGCATCTGTATCACTTACAGAGAATGTATCGGTATCGGAAACAACCTCCGAGGGGTAGGAAACGGGAGGTACATAAGCGGTGTTGTTCCCGAAGAAAACAGCCCCTGCAACGATCAGAGAGATGATACATACAGGCGAGCCGATGTAAACAGCTTTTCTTACAGCCATATCTCTGTTCCGTTTCTTTTCGAGATATTCATCTCTTATCATAAAAACGGCGTCTGCCATTTCTTTAGAACTCTTCATATTGAAATCCTGCCTTTTCCAGATTGGTTTTAAGTGACTGTTTAGCTCTGTACAAGAGGTCTCCGACTTGCTTTTTAGATTTGTGCATAATTTTAGCGATATTTTCCGTATCGAACTGCTCAAAGTACATCAGATAGAGAACCTGAGAGTATTCGGGTTTAAGCGTTCTCAGAACTCTATGCAGTTCAAGGTTCTGTTCGGATTTTATGTACTCTGCTTCAATATCGTTTTCGTCGGCAAGCTCGAAGTAGTCGTCGATAGGCTTACCCGAAAATCTCGCACGGTATCTTTTAAGGTAGTTTAAGGCACAGTTGCGAGCGATAGCGTAAAGCCACGTTTTAAAGGACGATTTGCCATTAAACTTAGGCTTTTTGACAGCAAGCTTAACAAAGGTGTCTTGAATTACCTCCTCGGTTTCAGAAACATCGCTTAAAATACTGTTTATGTAGAGCGTAAGCCCACTGTAATGTTCGTCAATAATTTCTCTTAATCCATTATCATCACCATCGAGGAAACGGCGGTAGCGACCCGCATCGTTATCCATCAGATTACCTCCCTCTTAAGACTGCAAATTTGCCTTCTGTAAGTTAGACACAGAACCGGCAGAAATTTCGCAGTGTATTTTAGAATTTTTTAAAAAAGTTTTTGTTGAAAAATTGAAGTATTTGCGTTATTATGAATATATCCTATTATAACAAAAAACAACCGGGATCGCCATACTTTTTATGATGTTTTCAGAATAAAAACACATTTGTTGTAAGTTTGGAGCTTGTATGAGTGTGAAGCTTGTATGAGTGTGAAGCTTGTATGAGTTTGAAGTGTGGAGAGTGGAGTGTGGAGTTGTTTGAGTTAGGAATGGAGTTCTTAGTTCAAAGTTGGGGGGTTAAATGCAAACTTTGGACTATAAACTAAAAACGGCGAACTATGAAGGAGTAAACTATCGAATGAATTTAAAACGCATACTAACCGCAGCGATAAGTATTATGCTGATATTTACGGCTTGCGGTATGAATAACGCAGATGAAACATATAGTATCGGTATCAATATTAATACAAGCGATACAGCAACAAAAGCCACGGAAGATGTTGTATCTAAGAAACAGCCCGAACCCCCCGATACACAAAAAAAGACTGTATCGGAGAACAGCAGTACAAGCAGCACCTCGTCGACCTATTTAAGGATAAATTCAAAAACGGAAAAGGCGGTATCATCGACCGTCAGCAGTTCGGTATCTTCAAAGCCGACAGATACTACAGTACAGGAAAAGACAACGGATAATGTCGAGAACACACAGGAGGAAACATACTACGAGTATACTGTTACCGTGACGGAGCAGGAAAACGGGCAGGAGGAATACGAGGAAGAAGAGCAAAAAGAACCGAATTATGCGGCGGGATTGTACTGTATAGAGGACGGAGAGTATCTTTATAAAGAGAATGAAGATGAAAGAACTGCCCCTGCAAGTATTACAAAAATGCTCACTGCGTCGGTTGTGTTAAAATATCTTAAAGAAGATGATGTGATAGAAGTCGGAACGGAGCTTGATCTTGTAAATCCCGATTCAAGCCTGAGCTATATCAGTACGGGCAACAGAATGACTGTGAGGGAGCTTTTGTACGGAATGCTGCTGCCCTCGGGAAACGACGCAGCATACATAGCGGCAGTAAATACGGCAAGGAGAGTATATTCCGAAACGCAGTTGGACGACAAACAGGCGACAGAGAAATTTTGTGAGCTTATGAACGATTTTGCAAAGAGTATAGGAATGGAGAACAGTCGTTTTGTAACCCCCGACGGCTGGGACGATCCCGACCATTACACAACGGTATCCGACCTTGTAAAGCTTGGCGAATATGTGATGACAGTGCCGCTTTTGACAGAGATTATGGGAACTTATCAGCATACAGGAAGTTTTGAAACAGGGGAGAGCATAACGTGGACTAATACAAACAAGCTGGTTGATCCGTATAATGAATATTACAAAGAAAATGCGATCGGGTTAAAAACGGGCACAACAGATAATGCAGGGTATTGTCTTGCAGCGGCATTTAAAGAGGGCGATAAAACATACATTACGGTTGTAATGGGCTGCAGGGATACAAACGACAGGTATGTGTGTACGGAAAAAATGTTGGCGGACAGTGGGCTGCACTAATTAAGTGTATAGCGGTAAGATATTTTTATGCAGAGCAAAAAGCGGCAGTTTCACAAATAGGCGAACTGCCGTTTAGATTTATGCAGATATATAAAAACGGCTCAAACCGCGCTTGTCAACAAATATTGGACACGAAAACAAATTGTACAGAAAAATGATTTCAGACAGCCGTGGTTTCTTCACAGGACACACGATACTGTTTGTGAGTAAGATAACCGAGCAAGTAAGCGGGACGCTGTGCATTGAAGAATACAATGTACTATTTTTAATATTTCCAAAAACATTAAATTAATATCTTAACAAAGAGAGTCTATATATGTTATAATATTAACTGTATATTAGACTCTTCTTTTGTTGAGAAATGAAGAGCAGTGTCCGAAAAAAAGAAATAAGAAAAAGAGATACAGGTATGATTTTTGTTTGCGGAGGATTTTTATGCGATATTCAAACGGTCATTTTTATTCCCTTAACCAATTTTTAAAAGAATACTTCGGCGCTAAACTATACAAAATTGCCCTCGACGGAGGATTTACCTGTCCCAATCGTGACGGTACTAAGGGCGATAGAGGGTGTATTTTTTGCAGTAAGGGCGGTTCGGGGGAGTTTGCCGTGAAAATTACGGACGATATTTCAAATCAGATAAATACGGCAAAGTCGCTTGTTTCTTCCAAAGCAAAATGTGATAAGTATATTGCGTACTTCCAGTCGTTTACAAATACATACGCGCCTGTTTCGTATTTAAGCGAGCTGTTCACAAAAACTATTATGCGTGACGATATAGCAGTTTTATCAGTCGCCACAAGACCCGATTGTCTGAGTGACGAGGTTGTAACGCTGCTTGATAAGCTCAACCGTATCAAACCGGTCTGGGTAGAGCTGGGACTTCAGACTATACACGAGAAGTCGGCGGAATATATCAGACGAGGGTATACGCTTGATGTGTACGATGACGCTGTTAAAAGACTTAAACAAAAAAACATTACCGTGATCACTCACGTTATTCTCGGTTTGCCTTATGAGAGCCGCAGACAAATGCTTGATACTGTGCGTTATGTGGGTGAAAGCGGAGTTTCGGGGATAAAGCTCCAGCTTCTGCACGTTCTCGAAAATACCGATCTGGCAGACGAATACAGAGCGGGAGTATTTGAAATTATGTCGCTTGACGAATATACGGACTTGCTTTGCGAATGTATAGAAATTCTTCCCGAGGATATTGTAATACACCGCTTGACGGGTGACGGAGCTAAACGTCTGCTGATAGCCCCTTTGTGGAGCGGAGATAAAAAACGTGTGCTTAATACGATCAACCGTGAACTCGACAAAAGAAACATTGTCCAAGGGAAACGATACGGGAAAGGGGGAATAGCTTGATGTATGATGATAGATCGGGAGCGTTTGCGCGGCTTCACCCGTTTACTCTTGCCGTATATTTTACGGGGGTAATAGTATCTACTGTAATTTCCTCAAACCCCGTGTACGCCTGTGTGGGGCTGATAGGAGCAGTCTTGTATAAAATGATGTTCGGAATAAAGGCGAGGTCTGTTTTCATAACGGCAGGATTTATGACTGTTTTAACTATTGTAAATCCGCTGTTTTCGCATTACGGAAATACCCCTTTGCTGTTCATAAACGGTAAAGCCTATACATTGGAGGCGCTGGTTTACGGAGCGATAACGGCGGCAGTTACAGTGGGGGTTCTTTTGTGGTGCGAGGCACTATCACTGTGTATGACAAGCGATAAGGTAATATATCTGTTGGGAAGAACGCTGCCGAAAACTGCGCTTTTACTGTCGGGTACGTTGAGGTTTATTCCGATGTGCCGTGATAAATTTGAAAATATCTCTCGCGCAAGAAAATGTATCGGTAGATTTTCGGACGATAATATTATAGACAGAACAAAAAGCCTGCTTGCGGTGTTTTCGGCGCTTTCAGGCAGTATGATAGAGGGGGCGGGCGATACTGCCGCGTCAATGAAAGCGAGAGGTGCGGCATTAAAGGGCAGAACTTCTTTTCACCTGTTTATTTTTACTGCAAGAGATTTAGTTACATTAGTATTGTCGAGCGTTTCGGCAGGGTTTATTTTTTACGTAACAGCGTCGGGAAAAGCTGAGTTTTTATGCTATCCGTATTTAAGCGGTATTCCTGTAAACTTTGCGGCGGCTGCGTCCTACGCTGTGTTTTTTGTAATGTGTCTTATTCCGTTTTTCTTTGAAGTGAGGGAGGCTATAATTTGGAAATTGCGTCTGTCAAAAATCTAACTTTTACATATAACGGCGCAAGCTCTTATGCGCTTAAAAACATTACGTTTTCCGTTACAAAGGGCGAGCTTGTTTTGCTGTGCGGAAAATCGGGCTGCGGAAAAACTACTCTTTTGCGTATGCTCAAACCCGAACTTACTCCCGTTGGAAAAACAAGCGGCGAGGTGCGTATCTTCTCAAAGTCTAAAGATACTTTGCCGCCAAAAGAAAGCGCTGCAAAGATAGGCTTTGTAATGCAGTCACCCGATAAACAGACGGTTACTCAAAGGGTGTACAGCGAGCTTGCGTTGGGACTTGAAAGTATGGGACTTAAACGTGACGAGATCCTCAGAAAGACTGCTGAAATATCGGCGTATTTCGGTATCGAAAGTTTGTACAGAAAAGACACGGCGCATCTTTCGGGAGGAGAAAAACAGCTTGTAAGCCTTGCGTCCGTATTGGCGTGCGAGCCTGAGCTTATCATTCTTGACGAGCCGTTTGCAAGTCTTGACCCGATAGCCGAAAAAGAGCTTGCGCAAACGCTAGTAAGACTTAACAGGGAGCTGGGGCTTACCGTAATAATAGCCTCTCACAGGATAGACGAAATGTTTGAGTATGCCGGTAAGATCGCCGTAATGGACAGCGGAAAACTCACTTTTTTCGATAAGCCGTGCAGGTGCGTTCACTCGCTTGCTGATAACCCTATAAAAAAAGCTATGCCTGTATCTGCAAGACTGTATGCGGATATGGGATTTACAGATGAAAAGAATTGTCCGCTCAATATTGCGTCTGGCAGGAGGTTTCTGTCGGACAATGTAAAGCTGTTAAAACAAAATATACCCGTACACGATAATAATAAAAAAGACGGCGAAACTGCATTAAATCTTAAACAGATTTATTTTCGCTATGATAAAACGGGCGATGATATTATCAGATGTACATCTCTTGAAATCAAACGAGGTGAAATATACGCTATACTCGGCGGCAACGGTACGGGCAAAACTACTCTGCTAAATATTATGTCGGGAGTATTGCAGCCGTACTCTGGGAAAATAACCGTACTGGGAAAAAGCATTTCAAAATATCGTTTCGGGAGCTTATACAGAGGAGTGATCGCCGCAGTACCGCAAGAGCCTGCCGATCTGTTTGTAAAAGACAGCGTAGACGAGGAACTTTCCGAAATGCTCACAGACGATAATCGGGAACTTTGCACTAAGCTTAGTAAAAGGCTGGAACTTGATAAACTGTACGACAGACACCCTTACGATCTCAGCGGCGGCGAGCAGAGAAAGCTTGCGTTTGCAAAGGCGCTGCTTACCGTACCGAAAATTTTGCTGCTTGACGAGCCGACAGCAGGACTTGACTGTGATGCA
>CACWKD010000018.1 GCA_902761345.1 uncultured Ruminococcus sp. | reverse complement strand
CATGCTGCCCTTCATAACCGATACGGGTGTATCAGCCTTGAAAATATTAGTCAGCTCATCATCGGAGCAATGCTCGCACTTGTAGACCTTGCGGTAGATATCCACAACATACATTTGCGCGGGGATTATGTTCAGCTCGCTGCGGACGAATTCTTCTCCGATACAGGTCAGCTCCCCGCCGCAGATCTCGCATTCTTTCTTATCCAGATCGCAGACCTGCTTTATGTGATTGAGATTTTCGGTAAGCTCCGCCTTTGTACGCTTTTTGCGCCTTTTATGAGCAGCAATGAATGTTTCCTTATCCGGCTCAGGCGCAGACTCATCGGCACAGACCTCAGCCTCATCAAACAAAGACATCTGCGCATCGTTAAAGTATTTGCTTTTCTCACTGGACCTTCCGAACATCTTTTTTCGGCTGTTTACAAGCATTTCCGTGAGATTACTTATCTGAAGCTCCTGCTTCTCGACCTTGGTTTTTAAATCGGATACTTCGTTTTGGAGTTCGGAATTTTTGCTTTTGATTTCAGAATTTTCGTTTTGAAGCTTGCTGTTTTCAAACTGAAGTGCTTTGATATACGCTGCGATCTCGGGTGAAATATTCTTGGGTATTTTCATTCTCGCACTTCCTCCAAAACAAATTTCCGACACACTTATTATACCATAAATGTGTCGGAAAGTACAGTATTTATGCGGATTTTCGGAATTATTTCCGTGTGATTATTCTGACCTGATTATATGATATCAGGTCGTCTCGAAGCCGGTTTTATGGCCTTTGGCTGCTCTATCGCAAGCCCCTGCATCAGCCATGTATATTGCTCGGCTGTTATTTGCTCTGCCTCGGTTTTGTTCCTCGGCCATTGGAATCTTCCGTTGTCCAGCCGCTTGTAAAGAAGCAAAAATCCGTTGCCTTCCCACAGCAGCGCCTTGATCCTGTCGCACCTTCTTCCGCAGAACATGAACAGCCCGCCCGAGCAAACATCGAGCTTGTAATTCTGCTGAACGATACCTGCAAGCCCATCAATGCCTCGCCGAAGATCAGTGTAACCGCAAACGATGTAATACGGACCTTTCATTTCCTTCAGCATTATCGTATCCCCTGTAGAATCACAGTTATCAGCTCCGGCGATACGCTCATAGGAAGTTCAATTTCTACACCGTTTCCGCTGATGTGTATTCTGTCGTCGGAATAAGTTGACCTGCCGATCGGCACCTTATCCTCACACGCTGCAATTGGGACAATATCATGCGTTTCGTGCCCGCTAAGAAGATCTTCTCGCAGCACTCTCAAAAGGTTTTTACAGATATCCCTTGTGCTTCACACCAATCTTTTACCGTCATCCCGCTGCTTTGGTATTCTTCATACATCCGCTTCCAGTTTTCATGTCTAATCGCTTTTTTGACTTCGTTTATCTCGTCCATTTTGCTCTGCTCCAATCCGGTCTGTGTTGGTATTAAGACCTGTTTGGAGTTATTTTAACATTTTGGGATTGGTTTGGGTAGACGATGGGGGATTGAGGGGATACCGTCTTACTCAATTCTCCCCAGCATAGCTGGGGGATTAAGATTTTCATTTAAGATCGAAGCGCTGAACTACAAGGAGATCGCGGCGTTTTGCCCTACGCTTTCACCCGAGCAGCTTTCCCTCGTTTACGGTATCACCGGCGGCATTCCGCATTATATCAACAAGCTGGGTGTAAAGGATAATATTGACTCCGCCCTTCTTGAAAATCTTTTTGACACCTCTTCGTACTTATTTGAGGAACCCGAAAATCTGCTCAAGCAAGAGCTGCGCGAGCCCGCGATGTACAATTCGATAATCACCGCAATAGCAAACGGCTCGTCGAGAATAAACGAGATCGCAACGAAGGTCGGCATTGATTCGGCGCATTGTGCAAAGTACATCAATGTCCTGCTTGATCTCGGAATACTCCAAAAGGAAACTCCCGTAACCGAAAAAGCAGGACGAAAAACGATATACTTCATAAAGGATCAGTTTTTCCGATTCTGGTTCAGGTTCGTTCCGCGCAATATGACAGCGATCACATCAGGCAGGATCGAGCGCACCTATAATCAAAGTGTTAAGCCGTATTTTCATGAGTACATGGGACTTGTATTTGAGCAGATGTGCAGAGAGTACCTTCTTAATTACGCCGATGATCTCCCGATAGAGATCTCCGAGATCGGGCAGTGGTGGGGTACAGATAAGGCTGCCCGCAAGGAGGTACAAGTAGATATTGTCGCCGCACCTGCAAGCGGCAGTGAATACATCATAGGCTCATGCAAATACCGTAACGAAAAGATCGGCGTTGACGAATTGGAACTGCTGAAGCACTACGCTTCGGTGTTTGGTAAGGGAACAAAATATCACTACTTCATCTTCTCACTCGGAGGATTTACAGATCAGCTTTTGCAGCAGAAAGATCATGTCACGCTGCTGACGCTTGAGGATATTTACAGATAAATCACTGCAAGATACTGAAGCCACACATTATCCGAATTATCCCTGAAATCCCCCATTTTTCACCCCGTCCGTGACGTTTTTGAAAAAAAGTGCACCAAAAGTGCACCAAAGATAAAAAATAATCCCGAAAAGCCGCATAACAATGTGCTTTTCGGGATTTTGGCTACTATTCGTACTCAATCGTTGCCGGGGGTTTGCTCGTAATGTCATACACTACTCTGTTTACATGCTTAACTTCGTTTACTATCCTTGACGATACACGTTCGAGTGTTTCATACGGTATCTTTGTAAATGTTGCTGTCATAAAATCTACTGTTGTAACTGCTCTGAGCGCTATCATATAATCATATGTACGATAATCACCCATTACTCCTACGCTCTTTACATTCGTAAGCGCTGCAAAATACTGGTTTGCCTCTCTGTTTACTCCGTCACGCTCCAATTCCTCACGGAAAATATAATCTGCCTCTCTGAGTATATCAAGCTTTTCCTTTGTTATATCTCCTATCACTCTGATTGCAAGACCCGGTCCCGGGAACGGCTGCCTGTCTACAAGATAATCCGGTATTCCAAGCTCCCTGCCTACCTTCCTTACTTCGTCTTTAAACAGATCTCGCAAAGGCTCTACTATCTCCTTGAAATCTACATAATCCGGAAGTCCTCCGACATTATGATGACTCTTTATTGTTGCACCAATGCCTTTTCCGCTTTCTACTACATCGGGATAAATCGTACCCTGTACAAGATAATCGACTGCTCCTATCTTCTTTGCCTCTTCTTCAAAGACCTTGATAAACTCCTCGCCTATTATCTTCCTCTTAGTTTCGGGGTCATCTACTCCCGCAAGCTTGTTCAAAAATCTCTCTTCTGCGTCAACTCTGATGAATTTCGACTTAAATCTCTTGCCGAATACCTCTTCTACTTCATCGCCCTCGTTCTTTCTGAGAAGTCCGTGGTCAACAAAAATACAGGTAAGGTTTTCTCCTATTGCTTCATTGAGCAGAGCCGCAGCAACCGATGAATCTACTCCGCCCGATAATGCACAAAGTGCTTTTCCGTCGCCTATTTTCTCTCTAAGTGCTTTTACGGTTTCTTTTGCAAAAGACGACATTTTCCAACTGCCCGAGCAGCCGCAAATTTTCTTTACAAAGTTGTCTATAATTTTTATACCGTTTACAGTATTGTTTACTTCTGCGTGGAACTGTATTCCGTAAAAATGTTTTTCTTTATTTTCTATACCTGCGTACGGACATGACGGTGTATAGGCTATTCTCTCAAAGCCCTCTGGCAGTGTATCGACATAATCTGTATGCGACATAAGGCAGACGTTTTCATCGCCAAAGCCGTCAAACAGCAGCGACTTTGAGAATTTTACATCTGTTTCGCCGTACTCTCTCTTATCGGCTCTCTCTACTTTACCGCCCAATGTATGCGTCATGATTTGCATACCGTAGCAAATTCCAAGTACAGGAATACCGAGGTTAAATATTTCGGGGTCACATTTTGGTGCGTCCTCGCCGTAAACGCTTGCAGGGCCGCCCGTAAATATTACGCCTTTAGCGCCTCTGTTTTTGACCTCTTCTGCGGAAATATCGTGACGGACTATTTCGCAGTAAACATTACATTCACGTACTCTTCTTGCGATAAGCTGGTTATACTGACCGCAAAAATCAAGAATAAGTATAAGCTCTTCTTTTTGCATTAATACTCCCTCTCTTTCTAAAGCATACATTAATTATATTACAGCGTGGTATAATAATCAAGGGGAGTAACGGATTTTCGGTGAAATTTAATTTTTTGGTAAAAAAGGCTATCCGGAGAAAATTCCGCATAGCCTAATCGCGACAATATTAACTTTATTATTCCTTTACGATAAAGATCGCTTTCTCTTGCGTCCACCAACTCATCTCGTATTCGATCTCAATTTTTTCGGAATTCACAGGGACTTCAAACCAAACATATCCCTCATTTTTACGTCCCGGAGAAATTGAATCATACGAAAGAGCCTTTTCACCATAGTATGTTGACTCTACTACGGAATTGTCCGCATAACAATCAAAATCATATGGTCCCGTTGACAGATTGGAATTTCCGGTATTTTCAATAATAAAATATGCGGCGATTATCTTATTACCGTCTTCAGGCTGCATAAACATATTATCCGATACATAATCTTCTACACTCTTAAATGTAATCGTTGCTTTTCCTGTATCAACAACATCTCCCACATGAAAAACATTACTTACTTCTTCCTGTGATGATACTTCCTCCTGTGACGAAGCCTTCTATTGCGATGATACTTCTTTTTGTGGTGCAGTTTCTTCTGAAACAGCGGTCTTATCATCAGCTTTTGTTTCTTCTTTTACTTCATTTTTACTCTGAACTTCCGAAGATTCAATCTGAGAAACTACTTTTGGTTCAGTATTGCTTGAATTATCTTCCGCATTTCCTATTGCTGCAACAAGAACAATAAACACTACTACCGCACCGATTATCAAACCTTTTTTACCCTTAGCCGGAGCACCGCACTGGGGGCACGATTTAGCGGATTTGTCCATTTGTGCACCGCATTTTTTACATACCTTAATTTTTTGCATACACTCACCTCTTTAATATGATGATGTTCACATTAATATGAACATATATTATGCATTCAAATAAATGCTTTTACTATATTTTAGCATTCGTTTGAATGCTTGTCAAGGCTTTTACTGAAATTATAGTAAAATTTAAAATGGGGAATAATCTCTAATAATTTACTAAAGAAGAGGGTGCGAAAATGTATCTGCGGCGGCTCAGAGATTTGCGGGAAGATCATGACTTAAAACAAGAATACGTTGCGAGGGTACTTAAAATCACTCGCCAGCAATACCAGTTGTATGAAAGCGGAAAACGCAGCTTGCCTATTGATAAGCTTGTTGAAATATGCAGGCTGTATAATGTTTCGGCAGATTACATTCTTGAGCTTAAAAACGATCCGTAATATTTTATTGTATCTTTATATTCTACTTTTAATTAATGTTAATAAATAAATTTCTACTTTACAGATACTATAATAACATATAATAGAATTAAAGTCAACAATTATGTTGAAAAGTATCTTATTAGGAGATTTATTATGGAATATGCTTACGATTTCGGGCAGACACTGAAAACACTCCGCAAGGAAAAAAATATGACACAGACAGAACTCGGCAATAAGCTTGGCATCTCAAAAGCCGCAGTGAGTAAATACGAGCTTGGAGTTGCCTCACCGCCGCTTGATGTTCTGCGTACGCTTGCCGCTGTTTTTAACGTATCTCTCGATTACCTTTGCGGTACGGAACAGCGTGAAAAAATATCCGTGTATAACCTAACCGCCGAACAGGTTGATATGGTAAACCGCCTTGTAAATACTCTGAGAGAACACAATTACAAAAATAAAAACAACTTATCCGAAACAGAATTTGCCATATTGGGCGAGATAGTATCGCAGCTTTACAGATAAAAATTTTCCCTACCGTAATTCGGTTTACGATAGGGATTTTTTACTTCATATTTTCTATTATTTCTATAACATCAACAAGCGATTTTGCATGGTAATTGATAAGCGGGTTTATTTCCTCCTCAGCCTCGCCGCCGTCGGGTACGCATACAGTCACACACCCTGCACTGTAAGCCGATTTTATACCGTTCGGAGAATCCTCCAATGCAAGACATTCGCACGGTTCAAGCTGTAATTGCCTGCAAGCATAAAGATATACATCGGGGAAAGGTTTTCCATGTTCTACGCTTGACGCACAGATAACATTGTCGAAATATTGTCGTATTCCTGCCAGTTTAAGATGACAATTTGCTCTCTCGTAATTTGTAGCCGTTGCGATAGCTGTTTTGTAACTCTTTTCTCGCAGATACTCGGCAAGCTCCTTTGCACCCTTTTTTGCTTCAATGCCGTTTTGATCTATGTATTCGTTCATAAGCTTAACTCTTATATCTTTTGTTTTTTGGTAGCTGAAATCTTTTCCGAACCATTCCGATAACAGCTCCTTTGCAAGCTCCTTGTCAAGGCTGCGAAGCTGTAAAGACTGTTCTTTTGTCATTTTGTATCCGCACTTTGCCGCCGCTTCTATCCAAAATCTTTGGTAAAGCTTTTCCGTATCGAGAAGCAGTCCGTCCAAGTCAAAAATAACACCTTTTATTTTCATTTTGATTCTCCTTTATTTAACAAATTAAAATTTGCTTTTTTGTGTAATATTTATGTTCCGCACAAGCTTTTTCAAAGGCTCTGCAAGGGGTGAAGTTACATAATATACAAATACCACTGCTTTTTACTGCATATCATCATTTTAACATAAACACTCCAATAAATCCATACAGTTATAAAAAACTCCCGAAGATTTTTCCTCGGGAGTTTGATTTACATATTATTCCTCTGTTTCGTCCTCTGTTTCTTCTTCGTCCTCTGTTTCTTCTTCGTCCTCTGTTTCGTCCTCTGTTTCTTCTTCGTCCTCAGTCGTTACAGTTACTTCATACTCTGTTTTTCCGTCGGCTGCCTGTCGGTCTGTAAACACCCTCTTATAAACATAACCCGAGAGTGGTTCGTCGTACGAATAGCTTGTGCCGCCGCCGTTGCTGTAATATGACGCAGGAAGATCCTCTGTTTTTACAAGCTCGCCGTCTTTATAGTAGTTTCGGCAAGCCGCAGCGCCAAATCCTGCGCCTGTTGAACCTGTAAACCATGATGAAACTACTATCTCGTCATACTCTGTCGGTTTGTAGCCGTAGATGAATGCGTTGAGCTGAGCTCCGTCCATATAGCAGATAAGATATACGTCATGTCCTGTTTCGTTTTTAAAAGACATATCGATATTGCCGTAATCAATAGCCGAGTCTATGCCGACAGGAACATATACAGACGGCCAAGTGTGAGGCTCTCTTGCAACAACTGTCATATCTGCTCTGATCGCAGCGTTGTAAATCGTAGTTGCCGCTTGACAGATACCGCCGCCGATACCGTCTGCCGATCTGCCGTTTACAATAACGCCTGCCGCATAGTAGCCATTTTCTGCAAGGTTACTGTTGCCCGTATGCTCGTTGAATGAGAAAATCTCTCCGTTCTTGATTATCGAGCCGTTCATAGTCTGCATGGCTGTCATCATATTCATATTTCCTGCCCATGTGTTTCCCGACCATGTTTCATACTGAGAGATAAGCACAAGATTTTTTTTGAGATTTTCAAGGGTAATATCAGGCTGTACCTCTTTCATCTCGCCTATTATATCTGCCGTGTAGTTTTCGTTTTTGATAAGGGTCGAGATCTGTGTTGTAAGATCCTCAACGTCAATATCGTAACCTACTACCCCGTCTGCAAATGTGAACATTTCATCGGGATTAACAGCCTCAATGTTTATCTTGGTAACGTGTGCGTCCTGTACCGCAACATTTACCTTTTGAGCAACTGCGCGGCTAACCTCGGAGATAGAGTCCTCATTAAAAGTCATTGAAATAGAGTAATCCTTTTTTTCGTCGGATCTGAGAGAAGTTCTCTCTTCCTTTGCAAGGATCTCTCTCATATACTCGCTGTATTCGTATGCCTCGTTGAGTACCTTTACCGTGTCAAACTCAAAATCAAAATCGTCTTCCGTTACATAAACTATCTTGTCGTGACAATTAAGAGTAAAGTTTATTTCAGGTATCATTTCGGACTCCTCAATGCAGAGAAGATCCTGCGCCTGCTTCATACTTTTTGAGCCGAGATCTATACCCTGTACGGAGATACCCTCCAAGAACATACCCGAAGGACTTTTTAATGTGACGTTGCTTTGCTCCGTTGCGATAAAAGCATCGTACTTTTCGGAGTTAAAAGCACCCATAGCGACGCTTGATACAACAACTCCTGCTGTGAGAACTGCTGCAATAGTAACGACAGGAATGATTACGGGGATTTTCTTTGCTGTGCCGTCCTGTGTCTGAGCGTCTGATTTTCTGAAAAGCTTTTGTGAGAATGCAGCGGCTGCATTTTTCACAGATAATAATGGAGAACCTGATTTTGTATCCAATGTTTCTTCGCTCTCGCCTGCTGTGTTTACAGCAGTTGTTTTCAAATTATCATTGTTCATTTCTTTTCCTTCTTTTTCATTAAAATCAATTATTATAACCTCCCTTTAATGATCTGTCAGTGTAAGAGGTAAGGGCAGACCGCCTTTGCGCAAATCACCGTCATTTTTATATGATATTGGGTTATAATAATAAAACAGCAAAAAACTTGCGGGAATACTTAATAATATTCCGATACATAACAATGATACAAGATAATTTTTAATTTGTAAAGCCGATTGTTATTACAAAATTGTAAATTTCAAAATTTCGTCTTTTCAAATATATTATCTGCAATCTCACAGGGTTTATTTTTGCAATTTTTTCTTAGGTTTCGAAAATCTTGTGAATTCATAATTTATTAAAATATAAAATAAAAAAGTTTTTTTCAATATGTATTGAATAAATGGAAAAATATGATAAAATAGAATAAGGTACTTGTGTAATCGGGTACATTAAAAGAAAAGAAATATTACGATTATTACAAAAGGGGAGTTTTGTGTGGCTGTAATAACCCTTGATAAGGTTTCAAAATACTATACGAAAAGACCTGCTTTGGGAGAAACCACCTTTGCCGTGAATAAGGGCGATTTCTTCGGAATAGCAGGACCTAAGAAAAGCGGTAAAAGCACAATAATAAATTTAATTATGGATTTTATCCGACCGACAAACGGAACGGTTACGGTTATGGGGCAAAAGTCATATTCGCAGGATCCTTCAAGGAAACGCAGAATAGGGTTTATGCCTGCCAATCCGACTTACTGTGAAACTATGAAAGCGATAGACGTTATACGCACCGCCGAAAAGCTAAAGGGCGTCAAAGATCACGAGGCGGTAATGTCGCTGTGCAAGCATTTCAGTGTTGACAAGAATAAGAGGATAAGCAGCCTTCCGATGTCGTGCCGCAAGAAAGTTGCTATTGTCATCGCACTTATGGGTAATCCCGACCTTGTTATTATGGATAACGCTTTTGCGTCATTGGAGAGCGATACAAAAAACAAGCTCGCCCACTATCTGCTTGATCTCAACAAAGAGGGCGTTACTATTGTTATCAGCGACAGGAATATTGATCTTCTTCAGCAGATATGTTCAAGAATAGCTATAATGAGAAAAGGCTCGCTGCTTGAAATATCGGAGAAGAAAGTTCTTATGAAGAGCGATACAAGACGGGTGAGCGTTAAGACAAACGATGATATTTCCGCGCTTTATACTCTGTTTAACATAACGGAGATCACAGAGGAGAACGGATATATATCTTTCCTTTACAAAAAGGATATTAACGATCTTGTTGAAGCGCTTACGCACTATGATCTTGACGATCTTCAGATAACGCTGCCGTCGCTTGGTGACGCTCTTGTAAGATATTATGAGAAAAAGCTTGAACAAGAAAACGGAGGTGCGTCAAATGAGTGAGTATCTGTCAATGCCTCTTTTGGGATATGATCTTAAAGCGAGAACAAAGAATTTTATAGTGTGGACGATAATTTCTGTATGCTTGTTCATACTTATTGTAGTAATGTTTACAAATCTGCTCAATGCCGGCTTGCCTGAGTTTGTAAGCGATATGCTGTCGTCTGTTCCGACATCGGTATCGGGCGGCGACCAGCCGGGGCAGCTTCCCGATTTTAAAGACTTCGGCGTAAATTTCGGAGTTTGTATGCAGCTTATGCTTATAGTTGGGTGTGTATATGCAAGCTTTTTGGGTGCGTCTGCAAATACGGGCAGCAGGGGAGATAACGATATAACTTTCGTTTATTCTATGCCCGTAACAAGAGTTTGTACAGTTCTTACAAGCTATATGGCACAGGTTGTTATACTGTTGTTTTACAATATTGCAGTGTTTGTCGTATCGCTCGGAGTATTGTACTCAAACCATAAGATGAATTTCATAGGCAGGATAGCGTTTGCGGTGCTTGCGTTTATGCTGATAGAAATTATTTACCTTTCTATATCGTTCCTGCTTGCAACCTTTATGAACACAAGCTCACAGGCAGCGTCTATTTCTGCTGTAATAGTTACAATGACCGTACTGTTCGGATTGATAGGTTCTATGTCGCCTGCGCTCAACGCTCTTACATTCTTATCACCTTATAAGTATATAAGCGTGTATTCAATAGTATCGGGCGGCAGCAGTATGTTCTTTATCGGTATTATAGCAGGAGTTGTAATGTCGATAATAAGCGTAATGATAAGCTGCGCAAGATATAATAAGATCGATTTTATTTTAGATTAATTACAAAAGCCTCTGCATCATATGATGAAGGGGCTGAATTTTTAATAAATAGTTTGCAAATTCGGTTTTGAGATGATGTATAATAAAAATAATATATTTACCAATATTTGGGAGAGTGTATAATGAAGGTATTAATTCTGTCTGCCAGAACAGGGGGAGGACACATGAGGTGTGCCCAGGCTATTGATAAAGTGCTGAAAGAATGTGACCCCGAGGGCGAAGTAAGGATAGTAGATGGACTTGAATATGTAAACAGATATTTCAATAAGGTTGTTGTAGATGGGTATAAATTTTCTGCCACAAAGCTGTCAAAGCTTTACGGAATATTATATCATATGGCAAATAATACTAACAGCCTTAACAAGCTTATACAAAAATCAAATAATATTTTTGCAAGAAAACTCATACCGCTTTTTTTTGAGTTTAAACCCGATGTGGTTGTAACAACTCATGCGTTTCTTTCGGTAATGTGTTCAAAGCTTATAGATAAGGGATATATAAATGTGCCTGTAATATCAATAATAACAGATTTTGCCCCGCACACAATATACATAAATTCGGGTGTTACCGAGTATGTTGTGTCGAGCGTACAAATGGTAGATGAACTGGAAAAAACAGGTGTTGACAGAAATATTATCCACCCGTTTGGAATACCGATAGACCCCGTGTTTTTTGAGAAAGACGAGCAAAAAAGGGAACACCTGACCCAACTGGGATTTGACCCCGATATACCTACGGTTCTTGTAATGGCAGGAAGCTTCGGTGTTACAGATATACTAAAGCTTTATGAAAACATAAATGAAATAGAGCTTGATTTTCAGATAATAGTTATTACGGGCAGAAATATGAAGCTGTTTGACGAGTTTAATTCTATTCTGTCGTGCAACGAGGGCATGAGAATTGGAAAGCGTGAGATAAATTTCAACTATGAAAGAGAACCGTCACGCAAAGAAGAAAAGATGAACATAACAAAAAAGACTATGCTCATTTATTTTACAGAGGAAGTTCATAAATATATGCAGCTTTCCGATTTGATCATAACGAAGCCGGGCGGATTAACCGTTACGGAATCTCTTGCAAGCTGTCTGCCGATGGTGCTTTTCAGAGGAATACCCGGACAGGAAACCGACAACACAGAATATCTGTGCAATAATAATCTTGCAATAAGCGTAAAGAGAAATACCGTTGCCGACACATTGTATCAGCTTTTAAAATATCCCGACAGACTGCTTTCTATGAGAGAGAGCTGCGAAAGACTCAATAACAGGGATTCATCATATAAGGTGTATGAGCTTATCAAAAAAGCAGCGGAAAATTCAAAGGGCAAGGTTATGTATAACGGTCTTGATAAGTACAAACTCGAAACAGATACCAATGAGGACGAGGAGTTCTATTCCGAAATAAATGAAGTTCTTCAAGAGTACAGGGAAAAAGGTGAAAATATTGATTTGTCCGATAACGGAGATAACGATGAGGAATTTGAGTCAAAGCTTGAAGAGATAAAGGCACGAGTAAAGGAAAATTTCAAGAAAATCCGAGAAGATATACTTCCAAAAAAGGATAATAACGAATAACCAAATGGGATAGATTATATGAAAAATGAAATGAGTTCTGAGATTTTAAAATCTTGATAATAAAACGTAGAATACGATCGTTCGGATATACTTTGCAAAGAATATTCGGACGATTGTATTTTTTAAAAGCAAATAATAAAAAGAAAATTTTGTTATTAAAACTATTGACAAAGCAGCCGTAAACTGATATAATAGTAAAGCAGTCGGAAATAATAGATATGCGGATGTAGCTCATCTGGTAGAGCGCCACCTTGCCAAGGTGGAGGTAGCGGGTTCGAGCCCCGTCATCCGCTCTTGTTTAAGCTCAACTATAAAGTTGGGCTTTTTCTTTTATGCGGAGGCGAGATTATGTTTATTGGAAATGTTGAAATAAATGGTTACGCTGCCCTTGCGCCTATGGCAGGAGTGGCAGACAGAGCGTTTCGTGAATTATGCAGAGATTTCGGAGCGGCATATGTAGTTACAGAAATGGTAAGCTCCAAAGGCGTATCATATAACAGTGTAAAATCAACCGAACTTATGGAGGTATCCGACAAGGAACGTCCTGCGGGAGTTCAGATATTCGGAAACGAGCCTGAAACTATGGCGCAGGCGGCAGGTACGGCTATGCAGTTCAAGCCCGAGATCATAGATATAAATATGGGTTGTCCTGCTCCAAAGGTAAGCTCAAACGGCTGCGGAAGCGCTTTGATGAAAAATCCCAAGCTTTGCGGAGAGATAGTTAGGGCGGTGCACAATGCTGTTGATGTTCCCGTAACGGTCAAGATACGCAAAGGCTGGGACGACAACAGTATAAATGCGGTAGAGGTAGCGCAGATATGCGAGGAGAACGGAGCGAGCGCTGTTGCCGTACACGGAAGAACAAGAGTGCAGCAGTATCAGGGGAGAGCAGACTGGGATATTATCAGAGAGGTAAAGAGGGCTGTAAAAATCCCTGTAATAGGCAACGGCGATATTAATACGGCTGAGGACGCCCAGAGAATGTATGAGGAAACAGGCTGTGACCTTGTTATGATAGGCAGGGGAGCTTTAGGTAATCCGTGGCTTTTTATGCAGATTTACTCGTGGCTTAACGATGAACGACAGATACCGCCGCCGAGCAAGGCAGAGCGTTTATATGTAATGCTTAAACATATAAAATCATTGTGCGAGTACAAGGGCGAAGAACACGGTATGCGTGAGGCAAGAAAGCACGTTGCATGGTATCTTAAAGGGTTTAAGGGAGCAGCGGCTTTTCGCAATGCGGCAGGCAAGCTTACCACATTTAAGGAGCTTGAAGAACTCGTAGGAGAGGTTTACAAGAATAATCTTTAACTTTAGACGATATAAAATCAATTGTTGGTTGAATTAAAGGGAGATGTATATGGCATCAAGCAGAGAATACCTTGAATTTATTTTAGAGCAGCTAAGCTTATCGGAGGATATATCATACAAAGCGATGATGGGCGAGTATATAATATACTATAAAGGGAAAATAGTCGGAGGTATTTACGATAACAGATTTCTTGTAAAAGATGTGAAAGCGGCGAGGAAAATTATGCCCGACGCACCTTTAGAGCTGCCTTATGACGGTGCAAAAAAGATGATACTTGTCGATAACATAGAGGACAGAGAGTTTATGAAATCTCTTATGGAGAAAATGTATACCGAACTGCCCGAACCAAAACGAAAGAAAAGAGGATAGAATTATGCCTTTTGATTATAAAAAAGAGTACAAAGAATTTTATATGCCAAAGAACAAGCCTGCAATTGTGGAAGTTCCGTCTATGAATTTTATAGCGGTACGTGGTCACGGCGACCCGAACGAGGAGGGCGGAGAGTATAAGCAGGCAATAGAACTGCTGTACGCTATTGCTTATACTATAAAAATGAGCAAAAAGGGCGGCTATAATATAGAGGGTTATTTTGATTATGTTGTACCGCCGCTTGAAGGACTGTGGGAACAGGAGGGATCAGAGGAAATAGATTACTCTCACAAAGAAAAATTTAGTTTCACAGCGCTTATTCGTCTGCCCGATTTTGTAAAGCGTGAGGATTTTGATTGGGCTGTAAAAGAGGCGACTGAAAAGAAGAAAAAAGATTTCTCAAAGGTTGAGTTTTTCACATATAACGAGGGAGTATGCGTACAATGTATGCACATAGGTCCGTATGACGATGAGCCTGCGACTGTTCGTTTAATGAATGATTTTGCAGAAGATAACGGATATACAAAAGATAACGGAAAAGAACGTCTGCACCACGAGATATATTTGAGCGACCCGAGGAAAACTTCTCCGCAAAAGCTTAAAACGGTGATACGTATTCCTGTTACAAAAAGGAGCAAGTAATTATGTTCAGAGAAATGAGAAGAAAAAGACAGCTGCTGCCCGAAAACGAAACACAGCAGATACTTATACACGGTACATCTGGTGTGCTTGCGTTGACAGGTGACGAGGGTTATCCGTATGCTGTGCCGATAAGCTACGTTTACAGTGACGGCAAGCTGTATTTTCACAGTGCAAAATCGGGGCATAAGATAGACGCAGTTAAACGAAACGATAGGGCGTCTTTCTGCGTAATAGCGCAGGATAATATTGTTCCCGAAGAATATACAACGTATTTCAAGAGTGTAATTGTATTCGGGAAAATAAGAATTATTGAAGATGAAAGCGAAAAGCGTTCTGCGATAGAAAAACTTGCTTTGAAATATTATCCGAACGACAGCAAAGAAAACCGTGATAAAGCGATAGAGCGTGAATATAAGCCGTTATGTATGCTTGTTATGGAAATAGAACATCTCACGGGCAAGGAGGCAATAGAGCTTACCCGTGAGAGAAAATGAGAGGTTGGTGTGCTGCAGTTCAAAGCTCAAAGTTCATAGTTCAAAGTTTAAAGTTCATAGTTTAAAGTTCATAGTTCAAAGTTTATAGTTAAAAGCTTAAAGTAACATTTGTCTAAAAACTAATATTATTCACTATTCATTATTCATTATTTTCCCCATCTACATCAAAGGTGCGGCAACCCTTAAAGCCGAACCGACAGCCTTTGAAATCATACTGCCGTGATGAATGTTGTCACAGCTTACCTCTGCGCATATTGTAAATGTACGGCTGAAATCATTTATTATATCTTTAACGGTATCTGTTTTATAGAAAAATACTCCGCATTCAAAATTGTGGTACAGACTTCTGTAATCAAGATTAACGCTTCCTACTACGGCTTTTGTATCATCGGACAGAAACATTTTTGCATGAACTACTCCCTTTTTGTATCGGTATATTTTTACACCCGAGCTTAGAAGCGTTTTGTAGTATGTTTCGGATAATGCCTGCATAGGCTTGTTATCGGGAATGCCCGACATAATAAGCCTTACGTCTATACCTCGCTGTGCGGTGCTTGTGATAAGTCTGAGCATACTGTCGCCCAATGCAAGAAACGGCGTCATCATATATACATACCTTTGAGCGTTTCTGAGTATGTGTGAGTAAAGTATGACGCTTGTGTTGATTTGGTCAAAAGGACTGTATCCGAAAGGAATAACGTAACCGCAGCAGTTGTGTTTGGTGTGATATACATCGGACAATTCATCGCCTTGTGACAGATTTTCACAATGCCACATTTTGAGAAACATTAATGCAAAGCTGTTTACACATTCCCCTTCAAGCCTTACTGCGGTATCTTTCCAGTGTTCGGGGGCAGTACCGTGGTTTATATAAGTGTCTGCAAGGTTTACACCGCCTGTGTAAGCGATATTGCCGTCAATGACAACAAGCTTTCTGTGATCTCTGAAGTTAAAGTTTATAGATACAACAGGTTTGTAACGGGAAAACACTTTGCATTTTATTCCCAAAGCTTCAAGCTTTTTCGGGTAATTAACAGGCAGCAGACTAAGCTCGCAGTTGCCGTCATAAATAAGTCGGACATCAAGTCCGTCTTTTGCTTTTTTTATGAGAATGTCGAGTATACTTCCCCACATTGTACCCTCTTCTACAATGAAGTATTCAAGATAAATATATTTCTTTGCATTATTGAGGTCTAATAAAAGGGAATGCCACTTGTACTCGCCATATGAATAGTATTCTGTTTTGCAGGATTTGTATATGGGATATTCTCCGCTTTGATTTAGCTGTAAAGCAAGGTTTGCAATATCGTCGTTGTTTTCTTTAAGTTCCTCTATTACATCGCAGAAGTGACTTTTCGGGTATAGCTTGCTGCGGCTTATGTCTTTGATTTTATGTTCTTCACGGCGGCGGGATATTTTAAAGTATGAGTAAAAGTAGAGCAGACCTCCCGCCAAAGGGATACAGATTGCAAGCAGAACCCAGCTTAATTTTGAACAGTAATCAATTTCGCTGTTGATAATACAGACACACGAAAAAACGGTAAAGCAGCCAACACCAAAAGCAAAGAACGGCAGCAGGTTTATCATTTCACGGATACACATCAGAGTAAAGCTTATTTCAAACAAAAGCATAATACATACAAATCCACCGTACCCGAAAACAGTATGCAGGACGCCCTTGTTGGTATAGCGGAGCAGTCTGCATACAGGTATTTCATCGTTTGACATAAGCAATTCCCTCCGGACTTTATAAATCATAAATATTTTATGCGGAAATTATGGAAATATACATTGGCACGGAAAATACAAATAACAATAAGAACATCGTTTACAACGTAAGTTATACTCATTATGCTATTAAAGCATATAATAAAGTTTTCAATCAAACATTTTTCAAAACGTACCCCCTCAGTGTCCAATATTAGTATTCCGCAGAGAAAAACACAACCGTAGTTTGACCTACGGCTGTGTTTTTTTGTGTTATGCGTCGAGGGTGTATGTAATACTCTCCCCTGTTTTGCTGTTTGTTTTCAGATGTATCGAGTAACGCAGGATATTCAGACAGTCTGCACCGCTTATCTTCCCGTCAGCTGTTACATCTCCCAAAATGAGCTGTTCTTTATCAAGTGTCGTTAGATGTATAGTGTATCTTTGGAGTAATAAGCTGTCAGACGCACTTACTTTTCCGTCACGGTTTACATCACCCAAAATACCTGTTTTTTCGGTTTTATCTGTGTCTGTCTTAACATCTGTGTCCGATTTAGAGTCTGTGTCGGACTTAACGTCTGTGTCCGATTTAGTATCTGTGTCTGACTTAACATCAGTGTCCGATTTAGAGTCTGTGTCTGACTTAACATCAGTGTCCGATTTAGTATCTGTGTCTGACTTAACATCAGTGTCCGATTTAGAGTCTGTGTCTGTCTTAACATCAGTGTCCGATTTGGTATCTGTATCGGGCTTTTGTGCTGTGTATTTTACTTCGGCAATATTAGTTCCTGCAATATCCGCCTCTTCGCCGTTGATTTTAAATACGGTATTCTCGTCAAATTCGAAGCCGTCTTTTGGAGTGAACTCGATACGCACCCAATAATCTTTACCCTCTTCAAACGTATCGCTTGCAGAAATATCTGGGTAATTTTCTCCGTCATCAAGGTACCATTGTATGACGGAAACAGTGTATTTGCTCTCGTCTGCCGAAATCGCTGTAAACGAGGGGTTGTGACCTGCTTCGGGTTTTACGGCGGTACAGTCGGCAGTTTGCAGGATAGTTACAGGCTGAGTACTTGTGTCGGTGTTTATTTCCGTATCGGATTTTTCCGCAAGATAAGATATTTCCGCAATTGAACCGTTTACGTTATCGGGAGCTTCGCCGTTGATTGTAAATACGGTGTTTTCGTCAAAGGCGTAACCCTCTTTTGGTGTGAACTGTACGCTTACGCAGTACAATTCTCCGTCCTCAAATTTATCGCTTGCCGAAAGATTGGGGTAATTTTCTCCGTCAATAAGATACCACTCGACAACCGATACTGTGTACTCGCTTTCATTTGCGGAATTTGCCTCAAACGAGGGATTTTCATCGGCAGCAGGCTTTATAACAGCGCAGTCGGCAGAAGATATTATTTTATCTGTCGAAATTTCCTTATCGGGTCGCTGTCCTACCGCAACAATAACAACAGAATCTGTAAAGTTATCATCGATTTTAATTTCGCCGCTGCTGTCGGATTTTTGCTGGTCTATATAAAAGAGGTTGCCTTTTTCGGTGAGAGGTGACCCGCTGTCATAAACCGCAAACAGTACATACTGAGTATCGGGTCTGAGGTCTTTAATAGTTACAGTCGGCTGTGAATTTGAAACAACAGAATTAGACGCAGCCCCCGAAATAGTAACAAACACAGTCGGCATAGGTGAGCCGTAATGCTTCTTTGAATTGTATATGATAGGAGCATTGCTGCAATTATGTTCACCGCTTACCGGATCATAAACTGATGTAAACCACGTTTCATCAATATCTATCTTTTTCCACTGCTCTTTTGTACCGGTATAATATACATCTGTCAAAGCAGCGTTTTGATATGTCGCACAATATCCGATTTGCGTAATGGTTTTAGGTATCTGTATATATTTAAGACTGCCGCATTTATTGAAAGCGTAATCCCCTATATATTCAACACCCTCGTGCAATCTCATGCTTCTGAGGTTATTACAGTCCGCAAAAGTGTACTCTTCTATTCTTGTGATTTGTGACGGCAGCGATACAGATGAAATTGAGGTGTTCATAAATGCTCCGCCGCCGATTTCTGTAACGCTGTCGGGTATCTCAATTTTAAAGATTCTCTCGGTATTGGAAATGCCGCAGCCTGAGAAAGCATTATTTCCGATTTTTTGCAGTTCTTCAGGCAGCGTAATGTCTGCAAGAAGTTCGCACCCTGAAAATGCGGAAGTACCGATTTCCCTCACATTATCGGGAATAACAACGCTTTCAAGTTTTTTGCAGTTATAAAATGAATTATCGGCTATCTTTGAGATGTTTTTCGGAAGTGTAATTTTTGTAAGCGAGGAACAGTAACCGAATGCGAAGCTTCCGATATATGTAACGCTGTCGGGTATCTCGATAGAATTAAGATGAGTGCATCTGAAAAGCGCATTGTCGTCTATTGCCGTTACTCCGTCCGAGATAGTGATTTTTTCGATATAGCTTGTATTGCCGCCTTTATCGCCAGAGAACAGTCCCATAGGTACAGTTTTCATAGAAGCGGGTATTACAACCTTGGTAAAGGATTTGCAGCCGTTAAAGGTGTAGCCGGCAAAGCTGTATTCTGCGTTTTCGGAGAAGGTTACATTTGACAGAAGCGTACATTTGTTAAATGCGTGGCTGCCGACATTTATTTTTCCTCTGTGAAATACTACCGATGTTAATTCGGAACAATTTTCAAAAGCGTAATTTCCGATATTTGTGTCACGGGTGAGTACTATCGCACCCGATCTTTTAGTGTTCATAAAAGCGTGTTCACCGATCGTAAGGGTAGTATCGCCGCCGTCAAAGCCAAATGACAGTTCAGTACAATCTGCAAAAGCATACTCACCGATTTCCGTAACGGTTGAGGGGATATTTACATAGGAAAGATTTGTGCATTCGCTGAACGCATATTTACCGATAGCAGTAAAATTCGAGGGGATAGTAAAGTACGACAGTCCCGAACCTGCAAACATATAATCGGGTATCTTTGCAGCGGTTGAATTAAGCTGTACCTCGCTGAGATTGCCGCAGCCGTTAAACATATTTTTTCCGTATCTTGTTATGTAAGAAAGATCAAGCTTTGCAAGCGATGTGCAGCCCCTGAATATAAAGTTGCCGAGATCCATATCTCTTTCAGGCAGTACCACTTCCGTAAGAGATGTACAGTATGCAAATGCACTTTCTCCGATTTTTTCTACTGTGTCGGGTATAGTTACATTTGTACACTTGCCGCACTGTGCAAACGCACTGCTGCCTATACTCTCCACACCTGTTTCGATAACTATTTCTGTAATTTCTTTATCGGAATTTGTGTATTTCTCGTACCACGGCGGTAATTTTAGCGTGTTGTATGAAAGACTGTAATCGTCCATAGTACCCGTGCCGTAAATATACAGTCTGCCGCTTGAATACATTTCCCATACGAGATTTTCGCCGCAAGTTCCTTTTTCAAGCAGAGCGGAAACTTCCGTTTCGTGACTTGTGCCGCTTTCCTTTGAATAGTAGGTGTTATAATAGATGTTTTTACAATTTGTGATTATATCGTTATCTGTCGCAATCGAGATTTTATCCCAATCCGACTTTGAGCTGAGATAATAAATACTGTCAAGTTCAAATATATCAAAAGCATTTGCGTTTATTGTCTTTACGCTTGCAGGTATCTGAACAGCCTCAATTCCGTAAAAGTCTGTAAATGCCTTTGACGCTATGCTTAATACTCCGTCGGGGATATAGATAATTTCTTTAAAATTTTCCGTATCGGAGTTGTATTTGATAAGAATTCCGTTTCCTATAATATTAAACTCCTTGTCGAGAGTATCAAACCACGCAGTATTATAGAAACAGTCCTCTCCTGCCATAGCTAATGTATCGGGTATGTCTAAATATAAAAGGTTTGTGCAGTTGTAGAATACGGATTTTCCAAGGCTTGTAAGAGATGAACTGAGGTTTACATTGTAAAGCTTCTTACAGTTCTTGAAAGCCTCGTTTTGTACCATAGTTACATTGTATGCGTTTATAGCAGTAAGAGCAGTACAGCCCTCAAAAGCGTTTGCAGGGATAGTGGTTATTTTAGAGGGCAGTTCGATATTTTCCAAAGACGTACATTTTGCAAAGCAGTACGGGGATAGTGTTTCCACACCCGAACCGATGTGAACATACGTTACATTATCAAGTCCGTAAAAGGAACTTCTGCCGATTTTCTTAATACCCGACTCTATGACTACTCCCTTTATTTTGTCCTTGTGATCATACCACGGTGCGTAGATATCCTTATCGGGCTGATAATCGGGTATTGCGGCGCTTCCTGCGTTGCCGTAGATATAGAGTGTGCCGTCCTCGTAAAGCTCCCACGAGTTGCCCCAGCTTATCGTACCGCTCTCGGAGGGCGGAGTATCCTGATTGGTATGACCGTACATAGAGTCCTCAAGCGTCATTTCGCAGTGAAGTTCTGCCGACAGCAGAGTATCGTTTCCGCTTTCGATATTGATGTAACCCCAATATACTTCCGACATAGGATAGTAAACGTGTTTAAGCTCCTCACAGCCATCAAAAGCATTTTGTCTGATATTATTTGTACCGACAGCTATTTCTATCTTTTGCATACCCTCGCAGTTTTGGAAAGCATTTTGCCCTACCTCGGAAGTTCCGCGGGGCAATACTATATTGTCAAGCTTGCTGCATTCGGAAAAAGCTCCCTCGGATATAGAGGTAAGGTTTGCAGGCAGATTGATATTAACCAGAGCCGAACAGCGTGAAAAGGCATTTTTACCGATAGACGCAGCGTTTTCGGGCAGATATACGTAAGTAAGAGAGGGGCAGTTATAAAAAAGTTTGTCTGCTATGGCGTCTGCACTCTTTATTTCTGCGTATGTAAGGTTTTTACAGCTTGAAAAAACTCCCTCTCGAAGTGTTTTAACATTTTTTGGTACATATACCGTTTCAAGAGCAGTATCGGAAAAAGCTGTTTCACCGATACTTTTGACGTTTCTGCCGATGTAGACGGAGTTCAAAGACGCAAGGTGTCTGAAAGCGTTTGCACCTATATATGTAATGCCGTCCTCAATAACAACACGCTCGATCTTGTCGGACATATCAAGCCACGGGATATTGTCGGAGGTATAGTCGTACATACTGCCGTCGCCGATAATATACAGCGTACCGCTTTCGTACAGTACAGCCTTTGCGTTGCTGCCACAGTCCCATGAGCAGTTGTCAAGGGGGTTGGTTTCATCGAGATAGTGATTAGACGAAATAAATTCATAGTTGCTGTTAAGGTGCAGCTTTGCAGAACGCAGACTGCCGTGATCTGTGCCGAATTTGATGTTATCCCATTCGTCACTGTTACCGCTGTAATATACATCTTCTATGTTATTGCTTTCGCTGAATGCGTGATCTATTACTTTTATAAGAGAGCGTGGCAGCTTAACGGCTTTAAGGTTATCGCATTTTGAAAAAGCATACGAATCGATTATCTTTACACTCTCGGGTATTGCGATATACTCAATACCGCACTGCAAGAAAGCTTCTGTATCTATACGTTCAAGCTTAGAGGGGAGAATTACAGTCTTTAATGACGGACACCTTACAAATACTCTGCCTATTACAGTAAGATCGTCGGGGAGCGATACATAAGACAAACTCTGGCAGTCGTAAAAAACATAAGCGTCAATATTTGTAACGGTGTCGGGAATAATAACATTGTCAAGAGAGCTGCAATGGCGGAATACTCCCGTACCTAAGGTTTCCAGATCATCGGGCAGACTAACGCTTTCAAGAGATGAACAGTTTATAAAGGCATTCAATCCGATTTCCTTTACTCCCTTTGGAACGATTACCGATGTTAAGGACTTGCAGCTGTCAAAGAGGTAATTTGGCAGAAAGCTTGTATTGCCGGAAAGCGTTACGGAGCTTAAATTACTGCATTCCATAAATACTCCCGTACCGAGAAAGGTTACGCTGTCGGGAACAGCAAAGCTCTCTAAAGCTATACAATCGCCGAACGCATATTCGCCTATCTCCGAAAGTATGGCGTCATCGGTAAAGCTTGATTTACTCAGTTCCGAACACCCATAGAAGGAATAATCTCCCAATTTGTCGAGAGCTGCGGGAAAACTTATTTCTTTAAGAGATATACAGTCACTAAATCCGCCTTTGCCTATTCTTTCAAGAGATGAGGGCAGATTTATTTCGGATAGAGAATAACAATACTCAAAAGCGTAGTCTTCTATTACCGCTAAGCTGTCGGGGAGAGAGATAGTTTCAAGATTTTGGCAGCGTGCAAAGGCATTTTTTCCTATAATACCAAGTCTGTCGGGCAGAGTTACGTTTTGAAGAGAGTCACAGTATTCAAACGTGTTCTCAGGCAGAATAAGCATATCGGGTATTTTTACATTGTCAAGCTTTTGACAGGAATAGAATACGCCCTCGCCCATTTGAGGACTGCCCTCCGGCAATCTTACATCGTGTAGGAAGTAATCCTGTTCAAAAACTCTATCGCCTATGAAATCAACAGTATCTGCTATATAAGCATATCTGAGATTGCTCATTTTCGAGAATGCGTAACTTGTTATACAGTTCATTCCGTCCTCAACGATAACATTTGTCACCTGATCGTTAAGCTTAGTATCCTTAGCCCACGGCGGACGGTTTTCGCTGTCGTATTCATACATATTATATGAACTGCCGTAGAGATACAGGCAGCCGCTTGAATGCAGTTCCCAAAGTACGCTGTCATCGTCCGCACACGAACCCGACGCTATTATGTCGGATTTATCGTCCGTGTGACTTAGCGGTATCTTGTCGGGTATTATTTGCTGTTCGTTTTCAACAAATACATCTGCAACGTAATAGCTGTCGCAGAGAGGAGAATTATCTTCCGATAAAAGAAAACACTTTATATCGAACTTTGCGGGCAGTAAGTCGGTATCAAGACTTATGTCAATTGTAGTATCGTTTTCGCTTTTTTCGACAGCGGTACTTTCCGACAAAAGCATTTGTTCTGTTGTCACATCGTAAGCACCCACCAAAAGAGTACACTTATCGGCAGCCTTTAAGGAGATGTGAGCCGTGCCGTTTGTAACACTTACATAGCTTATACCGTATCCCGAGTTATCGGGGACTGTATCGGTGAACACTGTCACTGTATCAGAAACAGCCGCACTTGCATTTATAGGCGGCAATACAGCCGATGATACAATAAGTGCGGAAAGAATAACAGCACACGATTTTTTGAATTTCATACATAACACTCCTTTTCTGTATAAAACTATTTATCATATATTAACATAATGTTGTCTGAGTTGCAATATTTTTTAGAAATTAAGTCTTTTCCAACTTACAAAAAAAGAGTTGCTGCCTGCTTGCCGTTCTTCCGCACTGTTTACTCTGCTCTGCTTTCATTTGCTTTTGTTTGATTTTTTTTGCTTTGCTTTGCTTTTATTTCATTTACTTTTATTTACTTTACTTTCATTTACTTTACTTTCATTTACTTTACTTTACTTTAGGGATTTGTCATATGACTGTCATACGACAAACTCATAATTAATACATTGCTGTAACGAGGTAAAAAATCTATTGTGTTTTTAATCAAAAAAATCACATAAAAAGCCGTTTACTTGTATTTAAGAAAATGTTTCATTTTTGTTGCTTTTTACGGAATTATGTACTATAATAAAAGAGTGTCTGAATTTGGATAATAATTTGACGTTTGTTGTCCTCAGAGATAATAAAGTTAAAGAAAAGAGGAATTGTATGGTTTTTGCTGACTTGTTTTTTTTGTATATCTTTCTTCCTGCTTGTCTTATAGCATATTTTGCGTTTAAAAATATTAAGTACAAAAACGCTGTGCTTATAATATTTTCGCTTATATTTTATGCTTGGGGAGAACCCACAGTCGTTTTGCTGCTGATACTCAGCACGATAGTAAACTGGTTTTTGGGACTGGCGATAGATAAGCACAGGCAGGATAAACTCGGCAAGCTTGCCGTGGCAGGTTCGCTTGTGTTCAGCTTAGGTATGCTGATGGTGTTCAAATATTTAGGCTTTATTGTGGAAAACATAAATCTTATTCCCGGAGTAAATATACCTGTTCCGAATATCACTCTCCCGATAGGAATAAGCTTTTACACATTCCAGATCCTTTCCTATATACTTGACTGCTACTGGGATCAGGTGAAGGTTCAGAAGAGCTATTTTAAGTTCCTTTTGTTTGTTTCACTGTTTCCGCAGCTTATCGCAGGTCCTATCGTAAGGTACAGCGTTATCGAAAACGAGATCGACAGCAGAAAAACTACCGTTGCCGATTTAAGCGACGGTGCGTGCAGATTTATGATAGGCCTTGCAAAGAAAGTTATTCTTGCAAATAACCTTTGGGTAATAGTGGAAAACTTCTTTACAGACGATATTACGGGATTGTCTGTTTTCGGTACTTGGTACACCGTAATTGTGTATGCGCTTTATGTGTTCTTTGATTTCAGCGGTTACTCCGATATGGCAATAGGACTTGGCAGAATATTCGGGTTCCACTTTGACGAGAACTTCCGCCACCCGTTTATGTGCAGAAATATTGCAGAATTCTGGCAAAGGTGGCATATTTCCCTCGGCTCGTTCTTCAGAGATTATCTTTTGTATGTTCCGATAGGCGGCAAAAGACATAAGTATCTCAATCTCTTCCTTGTATGGTTCTGTACAGGTATGTGGCACGGCGCTTCGTGGAACTATATTATCTGGGGTCTGTACTTTGGAATGTTTATACTGATAGAACAGCTTTTGGGCAAAAAGCGTATGAAAGCTATTCCGACTGTAATCACACATATTTACAGTAAGATAGTTATTATAGTGGGATTTGGTATATTCTACTTTGAAAATTTCTCGCAGCTTGGAGATTTCTTCAAAAACCTTGTCGGCGCAAACCACAACGCGCTTACAGACACCATTACCACAACAAGTATGGTAAACAACTGTTTCCTGCTTGCAGCGGCTTTGATAGCTTGTTTCCCTGTCGGCGCATTTATAAACAAGAAGTTTGATAAAACAAAAGGTTCGATCGCAGTAGGACAGGTGCTTAAAATGGTATATTGTCTTGGACTTCTTATAATATGCAGTCTGCTTCTTGTGGACGCAACAAGCAACCCGTTCCTATACTTCAGATTTTAACGAAAGGAGTATTCTCAAATGGCTAACTCATCTAAGAACAAGAAAAGCAATGACCCTCAGTACCTTGAGAATAAAGGTAAAAGCGATACAAGGTTTTGGTTCAGACTGTTGTCTGTTTCGGTTATTGTGCCCGTTTATACGGCAATCGTTGTATGTATGCTTGTAATGCCGAGATCTACAATTTCTATGCTCGAAAAAAGAGAGCTTGCGACATTCCCCGAATTCAGCTGGAAAAGCTATTTCAGCGGAGAGTATACGGCGGCTGTTGCAAATTACTTTGACGATACCGTGCCTTTCCGTGATACTCTGAAACAGGCAGGAAGTCAGCTAACAAATTTCCTTGGAATTAAATATAACAACGTTCAGGTTTCGGGTCAGATGTATGTTGTAAACGATAACGACGATGCAGACGACGCACAACCCGATAATACAGCCGCTGAAAGCAAGACAGCCGATAACAGCAAAGCGGCTGCGTCAGGCAGTACAAACAACAAGAATAATAATTCATCTAAGAACGGAAGCGATAAGGACACCGACACCGAAAAGCCAAAGCCAAAGGGTCAGGAGATCGCAGACGGCGTGTTTACTAACGGTACTATCGTAGTATATCAGGACGGACATTATCGTGCTATGTCAATGTACGGCGGCGGTTCGGGTCAGGTTTATGCAACGGCTCTCAACGACTTTGCAAACGATCTGCCGGGAGTGCGTGTTTACTCAATGATAGACCCCACCCCGAGTGAGTTCTATACTCCGAAAAACTTCAGCGATTACAATGCAAGTCAGGAAGATGACATTAAGAAGATAAACGGTATGCTCAACAATGTTAAGGGTATAAATATTTGCCCGACCCTTGCAGACCATGTAAACGAAAATATATACACAAGAACAGACCATCACTGGATGTCGCTTGGCGCATACTATGCCGCAAAGGATTTCGCAGATGTGGCAGGTGTTCCGTTTGCAGATATTTCAAAATATACTAAGGAGTCTATTCCGGGCTATGTTGGTACGATGTACAATTTCTCGGATAATAATGCAGATCTCTTAAACGATCCCGAGGACTTCGTTTATTACAAGCCAAAGAATAACTATCGTACAGAATATTATACTCAGAGTTATTCGTTTAGTCACGAGGGCGAGCTTTTACAGTATGTCGGCGATACAAGCAGTCTTTATATGACATATATGGGCGGCGACGGCTATGTGTGCCACATTACGACAGATGTTAAAAACGGCAGACGTCTTTGTGTAGTAAAGGACAGCTACGGAAATGCAGAGATACCTTTCTATACAAGTTCGTTTGAAGAGATATTCGTTGTAGATATGAGATATTTTGAACTTAACCTTGTTGACTTCTGTCAGGACAAGAGAGTAACAGACTTGCTGTTTACTATGTGTACCTATTCGGCAGTAGGAACTAATGCGGATAATCTCGAAAATCTCCGTACTCAGAGCGGCTATACGCCTGAAGAAGAAGAGGAAGATCCCGAATTGCCCGAACTGCCCGAGGAGGAAACATCATCAGAACCGGAAAAACCCGAGATGACTAATGATGATAATACCTATGAGGACAACAATTACGAGGATAACAACGACGATGAATATTACAACGGAGATGACGAGTACGGCGAGGAAGATTATTATTGATCGAAGTTTGGAGTTTTTTAATTAGGAGCTATGAATGCGGAGTTGTTAGCTTAGTTATAAAGTGAAGTATCTAAGATCAGCGGACAGTATGAAACGATAACTTTACACTCTACTTTACACTCTATAATTAAGCTGTGCAAGTCCAATCAAATAGAGGAGGGATAATAATATGATATGTAAACGATGCGGTATGCATTTTACGGCAGAGCAACAGTTATGCCCGTACTGCGGTTATGCGGAGGAAACTAATATTGAACAGGGCAGTATGGGATTTAACGGGCAGAGCGGCGGCAATACCTATACAATGCCGCAAACATCTGTGCCGAATACAGGCAATGAATATCAATATCAGCAGCCTGCGCAGCAATATACACCCGATCCGTACCAACAACAAAATATGAATAATTACCCGGGGCAGCAATATGGACAGCCGCCTGTACCTCAATATTATCCGCCAATGGGTCTGATGAAAAAAAGCGAGTTTATTAAAATACCCGCTATGGAGAAGATCAGACAAATTTGGAAAGTGACTTGGATAGGACTTTATGTTGTCGTAGTGTTTAATCTGCTGATGCTTTTGATTCTCGAGCAGCCCTATTTGCTTGTTGATGTAATCCTTATCCTCGGACTTAATCTGGGAATACACCTTGGATTTAACAGAGGGTGTGCGGTAGCAGTATTTGCTTATGCAGTATTCAACGTATGTTATATGTTATATGCCGAGGGACAATTAGGCGGAGTGTTGATATTGCTTTTTGGCGCTTTGGCTATCAGGTCAACTCGTGCGTTCCATAAGGCGTGGAATAATTATACTTCAACAGGAATAATCCCCACATATGTCTACAATAGTAAGGGAGAATAATATGAAAGAACTTGAATATCCTTTTGACTCTGCGTATATAATGAAAAAACGCAAATCTATAAAGAGAACACTGCTTGCAGACGGTACATCTCGCATTAAAAAGAAGATTGCTGTTTTGGGCGGTTCTACCACTAACGATATAGTATCTATAATGGAGCTGTTCCTGCTGAATATGGGAATAGAGCCTGAGTTTTATCAATCCGAGTATGCGCAGTACTGGCAGGACGCTATGTTCCCGAGCGAGGAGCTTGCAGGTTTTGCGCCTGATATTGTGTTTATCCATACGACTAACAGAAACATCACAGCTTATCCGAATGTAACCGATAAACCCGAGGACGTCACGGATATGCTGCAAACGGAGTTCGACAGATTTAAGCAGATGTGGACGGCTGTAAGCGAGCGTTTCCACTGCCCGATAATACAGAATAACTTTGAAATGCCGTTCTATCGCCTTATGGGTAACCGTGACTGTTACGATTACAGAGGACGTGAGAACTTTATCAGCCGTCTTAATATGATGTTATACGAACACAGTCAAAGCACAGGCAACTTCTATATAAATGATATAAACTATATTTCCGCAAGCTACGGACTGAAAGAGTGGTCAAATCCGCTTTATTGGAATATGTATAAATATGCACTCTGCTTTGAGGCAATTCCCGAATTTGCTTTTAATACGGCAAATATTATAAAGTCTGTTTTCGGCAAAAACAAGAAAGCCCTCGCTTTAGACCTTGACAACACATTGTGGGGCGGAGTTGTCGGAGATGACGGAGTTGAGCATATACAGATAGGACAGGAAACAGGTGTTGCGCAGAGTTACTATGAGTTCCAAAGCTACATCAAAGCGCATAAGGACTTGGGAATTATGCTCACTGTTTGCTCAAAGAACGATGAGGAAAACGCCATAGCAGGACTTAACCACCCCGAGGGAGTGCTGAAACCCGATGATTTTATTATAATAAAAGCTAACTGGGAGAATAAGGACAGGAATATTGCAAACACTGCAAGCGAGCTTAATATTTTGCCCGAGTCAATAGTTTTTGTAGATGACAACCCCGCCGAAAGAGCGATAGTTGAGGCTCAGCTAAAGGGTGTTTGCGCGCCTGTTATGGACGGAGTTGAGAATTATATACAGACGCTTGACAGGAGCGGTTATTTCGAGGTAACAACATTCAGCGAGGACGATATAAAGCGTAACGAGATGTACAAGGCGAATGTTCAGAGAGCTGCGCAGCAGGCAACATTTGAGAATTACACGGATTATCTTTTAAGCCTTGATATGAACGCTGTAATCGATGATTTTATACCTATGTATATACAGAGAATTACTCAGCTTTCAAACAAGAGCAACCAGTTTAATGTTACTACAAAGAGATATACAACAGCCGAAATGGAAGAAGTATTTGCAAGCGATGAGTATATAAGATTGTACGGAAAGCTTACGGATAAGTTTGGAGATAACGGCGTTGTATCGGTAGTTATCGGAAAGAAAGACGGCAAAACTCTTAATATGGAGTTGTGGCTTATGAGTTGCCGTGTGCTTAAAAGGGATATGGAGTTTGCTATGCTTGATACTCTTGTAGACAAGTGCAGAGAGCAGGGTATAGATACTATAAAGGGCTACTATTATCCTACCGCAAAGAACGGTATGGTAAAAGAACTTTACAAGACCTTTGGCTTTGACAAGATAAGCGAGGACGAACAGGGCAATACTGTATGGGAGCTTAATGTTTCCACTTATGAGAAACGCAACCACGTTATCAGCGTTCACGGCAACGAGAGCGAACAGTAATGTGTGCATTAAATAAAAAACAATACGGAGGTAATTAAAATGACTGAGGAAGAAATTTACGAAAGACTTAACGAAGTGTTTAGAGATGTATTTGACGATGATACTATCGAGGTAGATGACCTTACAACAGCAGACGACATAGACGATTGGGACAGCTTGGAGCATATCAATCTTATTGCAGCAGTTGAAAAAGAGTTTGGTATCAAGTTTAAAATGGGCGAGGTTTCAACCATGAAAGACGTGGGAGAAATGGTTGAGATCATAATGGATAGACTTTAAAGATAAGTCCGGAGCTTTTTTAAGTGTGGAGTGTTTTTTAGTGTGGAGTTGTTAGCTCAAAGTTGTTAGTTTGAAGTTCAAAGCTCAAGGTAACAGTTAGCTATCAACATATGAATCCAAAGCCGAAGGCTTTCCGAAAACTCTACACTCCACACTCCACACTTTACAAAGGCGGGTTACTCGATTTTTTTGTGAGTATTAAAAAAATATAAAATTTTTTTGAAAAAATTTTGCAAAACCCCTTGCATTTTACAAAATAAAGTGCTATAATATCAAATATCGAAAGACAAAAGTGAAAAATTGGTGTTGATTACGTTGAGGGTACACCTGTTCCCATTCCGAACACAGAAGTTAAGCTCAATGGTGCCGAAAATACTTGGGTGGTGACGCCCCGGGAAAATAGGGAGATGCCAATATCGTATGAGTAGTCGTCCAATAGGGCGGCTGCTTTTTTTATTATAAGAAATGAAAGACGGTGGGAAAATGAATATTACCGATAAAAATATTGACAACGGAAAAGCTTTCGATTGGGGCAGAGTTTCGGGAGAGTATGCAAGGTTTCGAGATATATATCCACAGGAATTCTATGACAAAATAATCGACCGTGGATTATGTATAAACGGGCAGAATGTTCTTGACGTGGGTACGGGGACAGGCGTAATTCCAAGAAATATGTATTGTTACGGAGCAAATTGGACGGGTGCGGATATTTCGGAAAACCAGATAGAACAGGCAAAACTTTTGTCAAAAGGTATGGATATAAAGTATATAGCTGCTCCAACCGAACAGCTTAATTTTCCCGACTGTACATTTGATGTAATAACAGCCTGTCAATGCTTTTGGTACTTTAAGAGTGAAATAACGAGCGATTTGTTTTATAGATTTCTAAAACCTCAGGGGAGTTTGCTTGTGCTGTATATGGCGTGGCTGCCTTTTGAAGATAGGATCGCAGGCAAAAGCGAGGAGCTTGTTTTGAAATACAACCCCGATTGGAGCGGAAAAGGCGAGTATAGACACCCGATAGAAATACCGCAGAGTTACGATAGACATTTTGATTTGGAGTATCACGAGGAGTATCCTGTAAAAGTACATTTTACAAGAGAGAGCTGGCACGGCAGAATGAAAGCGTGCCGCGGCATAGGTGCGTCGCTTTCAGATGAAGAGATAAAGCAGTGGGAGAGCGAACACCTCGAACTGCTTAACAAAACAGCGCCTGATGAATTTGATGTTTTACATTATGCGGCGCTTGCACAATTAAAGGTGAAAAAGTGATTGTATATCTTTTGTTATTATGGTATAGTTATAAAAAGATTTAGTCATAATAGGGGGTTATGTTCTATGAAGCTCAGAGTTATAGTAGACGACATAATTCTTGACCTAATGCATAATTTGGAAAAGGATCTATAGTTTTTTAGACAAATATTACTATGAGATTTGAGATGTAACACACCAATTACTATCATACATTAGGAATTTTTCAATGACGTTTACTATAAATATTTTCTGTCACTTCTTTTAGCATTAGGAATATTATTCGTGCTGTTTGTAAGTTCCGTTTCGGCATATGCACAAGAAATTGCTCCGAAGTCATTGGGTGACATAAACGGTGATGGGAAAGTGACCGCCCGTGACAGCCTGCTCATACAGAAAGTAGTTATGGGGTATGAAAAGCTTGCGGAAAATCAGGTGCAGTATGCAGATGTAAACGGAGATAAAAAGGTAACAAACAAGGACGCAATGCTCATTTTGCGTTATACAGTAGGGTATCGTGTCGAGGGGTTATCCTCACAGACGCAGGACGGGAAACCTGAAGTTGGTTTACTTATTGACTACAATGGTACTATACCGGAATTTAAAAATCAATATAAAGACCAATATGGGGACTGCGTTGATGATTTTGTTTGCATATGGTACAGATATAAATGTGAAGGTGATGCTTGGAGGTTATATATAGTCGGACAATTCAGAAACAATCAGGAAGATGTTATATTTGACAGTATTTTTGCCTACGATTATCCGAATTATGCCGGTCAAGTTGGTGATGAAACAGAGTATAATACAGTATTTATATATTGTCCGTGATATGACGATCATAATTAAAAGCAGTATGAGTAACCCACCCATACTGCTTTTGTTTTTTATTTAGCCCATAACTCTGACTTCTCTGTCCTCTGTCGAATCTCTGAAAAGCAGAGAGATACACCATACTGCGCAAAGTCCTACTATCGTGTAAATAATACGGCTGAGAATACTCGACTGACCGCCGCATATCCACGCAACTAAGTCAAACTGAAAAATTCCTATCGAGCCCCAGTTGATACCACCGATAATAAGCAGAGTTAATGCAATTCTGTTAAGCATATATATATCTTCCTTTCCGTTTGATATTATCGTATGTGATATTATTCTTTACAGAAAGGAGTATTTTATTCAAAAATCTATTGAGTTACGGTAATTTTTGTTTTATCAGATGTAACCGTAATATCGCCCGCTCTTGTGAGATAGTATTTTATGCCCATTTCATCAAGTAAATTTGTCATATCCTCTTCTTCGATCTCTTCCTCGGACGAGGTTATCACAGCGTATGTCGGGGTGATGCTTTCAAGAAGATCGTCAAGCTGTTTCTGGAAATTACCGTGATAGGGAATTTTTACAAAATCGTATGTTGTACTGTTTTGGGCGATAAAGTCCTTTAGTCTGTCGTTTTGTGCGTCGCCCATAAAGATAAAGCTTGTATCTCCGTAGAATAGAGATGTAATAAGCGACGAATTGTTGCTTTCGTTCTTTTCATAGACAGTTTCGGGGCCGTTAATACTAAAAACCATATCTCCGAGTGTAAAATCGTAATCCCCCGATACTGTAACGGGAGTAATGCTTTTACTTTCGAGTGCGTTTAAGTAGGCGGTGTAGTATTCGCTTTCCTTGGGTGAGTTGCTTTGAAAAACCGTATCGACATCTATGTTTTCGATAACAGCAGAGGCGCTTCCAACGTGGTCTTTATCAAAATGTGTTATAATAAGGCAGTCAAGCTTTGTTATTTTATTTTGTGTAAAATACGATACTATATCCGCTGCAAGTGTGCTTTCTCCCGTGTCTATCATAACGGTATGTTCCCCGTCGGAGATGACGCAGGCGTCGGCTTTGCCTGCATTAAAGAAGTATGCCGATAATTTGTCTGTATCGGCTGTACTGCTGCAAGATGCCATAATAAATGATGACAGAATTATGCCAAGTGTTATAAGTTCGATAAGTATCGCTTTCCTTTTTTTCATTATACAAACCTCTTTTCGTTTTAGTTATCAACATTAGAAAGTGTTATTGTGGAAAAGCCAAAGGTGCGGATAGTTCCAACTCCAAATATACTATACACTTAAAAGATGAAAGTTTTATTAAAACTACTATAAAAATAATTTAAATCCCAAAGAAATTCCGTAACAGAACGAAATGTTATTTTAATTGTTTTGTAGCAAATAATTATAAACCGTAACAAGCATATAATTCGAGATAAAACTTTTGTCATATTTTTTAATATGCTTTTATTATTTGAAAAAATGTGGTATAATTACCCTTATGTAAATTACTATGGTGTATTATGCAGATTTATACGATTTTTTCAAACCTGATTTGTAAATATCGTTGAATGGGGTTATTTAATTTATGAATGAAAAAAATAAAAATCACAGCGATGTAATTTTCGGACGCAATCCTGTAATGGAAGCCGTCAAAAGCGGACGCGCGATAGAGTCGATAATTGTCGCAAGAGGCAGCAGAAACGGTGCAATATCTGCAATAATAGCAAAAGCAAAGGAAAAGGGTATAGTCATAAAAGAGGCTGACCCTAAAAAGCTTGATTATATGACAGGTATGTCTGCCCACCAGGGAATTGCCGCAATAGCGTCTGTAAAGGAGTATTCCACAGTAGAAGAGATTTTAGACACTGCAAAAGAAAGAGGAGAAGATCCTTTTATAATTATACTTGACGAGCTTGAAGATCCTCATAACTTAGGCGCAATAATCCGTACAGCGGAATGCGCAGGCGTACACGGCGTAATAGTTTCGCAGAGAAGAAGCGCGGGACTGAGCTTTGCAGCGGGTAAAGCGTCGGCAGGCGCGATAGAGTATATGAAGGTTGCAAGGGTAGTTAATATTCCGAATGTGATCGATAAGCTTAAAGAAAACGGTATATGGGTCTATGGTGCGGATATGGACGGACAGCTCTATACAGACGCGCCTTTAACAGGACCTGTCGCCATTGTAATAGGTAACGAGGGTAAGGGAATAGGGCCATTAGTTCGCAAGAAATGCGACGGGATAGTATCCTTACCAATGACGGGCAGAATTTCTTCGCTTAACGCATCTGTTGCGGCAGGAGTTCTGACTTATGAGATAGTTAGGCAGAGAACAGCTAAGAAATTAACAAAAGTATGATACATTAACAGCGAAAGGGGTGAAATGTGTGTCTGACAGAGAAGAGATTGATGTAATTAAGTCTGATGATAAATCAGGCGGCAAAGATACTTACAGTTCCGATAATAATGATCAAGCAATACGTCAAGATCCCCTTACACACTCAAACAAAAAGATCGGTTTGCTTGAAAAACTAAAACGTGCGTTTTCTACCGAGGATACATACTTTGATGACGAAAACGCTGACAGTGATTTTTCAGAAGGTCTTGATGATACAGAGGAAAATATATTTAAAAGTATTATAAATAAGGTTTCAAAGTCAGTCAGTAAACATGAAGCCGAGGTTGAGGAGATTATGCCGTCTGATGAAGTAAGATCCGAGCCAACCGAGGAAAATAAAAGCCTTGATACAGAAGAAAAGGCAGAACAGCCTCAGAACATCGATGAACCCGTAAAAGAACCCGAGCCTGATCCCGAAGAAGAAGCAGAATTTGCGATGATAAACGCTATTCTTGACGGCGAGAGTATTGACGATATGGAGTTCCCCGATGACAAGGCGGATACCGAGGAAAAACCGCTTGACAGTACGGAGGAAAAGGCAGAAGAAAAGCCGCTTGACAGTACGGAGGAAAAGGCAGAAGAAAAGCCGCTTGACAGAACGGAGAGTAAGGCAGAAGAAAAGCCGCTTGACAGTACTGAGGAAAAGGCAGAGGAAAAGCCGCTTGACAGTACTGAGGAAAAGGCAGAGGAAAAGCCGCTTGACGGTACTGAGGAAAAGGCAGAAGAAAAGCCGCTTGACAGTACGGAGGAAAAGGCAGAAGAAAAACCGCTTGACAGTACGGAGGAAAAGGCAGAGGAAAAGCCGCTTGACAGTACGGAGGAAAAGGCAGAAGAAAAGCCGCTTGACAGTACTGAGGAAAAGGCAGAGGAAAAGCCGCTTGACAGTACGGAGGAAAAGGC
>CACWKD010000017.1 GCA_902761345.1 uncultured Ruminococcus sp. | reverse complement strand
GGAAGCAACGGTTGAGGTTGCACAGCGTGAGGCTAACGCAACTAAGGCAACAGCAGACGCAACAGCAGAGAAAACACGCCGAGAAGGTACGGCTGTTGCAGATGTAACAAGACAGCAAGGTCTTGCAGAGGCTGACGTAATCAAGCAGAAAGGTCTTGCAGAAGCAGAAGTTGAGAAGCAAAAGCTTATCGCTCGTGCGGAAGGTGAGAGAGCGCTTGCCGAGGCTCGCGCGTCTAATGAAAAAGTAAACTTCGAGATCGAGAAAATTAAGATCGAAACAGAAGCACGCATTACAATTGCCACAAAGACTGCGGAGATTATGGCAAGTCTTGGAAAGAATGCGGAGTTTGTCAGTATCGGCGGCAGCGGCCCTGCAGCGGCAGGAGGTACGGGCAACGTACTGATAGATACTTTGTCGGGTATTCCCGAGCTTATGAAAAAGCTTGATGTTGAGAACAAAGCGCTCAATGGCAAACCGTTCGATGATGAACTCAGACAGCTTGTAGCAAGTGTTGCAGAGCCTGCTAAGGGACTGCTTTCAAATACGACAAACACAACAATAAATGAGTGTTCGCATTCCGAGGCACCGACAGCAGTTTTATCGAAAACACTCCCGAACGATCCGATTGAGAGCGAGTAAGACGTTTGGTAAGTGTTAAGAGTGGAGTTTGTATGAGTGTGGAGAGTTGAAAGTGGAGTGTGGAGTTGTTTGTTAGTCCATAGTCCATAGTCTAAAGCTCAAAGCTCAAAGTCATATATAGTGAAAAAGCTTCACAAGTCTTTACCTCAAGGCAAGGCTTGTGAAGTTATTTTTTTATATGTACTTAGTTTTAAGTCCAAAGTCCAAAGTCCAAAGTCCAAAGTCCAAAGTCCAAAGTCCAAAGTCCAAAGTCCAAAGTTTAAAGTCCAAAGTTTAAAGTCCAAAGTTCAAAGTCCAAAGTTCAAAGCTCAAAGAACCACGTCAACTAAAAACTATAAACTAACAACTCCATTCCTAACTCATAACTCCTAACTCCTCACTCCTGATTAAAAACAACTCCTAACTAAAAAAACTCCACTCTCCAAACTCCACACTCAAAAAAACTCCACTCTCCGAACTACACACTCAAAAAACTCCACACTTGCGAAGCACTAACAAATGATCCTGCGTTTCTTTTTTCGTGGTCTGCCTGCGCACGTTACAAGTATGGTATCCTCACCGATAAGCTTTATATCGCACCACGGGATAACCGTATCGTCGTATCTGCCGAGTATTCCGAACAGCTTTAGTCTGCCGTATATTACAATTGATACAAGCTGTGCGGTTTTAGTGTTTATCTCAACATCGTCAACAAAGCCTAATCTCATACCGTCGGATTGGTTGATCACTTCCTTGTGGCGAAGTTCTGCTATTCTGCAGCTCATATAAATCACCTCGTTTACAGATAATATATGCTCGGTAAAATTAAAAAATTCCACTGAATTTTTCTGTTTAAGGTAGAAATTTGTAAGATGTTGTGATATAATCAATAATGATAATCATTTCGGGAGATGAAGCCGTGTCGGAGAGTAAAGTACAGAATAAAAAAGACGTTGTCGATATAAATGCCCCTCTCATAAAATTTGCCTTGCCCGTGTTTGTACAGGCGTTTTTGTCAATGCTTATAGGGTATGCCGACTCTCTTATGCTTACAAGATATTCCGATACTGCTGTCGGCGCTGTCGGAAATGCAAATCAGGTGCTGGGTTTTTTAACGCTCGCTTTTACCATAATTTCGAGTGCAACGGGTGTAGTTGTATCGCAGTATCTTGGGGCGAAGCAGTTCGACAAGATAAACAGAATATATACTGTATCGGTAGCGTTTAACCTTGTGCTCAGCGTTACGATAAGCGCAGTTGTTTTTATTTTCAGCAAGGGTATGATGAACCTTATGCACCTGCCCGATGAGATGATACCCGACGCCGTAAGCTATATGAGGCTTGTGGGTGGGTTTATATTTTTGCAGGCATTGAGCGATACATTCTATCAGATTTTAAGAAGCAACGGTAAAATGGTTTTTGGAATGGTGTCGGCGCTCGTAACAAATATTCTGAATATAGCGGGAAACTACCTTTTTCTGTACGGACCTCTTAAAACTCTTGGACTTGGTGCGTCGGGAGTTGCGGTATCAAGCGTGTTCAGCAGATTTGTTTCTCTTGCGGTAATAGTTGTATATTTTAAGCTGAAAATTGACGGAGATGTTTCTGTAAAATATTTAAAGCCGTTCCCAAAAGATATATTGTCAAGTCTTATTAAGCTGGGTATTCCTACGGCGGGGGAGAACATTTCCTATAATATATCGCAGATAGTCATTTCCGCACTTGTTAATTCAATGGGAATTGTCGCTATAAATACTAAAATTTACTGCGGTACACTTAGTAATTTTTCGTATCTGTATTCTATATCGGCTGCGGTGGCAACACAAATTATAGTCGGTCATGCGGTAGGTGCGAATAAGTATGATTTTGCATTTAAGAGGGTTGTAAAGTCACTTGTGCCGTCGCTTATTATATCTGTGGGAATAGCTTTGACAAATTTTCTGTTGTCGCCTTACACGCTTGCAGTGTTTACCGATAATGCGCAGTCGCTTACACTGGGCAGGGAGATAATGCTGATAGCGGTTTTCTTAGAGATAGGGCGAACGTGCAACCTTGTAATAATTTATTCAATGCGAGCCGCAGGAGATGTAAAATTTCCGACTTATCTCGGAATAGCGTCAATGTGGGGTGTGTCTGCGCTTTTTTCATATATATTGGGCATAGTCTTTAATATGGGACTTATAGGCGTATGGATAGCTATGGCGGCAGACGAAATACTTAGAGGTATTATAGTATCAATAAGGTGGGTAAGGGGAGATTGGAGAGGTAAAAGAGTTGTAACGGACAGTGTCCGCTGACACTATGTATACTGACTTTTAACCGAAAAAACTAATTATCACAGCAAAAAAATTAAAATTACCTATTGCAATTGGAAAAAGAATGTAGTATAATATTAAGGCATTACGCACACAGGCGTACATCGGACGGGTGCTTGTAAAGAGTTGTTCGAGGAGAGCCTGTGGAGGAAAAAACCAAGGAGGAATAAAAAATGGCAGTAGTATTAATGAAACAGCTTTTGGAGGCAGGCGTACACTTCGGTCACCAGACAAGAAGATGGAATCCTAAGATGGCAGAGTACATTTACACAGAGCGTAACGGTATCTATATCATCGATCTCCAGAAAACAGTTAGAAAGCTTGAAGAGGCTTATGCATTCGTTCGTGATCTTTCAGTAGAGGGTAAGAGCGTACTTTTCGTAGGTACAAAGAAGCAGGCTCAGGATTCCGTAAAGGAAGAGGCTCTCCGTGCAGGCGCATATTATGTAAACGCACGTTGGCTCGGCGGTATGCTCACAAACTTCACAACAATCAAGAGAAGAATTGCAAGACTTAAGCAGCTCCGTGAAATGGAGGAGAACGGTACATTCGATCTTCTTCCGAAGAAAGAGGTTATCAACCTTAAGCACGAGATCGAGAAGCTCGAGAAGTTTATGGGCGGTATCGAGAATATGACAGAGATCCCTGGCGCACTCTTTATCGTAGATCCCCGCAAGGAGAGAATTGCAGTTGCAGAGGCTAAGAAGCTTGGTATTCCGATAGTTGCTATCGTAGATACAAACTGCGATCCCGATGAGATCGATTATGTAATCCCCGGCAACGATGACGCTATCAGAGCTGTAAGACTTATTGCAGGTACAATAGCTAACGCTATCATCGAGGGTCACGAGGGTCAGATGGGCGCAGCTGCTATTGATGACGAGGCTGAGGATACAGCTGAGGAAGAAGCTGAAAAGCCGACACTTGCTAAAGACTAATTAAAAAATTATTATCGGAGTATGACAAGGTGAGTTGTGCTCCGATACATTAGATAAATGATTACTTATTAATATATTGGAGGTTGAATACAATGGCATTTACAGCACAGGACGTAAAGCTGCTCAGAGAGAAAACAGGATGCGGTATGATGGACTGTAAGAAAGCTTTGACACAGGCTAACGGCGATATGGACGCTGCAATTGATTTCCTCAGAGAGCAGGGCCTTGCAAAGGCAGCTAAGAAGGCAAGCAGAATTGCTGCAGAGGGCGTAGCTTATGCTGTTACTAACGCAGCAGGCAACGCAGGTGTGGCTATCGAGGTCAACGCTGAAACAGACTTCGTTGCTAAGAACGCAGATTTCCAGAATTTTGTAAAAACACTTGCAGATACAGTTATGGCAGAGAACCCTGCTGATGTTGACGCACTCGCACAGTGCAAGGCAGCAGGTACAGATATGACAGTTGCAGATCTTCTTCAGGAGAAGATCCAGACAATCGGTGAGAACATTAAAATCAGACGTTTTGCTAAGTTTGACGGTCCTTGCGTAGCTTATGTACACGCAGGCGGTAAGATCGGTGTTCTTGTAGGATTTGATACAGAGATCGATCCTGCTAACCCCGAGTTTGTAGAGTACGGTACAGACGTTGCTATGCAGATCGCTGCTCTTAACACACAGTATCTTGACGAGGCTGCTGTTCCTGCTGAGGTTATCGAGCATGAGAAAGAGATCATGATCGCTCAGATGAAGCAGGATCCTAAGATGGCTAACAAGCCTGAGCAGGTTCTTGCAAAGATCGTTGAGGGTAAAGTTGGCAAGTTCTATAAGGAGAACTGCCTCGTAGATCAGGAGTTCGTAAAGGACAGCTCTCTTACAATCAAGACATACACAGCAGCTGTTGCTAAGAAGCTTGGCGGTGCTATCACAATCACAAAGTTCGTTCGTTTTGAAAAGGGCGAGGGAATTGAGAAACGTCAGGACGATTTTGCAGCAGAGGTTGCAAGCATGGTAAACTGATAATTTCAGTCCGTATAATAAAATGATAATTAACAGTACCTTTGACTTTTATGTTGGAGGTACTGTGTTTTTATAGAATGGAGTATAGATATGAATGTGAATGAACGAAACGAGATCGATAATAAACAATTAAAAGAAACTATCGCAAATACAGCATTGAGCTTTTTGGAACAGGGTAAAGATTACAAAGAACTTGCATAAACTAAAGTTGAATTTGGCTATTTGTTTGTAATAGAAAATCATGGTATAGAAGCTTTGTTCAGAATTATTACTGATAAAACAACGTCATATTTTGCAGTTCAGGGTGAAAAAATTATGTTGCTTAATTTTAATATAAAGAGCCATGGATTTTTGGATACCTTTTATTTAACGGATAAGACCGAATATAAAATGCCTATATATGTTTTGCAGGGAAGTGACGATGATTACGGCAGCGTTGCAAAAAATTATATTGACAGCGTTACCGCACCCGATAAGGATTTTCGTTATATTGCAGGTGGTCATATGTCAACTATGCTGCAATCGGAATTGCTCGATAAATACGTTAGTGAGATAGCAGAGAAACAACGAAGTATATCCGATTGATTTACAGAAGAATACCTGATAACACGCCCGAATGCGGTAATAACAATCGCTTTCGGGTAATATTGTTCAATAAAAGAATTATAATTTTTATTTAAAAAAAGATTGTTTGCTTGACAATATGAAATTATTGGGTTACAATATAATAGATTAATTATCGCCGTCTTTAAGACAGAAGTTTTTTGTGCGGTATTTTTTCCTATAAAACGGAAATTATATGTTTACAGTATTTTGTTAATATTTATCGTTTGCTTTCTGTATAGGCACCGTTGCTATACATTTCATATTTATAACTAAAAATGCAAAACGATATTATATATAAAAATTTTTTGATACGGAGGAGATTTACTCGAATGAATGTAAATTACAAGAAAAAAAGCGGCACGGCAAGAAATAAAACCCACATGAGTGCAAATGTTAAGAAAAAGAACGACAATAAGCCTGTGAAGTACCACAAGCCTCGTGGAAATGTTACAAACAAGAGGCCTAAGACTAAAAAGAACCCTCAGCCTAAGAATAAACCAACTATCAGAATAATGTTTTTGGGCGGACTTAACGAGATCGGAAAGAATATTACTCTTTTTGAGTGCAATAATGATATTTTTATCCTTGACTGCGGTATGGCGTTCCCCGACGGAGATATGCTCGGTGTAGATCTTGTGATACCCGATTTTACTTATGTTGAAGAAAATATCGACAGAATAAAGGGTATTGTAATTACACACGGACACGAAGATCATATAGGAGGTCTGCCGTTTTTGCTAAATAAGGTCAGACTGCCTATTTATGCGACAGCTTTAACTGTCGGTCTTATCGAGAATAAGCTCAAGGAGTACGGCGTACTCAGTCAGACTACCCTTAATGTTGTAAAAGCAGGAGATACTATAAAGCTCGGCTGTATGAAGATAGAGTTTATTCATGTAAACCACTCGATCCCCGATTCGGTAGCTGTTGCTATTCATACGGAGGTAGGTACTATTGTGCATACGGGTGACTTCAAAATCGACTGCACACCTACAACGGGTGAAATGATAGATCTTGCACGTTTTGCAGAGCTTGGCAAAGAGGGCGTGCTTGCACTTCTTGCGGATTCTACAAACGCTGAAAAAATGGGCTACACCATGACGGAACAGACTGTGTTTGAGTCGTTTGAAAGGCTGTTTCAGCGTGCTGAACATAAGCGTATAATTATAGCGACTTTTGCCTCGAATATAAGCAGAATACAACAGATCATCTACTGTGCCCAAAAGCATGGCAGAAAGGTTGCTTTGTCGGGAAGAAGTATGCTCAACTATATACATGTGGCAGATGAACTCGGTTATATTGATGTGCCCGACGGTGTAATGATAGATATTGACCTTATCAACCGCTATCCTGCCGAAAAGATAGTTCTTGTAACAACGGGCAGTCAGGGAGAACCTATGTCTGCGTTGTCGAGAATGGCTTACTCGGATCACAAAAAGGTTGATGTTGGATTTGGCGATTTTATTATTATATCAGCTAACCCTATTCCAGGAAACGAGAAAACTGTCGGAAATGTTGTTGACGAGCTTCTCAAAAAGGGCTGTGAGGTAGTCTATGAGTCGATGTATGAGGTTCATGTTTCGGGTCACGCCTGCCGTGAGGAACTTAAAATTATCCACAGTCTTACAAAGCCCAAGTTCTTTATACCTGTACACGGCGAGCAGAAACATTTAAGAAAGCACGCCGAGCTTGCTTTGGCTATGGGTATGGAACACAAGAATATCTTTATAGGCGATATAGGAAATGTTGTGGAGCTTAATGATCAATATTTAAAGCAGCTGCCGAGCGTTCAGGCAGGCAAGGTGTTTGTTGACGGTTCGGGAGTGGGCGATGTAGGAAGTATAGTTCTTCGTGATAGAAAACACTTAGGTCAGGACGGACTTGTGATAATAGTCGCAACCCTTGATACGGAAAACGGAAATGTTATATCGGGTCCCGATATTGTTTCAAGAGGATTTGTATATGTAAGGGAATCCAATGAGCTGTTTGACGAGGTAAGAAACAGAGTATCGGATATTCTGGACGACTGTGCTTATGAAAATATCCATGACTGGACTACTATCAAAAACAGGGTAAAAGACGATGTTTCAAAGATGATATTTGAGCGTACAAAACGCAGCCCGATGATACTGCCTATAATCATGGACGTATGATAAACACGATCTCAGCGGAGGTTTAGATCATTATGAAAAAGCCTTTATATTTTATGCCGCAAACTTTAGTTTTTTCGGTTGTCCTTGTCCTTATGGGAATTACCGCAAGGCGATATGACAGACATGTGTTTATATTTGACCTTTGTCTTGCAGGTATAGCAGCGATTATTATTATATTCTCGGACTTAAAATACCATTATTACGTTAATAAGGTTGTAAGAGACGCCGCAAGAGGTATAAAGGGAATAGACCACACATATCTTGAAAAGTTTTCTGTACCCGTTGTCATTTCGGGCAAGCAGGGGGATATTCTATGGTATAATGCAAGCTTTAAAAGAAAACTATCAAAAGGCAGAGAATGTGCAGGCGACAAAATAGACGGATATATCGCAAACATTGATATGGAAACACTTTTGCTCAATTCGGGAACAGACGCTTTTCTCGAGGGCAGAAGATACACCATACTTGCAACGGAGATAACTTACGGATATGTTCTGTTTTTTATAGATGATACGGATTACAAAACCGCCGCAGATCTTTATCATGATACACGCCCTGTTGTTGCAAGCGTAAACCTTGATAACAGAGATGTGTTTGAACGCAATATAACCGATGATAATGTCAATCAGGCTATGATAAAAACCGAAACTCTTATAAAAAAGTGGTGTACCTCTATGGAGGCGGTTTATGTTCGCAGCGGTACGGGCAGATATAAAATAATTATGGACGAAAAACACCTCAGAATTGCTATGGATACAAAATTCAAGCTTTTGGAGGATATACGTTCTATAAGAATTTCGGAGTATTCCAACGAAACTACCATTTCTATGGGCGTCGGCAAGGGAGCTTCAACGCTTTTACAGAGTGAACAGTGGTCGCTTACCGCACTTGATCTGGCGCTTGGCAGAGGCGGCGATCAGGTCGCAATAAAAACAGGCGATGATTATGAGTTTTTCGGCGGAGTTGCTCAGGGTGTAGAGAAACACGAAAAAGTACAGGCGAGAGTTATAGCAAAGGCTCTTGCAGACGAGATAGCTCAGGCAGACAACATATTTATAATGGGTCATCAGTCGTCAGACCTTGATGCGGTAGGTTCGGCAGTCGGAATGTGGAGCGTTATTACAAAGACTTTCCCGAATAAAACAAATATAGTAATTAATAAGGAAACTTCTCTTGCCAAAATTTTCCTTGATAATTTCATCGAACACGGTTATGCTTATGCGTTTATGACGCCCGAACAGGCAAGAAAAAAAGTAAACGATAAAACTTTGCTTATAGTAGTGGACACACATTCTCCCACTTTTGTTGACGATCCCGAACTGTATAAGCTTTGCAGAAATGTTGTCGTGATCGATCACCACAGAATGATGGTAAACCATATAGATAATGCAAGCGTATTCTTTCATGATCCATTTGCCTCGTCGGCGAGCGAGATGGTTACCGAACTTGTGCAGTATATCAACAGCGACGCACTTTCCCGTCCCGAGGCAGAGGCACTTCTTGCAGGAATAATGCTTGATACAAAGAATTTTGTTCTCAGAACAGGCGTTCGTACATTTGAGGCGGCGGCTTTTCTGAAACGTAAGGGAGCGGACACGGTAGAGGTAAAGAGATTATTCTCCGATTCGCTCCATACATACAAAACCAAATCCCGTCTTGTATCGGAGGCTGAGATATACAATAACAGTGCAATTGCATGTACAGACGATACAATGAACGAGGACAAGGATATAAGAATGACTGCCGCACAGGCTGCCGACGAACTCTTGACTATTCAGGACGTGCAGGCGTCTTATGTTATCTATAAGTCGCTTGACAATATGTGCGTATCTGCACGATCGTTGGGAGATGTCAATGTACAGCTTGTTATGGAGAAGCTTGGAGGAGGAGGTCACCAGACTATGGCGGGTGCAAACCTCGGAAAGATCACAAAAGATGCGGCAAGAGAAAAACTTGTTGACGCAATTAACAAGATAGCAGGTGACGGATTTGATCCTGCGTCATCTATAAAGAGGAGGAATATACAATGAAAGTAGTATTATTGCAGGACGTAAAGGGTTCGGGAAAGAAAGGAGAGCTTGTTAATGTCAGCGACGGCTATGCAAGGAATTTTCTGTTTCCGAGAAACCTTGCTAAAGAGGCGAACGCTCAGGCAATGAACGAGCTGAAAAATGCCGAGGAATCAAAGAAGTATAAAGTAGATCAGCAGATAGCTCAGGCGAACGACGCTAAGAAAAAGCTTGAATCAAAAACTATTGTTATTCACGCAAAGGCAGGTAATAACGGCAAGCTGTTTGGTTCTATCACGCCGAAAGAGATCGCAAACGAGATCAAGCAGAGATTCGGCTTAACAGTTGATAAGAGAAAAATAACTATTACAGGTGAGATAAAGCAGTACGGAAAGTATGACTGCGAGGTAAAGCTTTACACGGGAATAACGGCAAAGATAATTGTAGAAGTGTGTGAGTAAAAAATAACGGGAGGTTTTATCGTTGGCTGAAAATGATATAAACAGCATTTATTCGGGGATAAAACTCCCTTACGACTCCGAGGCGGAACAAGCTGTACTCGGAGATATACTTCTTGATTCCGAATGTATATCAAAGGTAGCCGTTATTCTGCCGAAAGAGGATTATTTCTATATAGAAATGCACAAGCTTATCTATAAGGCTATGCTGGAGCTTTTTACAGACGGCAAAACTATTGATTTTATTACCATAATAGAAAAGCTTAAAACATTTCGAAGTTTTGATGAAGCCTCGGGCAGAACGTATGTAATAGGACTTGTAGAGTCTGCTATCTCACCCGAGAACGTAGAGGTTTATGCAGATATTGTAAGAAAAAAGTATGACACAAGAGCCTTGATAGACGCTTCCAGAAAAACTATCGAGGAGGCAAGCGACGGTTATCAGGAGCCTGATGTACTGATAGACACTGCCGAACAGAGAATATTTGACATTCGTCAAGGTAAAAGCATACAGGGCTTACAGCATATATCAGAGGTAATTCAGGAAACCTACGACAGACTTGACCAGCTGAATTCCGTAGATAACGATGAAATGAAACCGCTGTCTACCGGAATTAAGGGAATAGATAACTATATCACGGGACTTAACCGTTCCGATTTAATTTTGCTTGCAGCACGTCCCGGTATGGGAAAAACATCTTTTGCATTGAATATTGCAAGGAGTGCGTCTGTTACACAGAAAAAGAAAGTTGCGTTCTTTTCACTCGAAATGTCTAAGGAACAGCTTGCGTCACGATTGCTTTCAACAGAGGCTATGATAGAGAGTAAGAAGATAAAAACAGGCAAACTATCCGAGGACGAATGGTCAAGGCTTATTCAGGCAGGAGATGTTTTGTCGAGTTCGGAATTATACCTTGACGATACTCCGAGTATTACAGTACCTGCTATGAAAGCAAAACTTCGCCGTTTAAAGGGCGTGTCGCTTGTAATAATAGATTATCTCCAGCTTATGCAGAGTGGTAAGAGAATTGAAAACCGTGTTCAGGAGGTATCGGATATGACACGAAACCTCAAAATTCTTGCAAAGGAGTTAAATGTTCCCGTAATAACTCTGTCACAGCTTTCACGACAGAGTGAACAGCGTGCAGACCACAGACCGCAGCTTTCAGACCTGCGTGAGTCGGGTTCTATCGAGCAGGACGCAGATATAGTTTTGTTTTTGTACAGAGAGGATTACTACAACGATCATTCGGATAATAACGATGAAGAAACTACTGACAAAAACAGCGGCGAGTGTATTATTGCAAAGAACCGTCACGGAGAAATGGGAAGCGTAGCACTCCATTGGAGAGGCGAGTTTATGAGGTTTACCGCAAAGGAGAATATAGATGCTTGATAAGGTCAAAAAGACTGTCGATGAGTACAAAATGCTTGTCGGCAAGAATAAAGTCATAGTTGCATTATCGGGCGGTGCGGATTCAATGTGTCTGCTTGACGTCATGCTTGAGCTTTCACACAATTATCCCATAACTGTAATTGCCGCCCATGTCAACCACTGCTTGAGGGGCGAGGAGTCGCAGAGGGATAATCTTTTTGTGAGAGAGGAATGTAATAAAAGAGGAGTCACTCTCTTTGAAAAAAGTATAGATATAAAAAGCCTTGCAAGAACCCGCAAACAGGGACTTGAAGAGTGCGGACGGATCGAGCGGTATGCTTTTTTTGCTTCACTTGCAGATGATGACAATACTGTTATAGCCACCGCACATACTGCGTCGGATAATGCCGAAACTGTACTGCTCAACATGACAAGAGGATGCGGAGTAGAGGGCTTGTCGGGAATACCGCCCGTAAGGGATAACATTATCAGACCTTTGATAAGATGTACAAGACGGGAGATAGAAAAATACTGCTCGGACAGAGATATTCCGTTTGTCATAGACAGTACAAACCTTACAGACGATTACGCAAGAAATATAATTCGCCACAATGTACTGCCGCAGCTCAAAAAGATAAACTCAAGTGCAGACTCTGTAATAAACAGGCTGTCGGATCTGGCAAAAACAGAGAGCCGATATATTAACAAACAAAGCCGATTTATTCTTGAAAAGAATAGCGTAGACGGAGGGTATTCGGTAAGCGGCTTATTGTCGGAAGACGAAGATATTCTGCCGTCTGTAATAAAATTGGCTGTTGAAAAAATTTTTCACATAACCGCCGAAAAGCGTCATATTGATATTATTGTTGAGATGATACAAAATCGCTTTGGAGCTTTGCAAATCAGGAAAAACTGTATAGTGAAAATAAAGGGCGATACCCTTGTTTTTGCAAATGAAGAGGAAGAGGAGGTTTATTTTGAGCCTGTGTGTCCGAAAATAAACGAAGTGTACTCTTTTTGCGGGAAAAAGTATGTTTTTCGTGAGAAAAAATCGGAAAATGATTTTACAGATAATAAAATTAACAAAAAGTTATTATATCTAAGACTTAAATGTGATATACTATCTTGTGATACGGTACTAAGACAGCGAAGAGTCGGGGATTATTTCAGACAGTATGGAAGAAATTGCACAAAAGCCGTTAAGAAGCTGTTTATTGATGAGAAGATACCGCAGGAAAGACGTAATAAGCTCCTCTTGCTTGCAAGTGGAAAAGAGGTATTATGGATAGAGGGTATAGGCTCTGCGGAAAATGCCGTACCCGACAGCGACAGCTATATTATAGTAGAGGTGTGGGAAGAGTAATGTATGAAGATATTTCGGAAATTGTATTCAGTGAGATAGATCTTTATGATATGGTATGCAGAATTGCAGAGAGAATAAACGAGGACTTTGCAAACGAGGAAATACTTTTAGTCGGACTTTTAAAGGGTTCGGTAGTATTTATTACCGATCTTATGAGAAAAATAGATGTACCATGCAAGCTTGACTTTATGTCCGTTTCAAGCTACGGAAATTCCACAAAGTCGAGCGGAGTAGTTAATGTGAAAATGGAACTGTCCGAGGAGATAGAGGGAAAGAATGTTCTGATTGTAGAGGACATTATCGACAGCGGAAACACACTGTCGGCAGTTTTAGAACTTTTGAAAAGCCGAAACCCTAAAAGCTTAAAGCTTGTATCTCTTTTGAGCAAGCCCAGCAGACGTGAGAAAGATGTTACTATTGATTATCTCGGCTCTGAAATAGATGACCTGTTCGTAGTCGGATACGGTCTTGATTATGCCGAAAAATATCGCAATTTACCTTATATAGGAGTATTAAAGCCCGAGGTTTATTTGTGATTTTTAATATATACATAAATGTAAGGAGTGAATGTATTTTTGGATAATAACAGCAACAAGAAAAGTCTGAAAGGTATGCTGCTTTGGATAATATTTCCTATACTGATTTTGTTACTTGCGGGATTTATTGCGATGCAGACTCCTAAAGATGAGTATAAATATTCAGAAATTATAGAAATGTTCAGTACGGGTCAGGTAGAGTCGTTTAACCTTAAAGCCGAAAGCGGAGAGCTAAAGATCAAGCTAAAGGACAAGAGCGAGAAAATTACATTTTCACTTGCGTATCCTCAGAGATTTCTTGACGATGTACAGAAATATGTGGACGATCCCGACAGCAAGATAACATACGACATTGAGCGTTCGGTTGACAGTGCGATACTATGGTCTGTGATACCGAATATCGGTCTTATCATTATAATAGTAGTTGTCTGGGTAGTTATTATGAAACGAATGTCGGGCGGACTTGGCGGAGATAAAACGCTGAGTTTCGGCAAGGCTAAAATCAAAAACTCCGGTGACGGTGAGAAAAAGAATGTATTTGCAGATGTTGCGGGTGCAGACGAGGAAAAGGAAGAGCTGCAGGAAATAGTTGAGTTCTTGAAAAACCCCGAAAAGTTCAATACACTCGGTGCAAGAATACCAAAGGGCGTTTTGCTTATGGGTCCTCCGGGAACAGGTAAAACCCTGCTTGCAAGAGCCGTTGCAGGCGAGGCGGGCGTACCGTTCTTTTCAATTTCGGGATCGGACTTTGTTGAGATGTTTGTAGGTGTCGGTGCGTCAAGAGTTCGTGATCTTTTTGATCAAGCAAAGAAAAACGCTCCTTGTATCATATTTATAGATGAGATCGACTCGGTAGGACGCCAGAGAGGTACAGGTCTTGGCGGCGGTCACGACGAGAGAGAACAGACGCTTAACCAGCTTCTTGTTGAAATGGACGGCTTTGAGGCAAATATCGGTGTAATTATGATCGCAGCAACTAACCGCCCTGATATACTCGATCCTGCTCTTATGCGTCCGGGACGTTTTGACAGACAGATCGTAGTGGGCAGCCCCGATATTAAGGGCAGAGAAGAGATACTCAAAGTACACGCAAGAAACAAACCTCTTGCACCTGATGTTGAATTAAGAGTAATTGCCGCTCAGACAGCAGGATTTACAGGTGCCGATCTTGAAAATATACTCAATGAGGCTGCTCTTCTTGCAGCAAGAAAAGATAAAAAAGCTATTACTATGACTGAGGTTGAGGAAGCTACTGTAAAGGTTGTTGTAGGTACGGAGAAACGCTCAAAGGTAATGACCGAGAAAAACAAGAAGATAACGGCTTACCACGAAACAGGTCACGCAATAGCACACTATTTCTGCGAAACACAGGACGATGTACATCAGATCTCTATTATTCCGAGAGGTTTTGCAGGCGGTTATACAATGTCGCTGCCGAGCGAGGATAAAATGTATAACACCTATAAGGAAATGAAGGAAGAGATAATAGTTCTGCTTGGCGGACGTGTTGCTGAGGCAATCATTTTTGGCGATGTATCGACAGGTGCGTCAAACGACATCGAACGTGCTACCGAGATAGCAAGGAATATGATCACAAAGTACGGTATGAGCAAGAAACTCGGTCCGATAACCTTTGGCGAAAGCTCGAACGAGGTGTTCATCGGCAGAGATATGGGTCATGTTAAGAATTATTCCGAGAAAACTGCCTCGGAGATAGACGATGAGATTTATTCTATCGTTCAGGAGGGCTATGAGAAGGTTACTCAAATTCTTACAGATCATATAGATAAGCTTCACGAGGTTGCAAAAATACTCCTCGAAAAGGAAAAATTAAGCGGTGAGGAATTTACTGCTATTATGAAGGGCGAGTATGATCCCGAGAAGTTTGAGAGTAACAAATTGCCTGAACAGAAGAAAAACGAGGAAAAAGCTGATACAGAGGACGAGAAGAAAGATTACGATCTTGACGACTATCTTGAAAAAGAACCCGAGGAAAAGAAAGAAAAGAAGAAATCATCGGGCGGATTTTTCAAGAAAAAGGGTGACAGCAAGAAAGATTAATTACAAATACTGCATCTACGGGTGCAGTATTTTGCTGTAAGGAGGGTTTATATGTCAGAAAAGAACATTGTAGTAAAAGGTGCGAGAGAGCATAACCTTAAAAACATAGATGTAACGATACCGAGAGATAAGCTTGTAGTTATAACAGGCTTGTCTGGTTCGGGAAAATCATCGCTTGCGTTTGATACGATATATGCAGAGGGCAGAAGAAGATACGTTGAGTCGCTGTCATCTTATGCGAGAATGTTCTTGGGGCAGGTTGAAAAGCCTGATGTCGATAGTATAGACGGATTATCACCCGCAATCTCCATAGACCAGAAAACAACTTCGCAAAACCCACGTTCTACTGTCGGAACGGTTACGGAGATATACGACTATCTCAGACTTTTATACGCAAGAATAGGCGTACCGCATTGTCCTATCTGCGGAAGAGTTATTGAACAGCAAAGTGTAGACCAGATAGTTGACAGCGTAATGAATTTTGAGGAGGGCGCTAAGATACAGATACTCTCACCTGTGGTAAGAGGAAGAAAGGGCGAACACGTTAAGATACTCGAAAAAGCCAGAAAAGACGGTTATGTGAGAGTTCGTGTTGACGGAGAGGTTTATTCGCTGGACGAGGATATTAAGCTTGAAAAGAATAAAAAGCATAATATCGATGTAGTGATAGACAGACTTGTCGTAAAGCCGAGTATGCAGAGCAGACTTGCCGACTCTATCGAAACATCATCTGCACTTTCAGACGGTCTTACGATAGTTAATGTAATAGGAGATAAGGATTATCTGTTTTCTCAAAAATACTCTTGCCCCGACCACGGTATCAGTATTGACGACCTATCTCCAAGAATGTTTTCCTTTAACAATCCTTTCGGTGCGTGTAGGAAGTGTACGGGACTGGGAGTATTTATGAAAATTGACGAGGGACTTGTGGTTCCCGATGAGAGCAAGTCAATTCGTCAAGGAGGAATAAAAGCAAGCGGCTGGGCTATGGAAGGATCGACTATTGCGACTATGTACATGGAGTCACTTGCAAAGAAATATGATTTTTCTTTGGACGTTCCTATTTCAGATTTGCCAAAGGATATTATGAAGAAAATTCTCTATGGTACGGACGGCGATAGATTAACAATAGTCAGAAAAAACGAGTACGGCGAGGGTACTTATGAAGTGCCGTTTGAGGGAATTATTAACAACCTTGAAAGACGTTTCAGAGAAACAAAAAGCAGCTGGATAAAAGAGGAGCTTGAAGCATATATGAGTGCTATACCGTGCGAAGAGTGCGGCGGCAGACGTTTGTCAAGAGAAAGTCTGTCAGTTACAGTCGGAGGGTTGAATATCAGCGAGTTTTGTGATTTTTCCGTTGTAGGTGCGATAGAATTTCTCGATAATCTTGAACTGTCCGAGCGTGATAAAAAGATAAGCGAGCTTATTGTAAAGGAAATTCATTCAAGGCTTAATTTTCTCAAGAGCGTTGGGCTTAATTACCTCACACTGTCACGTTCTTCCGGTACGCTGTCGGGTGGTGAAAGTCAAAGAATACGTCTTGCAACACAGATAGGTTCGTCACTTATGGGCGTACTATATATACTGGACGAGCCGTCGATAGGACTTCATCAGCGTGACAACGATAAGCTTATTGCAACACTTGAACGTCTGCGAGATATGGGAAATACCGTTATCGTTGTTGAGCATGACGAGGATACTATGTATGCGGCGGATTGTATAGTCGATATAGGTCCGGGCGCGGGAGTAAACGGGGGCGAGCTTGTTTGTATCGGAGATATTGACAAGATAAAGCAGTGCAGCCGTTCTGTTACAGGACAGTACCTGTCGGGTGAGAGATGTGTCGAGATACCGAAAACAAGAAGAAAGGGCAGCGGAAATTATCTTACGGTAAAGGGCGCTGCGGAAAATAACCTCAAAAATATAAATGTATCCATACCGCTTGGTACGTTTGTTTGCGTTACGGGTGTGTCGGGTTCGGGAAAATCCTCTCTTATAAACGAGATACTCTATAAGTACCTTGCAAAACATCTTAACCGTGCAAAAACAAGGGCAGGAAAGCACAAATCTATAACGGGTATGGAGCACCTTGATAAGGTTATAAACATAGACCAGTCGCCGATAGGCAGAACTCCGAGGTCAAACCCTGCAACTTATACGGGGGTGTTTACTGATATAAGGGAATTGTTTGCCTCAACTAATGACGCAAAAATCAGAGGATATAAGTCAGGCAGGTTTTCGTTTAATGTGAGGGGCGGACGCTGCGAGTCGTGCGAGGGCGACGGTATATTAAAGATAGAAATGCACTTTTTGCCCGATGTGTATGTACCTTGCGAGGTCTGCAAAGGAAAACGCTATAACAGGGAAACTCTTGAGGTAAAATACAAGGGTAAAAATATTTACGATGTGCTTGAAATGACTGTTGATGAGGCGCTGGAGTTCTTCAAGAATATCCCCAAAATAGAACGCAAGATAAGTACGCTCAAAGAGGTAGGCTTGGGTTATATCAAGCTGGGTCAGCCTGCAACAACGCTTTCGGGCGGCGAGGCACAGAGAGTTAAGCTTGCAACAGAACTGTCAAAGCGTTCAACAGGCAAAACTATATATATCCTCGATGAGCCGACAACAGGACTTCATATAGCAGATGTGCATATACTGATAGATGTATTGCAAAAGCTTGTTGACGGCGGAAATACCGTAGTTACCATTGAGCATAATATGGACTTTATTAAGACAGCCGATTATATCATAGACTTAGGTCCCGAGGGAGGTGACGGCGGCGGAACTGTTGTTGTTACAGGTACTCCCGAAGAAACAGCCGCCTGCGAAAATTCATACACGGGGCAGTATCTGAAAAAGGCTCTGCACCTGAATTGATAGGGAAATTTAGGATCATAGTATAGTAAAAAAGAAAATATTTAAAGAATTTTTTAAATAAGCCTAACTTCTCATAAAAAAATCTTGATAACAATCCTAAAAAATGGTATAATTAATATTACTGTTGGGTTACTGCTTAGTTTAGGTGACCTTTATTGCTAAACGCAGCAATTCTTATCTTACGAGAAAGGGTAGTAATATATGACAAGAGAAAACATATACCGCACACATAACTGCGGAGAATTAAGAGAAAGCGACATTGGCAAAGATGTCAGAGTTGCAGGCTGGGTGGAGAATATCCGAGATCACGGAGGAGTTCTTTTCCTTGATATACGTGATCATTACGGTGTTGTTCAGGTCGTAGTGCATGACGACAAACTCCTTGAAAATGTCAATAAGGAGTGTACCGTAACAGTATCGGGAAAGGTAGTTAAGCGTGATGAGGAAACTATCAACCCTAAGATAGCAACAGGTATGGTTGAGGTTCATACAGACAGCCTTACCGTTTTGGGAAAATCTCAGACAAATCTTCCTTTTGAAGTTGCGACATCAAAGGAAGTTAAGGAAGAGGTAAGACTTAAATACCGCTACCTTGATCTCAGAAATAAGAAAAATCACGACAATATAGTTCTCAGAAGCAAGATTATTTCGTATCTTCGTGAGCAGATGAATGAAATGGGATTTCTTGAAATTTCAACTCCTATACTTTCAACGTCATCTCCGGAGGGCGCAAGAGATTATCTTATTCCGAGCCGTAAGCATAAGGGCAAGTTCTATGCTCTTCCGCAGGCTCCTCAGATTTTCAAGCAGCTCCTTATGGTGTCGGGCTTTGATAAGTATTTCCAGATAGCGCCGTGTTTCCGTGACGAGGACGCAAGAGCAGACAGATCTCCGGGAGAATTCTATCAGCTTGATTTTGAAATGGCGTTCGCAACACAGGAAGACGTTTTTGCTGTGGCTGAGCAGGTACTCTATAACACGTTTACAAAGTTCAGCGATAAAGAGGTAAGCAAACCGCCGTTTAAGAGAATACCTTATAAAGAGGCTATGATAAAGTACGGCACAGATAAGCCTGATCTGAGAAATCCTCTTGTAATTACCGATATAAGCGATATGTTTGTTGAAACAGATTTTGCCCCGTTCAGAGGAAAAACTGTTCGTGCGATAAATGTACCCGACTGTGCAGGTCAGTCAAAGAGTTGGTTTAAGAAAATGGAGGAATTTGCACTCTCCATAGGAATGAAGGGTCTGGGCTATGTAAAGGTTAAGGACGATATGACATTTGACGGTCCTATTGATAAGTTCCTGCCTGCCGAAGATAAAAAAACTCTCATTGAGAGAACAGGTTTGAAGCCGGGCACAGTATGTTACTTTATAGCAGACAGCGCCGAGCTTGCGCCGAAGCTTGCAGGTCAGATCAGAACAGAGGTAGCAACAAGACTTGGAATAATAGACGAAAGCAAGTTCGAGATGTGCTTTATAGTTGACTTCCCGATGTATGAGTATGACGAGGACAGCGGCAACATTATCTTTACACATAACCCGTTCTCAATGCCGCAGGGTGGTCTTGAAGCGCTTAACACAATGAACCCTGTTGATATTCTTGCATATCAGTACGACATAGTTTGCAACGGCGTAGAGTTATCCTCGGGTGCTGTAAGAAATCACGATGTTGATATTATGGTAAAGGCATTTGACATTGCAGGCTATACAGAGGACGATCTGAAAGCAAAGTTCTCGGCGCTTTACAGTGCGTTTAAGTACGGCGCTCCGCCTCATGCAGGTATGGCGCCGGGTGTTGACAGAATGATTATGCTGCTCACAGGAGAGGAGAATATCCGTGAGGTAATTGCGTTCCCGATGAACAGCAACGCACAGGATCTTCTCTTGGGTTCGCCCGGAGAGGTAACAGAGCAGCAGCTTAGAGAGGTTCACATTAAGCTGAGATAATTGCAGCAAAACATCATTCGGGGGAGAAATGAAAAATCTTCTTTCCCCGTTATCCGTATATTTCTGAAAGGAAGATCAGTATGGTTACGCATGAAGATGTAATAGCCATAGCAAGGTTGTCAAAGCTGTATATTCCCGAAGAGGAGCTTGACGCTATGACAAAGGCTATGGACGATATAATTAAGTTTGCCGATACGATAAACAATGCGTCTGAGAAGGGCGTGGAGTTTGATAATATAAATAATCTCTCGAACGCATTCAGAGAAGATGAGGTAGTACCGTCATACGACAGAGAGGAAATCCTCAGTAATGCAAATGATATAGACGAGGGACATTTCCTTGTCCGCAAGAGGGTGTAAATTATGGAAAGTAAAATCAGACATTACAGTGATATGCTCAAAAACAGGGAGATAACCTGTACAGAGCTTACAGAAAAATTTCTTTCGGGAATTGATACTTCCAATAAAGACCTGAACGCTTATGTTACGGTAACGGCAGACACAGCTATTGAAGCTGCTAAAAAGGTTGACGAAAAACTAAGCAGAGGAGAGGAGCTATCTCTGCTTGAGGGTATTCCGATGACCTTGAAGGACAATATCTCCACAAAGGGTATAGAAACTACTTGCTGTTCCAAAATTTTGGAGGGCTACAAGCCGATATACAACGCAACAGTGTGGGAAGCGTTACAGGCTCAGGGAGCTGTACTTCTCGGCAAAACAAATATGGACGAGTTTGCAATGGGTTCGTCGAGCGAAACATCGTATTTCGGCGGCGCGGCTAACCCTCATAACATCAACCACGTTGCAGGCGGAAGCTCGGGCGGAGTTGCGTCTGCTGTCGGCGGAAATATAGCAGTTTACGGACTTGGCTCAGATACGGGCGGATCAATAAGACAGCCTGTAAGCTTTTGCGGTATAGTAGGCTTAAAGCCAACTTACGGCGCAGTATCGAGATTTGGACTTATCGCCTATGCGTCAAGCTTTGACCAGATAGGCCCGATAACAACAACAGTTGAAGACTCTGCGATAGTTTATGACGCTATCTCGGGTTACGATAAAATGGACTCTACAAGTCAGGGCAGAAAAGGCGCTCCGACTGTTGATACTCTTAAAAACGACATCAAGGGTATGAAAATAGGTATTGCAAGAGAGTACCTTGAGGGTGTTCGTGATGAGGTAAGAGCTTGTATAGAAAAAGCGTGTGAGGTTTATAAGTCCCTTGGTGCGGAGATAGTTTATTTCAATCTCCCTGCACTCAAATATGCTTTGCCTGTTTACTATATTCTTGCATGCGCGGAGGCTTCCTCAAACCTCGGACGTTACGACGGTATCAGATACGGCTACCGTACAGACGCGTACAAGGACGTAAATGAGATGATATGCAAGACAAGAAGCGAGGGCTTTGGCGATGAGGTAAAAAGACGTATTATGCTTGGTACATACGTTCTCAGCGCAGGCTATTATGACGCATATTATAAGAAAGCTCAAAACCTCAGAGGTTCGATTGTGAATGCGTTTAAGAATGCTTTCAAGACCTGCGATGTAATTCTTGCGCCGACAGTTCCTATGACTGCATTTGAAAAGGGCAACGCAATAAGCGATCCGATAGAAACATATTTAACAGATATTTGTACTGTTCCTGTAAATATCGCAGGATTGCCTGGTGTAAGTATTCCCTGCGGATTTGGAGAGAACGGTTTGCCGATAGGTATGCAGCTTATCGGAAACACATTCTGTGAGAGTACAATACTAAATGCCGCATGGCAGTATGAAAACGCTGTCGGCTCGGAGGTATTCAAGTCCTCTGAGTACGGCATAAAGCTGTAAGGAGGGAAAATTATGAAATACGAGATGGTTGCGGGCTTTGAAACACATATAGAGCTTGCTACAAATACAAAGATTTTCTGTTCCTGTACAACGCAGTTCGGAGGTGACCCGAACACACATTGTTGTCCGATATGTATAGGCTTGCCTGGTACTCTGCCTAAGCTTAACAAGCAGGTAATAAAATACGCAATTATGGCAGGTCTTGCAACAAACTGTGAGATAGCAAATATTTCTAAGATGGACAGAAAGAATTACTGCTATCCGGATCTTCCGAAAGCGTATCAGATCTCACAGTATGATAAACCGCTGTGTGAGCACGGATATGTGCAATTGAGCAGCGGAAAGAAGATCCGTCTTACCAGAATTCACATAGAAGAAGACGCAGGAAAGCTTATCCACAAGAGGGGCGACACATACGTTGACTATAACAGAGGCGGCGTACCGCTGATAGAGATAGTGTCCGAACCTGATATCCGTTCAGTCGAGGAGGCTAAGGAATACGTTGAAAAGCTCCAGCAGATAATGCGTTTCATAGGCATATCCGACTGTAAAATGCAGGAGGGAAGTATGCGTTGTGACGTTAATATCTCCGTTCGTCCGGAGGGCAGCGATAAGCTTGGAACGAGAACAGAGATAAAGAATATGAACTCGATCACATTTATCGGCAGAGCTATGGAGTATGAGTTCCAAAGACAGGTGGATTTGATCGAGTCGGGCGGACAGGTGGAACAGCAGACACTGCGTTATGATGACGCAACAAATACGACATCGTCAATGAGAGGTAAAGAGGACGCAAACGACTACCGTTATTTCAGAGATCCCGATCTTGTTACGATAAGCGTTACAGATGAAGAAATAGACGAGCTGAGAAAGCAGATACCCGAGTTACTGTTCCAAAAGGCAGAGAGGTATGTGCAGCAGTTTGGTATGAATGAAAAGGACGCTGCAAATATTTCTAAGTACAGACGTATAGCGGAGTTCTTCGAGGAAGCTTCTGAGGGCGTAAAGACACCGAAAAACGTTTCAAACTTTATTATCGGTCAAATATTCCGCAGACTTGAAACCGAGGACGACAAGGAGAAGTTTGATATTTCAATAACAGCACAGCAGCTGCGTGAGCTTGTAAAGCTTATTGATGACGGAAAGGTGAAGAATAATCTCGCAAAATCTACGCTTGAAAAAATGCTTGATACAGGCAAGTCGGTAACAGAGTTTATTACCGAGAGCGATATGGCAGGAATGGACGAGGGAATGCTTGCAGAGTTATGTAAGAAAGCTGTTGAGGCAAATCCGAAAGCCGTTTCCGATTACAAGGCGGGCAAAGTCAAGGCACTCAAGTCAATGGTTGGTTTTGTAATGAAAGAGAGCCGTGGCAAGGCAGATGCGTCTGCTGCGGAAGCAAAAATTCTTGAATTAATAGGCTGATAATGAAAAGACATCGGATACCCGGTGTCTTTTTTGGCAATAAGAATATAAAAGTGTTCCGGGATATGTATATTTTCTTCAAAATGTAAAAAATAATATATATTATTGAAAATTTGATTTTGATGTGTTATAATACAATTTAAAGTGTAAATTCCTCGAATTGCAATGATTAATAATGGAGGGCAATCTATGAAGTTACTCAGCAAAATTATGATTATGATAATCTGTTTTTCTTCGCTTGTACTTTTTGCAGCGTGCGGAACAGTTGAGTATTCTGTAAAAGATTTCGCAAATGTTACGGTAGTGGGCTATACCGAACATGGCAGACTTGATATAAAGGTTAACGATCTTGAAGTAAACAAGCTGTACGCAGACGGTAAAAAGGATAAAACGGCTGTACTTCGATTTGCGGAAACATTTCAGTTTGATTACGAGGGTAAAAGTGATGAGGACTCATATTTCTCAAACGGCGATGTAGTTACGATAAATGTTACCTATGACGAGAGCCTTGCAAGGGCGCTTGATATGAAGTTTATTGACAACTCATTTGAATATACGATAGAGGGTCTTGAGGACAAGGTTGAAATGAGTCCGTTTGATGGTCTTGGCGTAAAGTTTAACGGTGTTGCACCTTACGGTTCAGTTCAGCTTGATAAGTCAAACTGTATTCAGTATATTATCGATAATGTTACATTTTACTGTGATAACCACGACCTTTCTAACGGCGATAAGGTTGTAGTTCGTGCTGAGTATAATGCAGAGGTTGCAGAAAGAAACGGCTATGTATTTACCGAGGACGTAAAGAAATACACTGTGGTAGGATTGTCTAAATATGTTACAACAATGATGGGAGTTTCTTACGATACTGTTACAGCCAAAATGCACTATATGGTCAAAGACTATGTTGAGGGTACAGAAACTGCATATAAATCCTATGATTGGTTTTTCGGCGAAGATACGGACGAAGAGTATGATCCGTATTTGGAGAGTGATGAGGACATCGTATCAAGTGATGAGGACGAGGACGCAAATGCATACAATGATGAAGAAGAGCCTGTATATTCGGAGGATACCGACAGCGAAGAATATACCGATGTAGAGTCAAGAGATGAGTTTGGTTCTAAAATTATTAAGAGAAAAAAAGTTACAGATATAATGCGTATTAAGAACGACTTTGTTCTCTCAAATTTCAAAGCGACTTTTGAGTATGAGCCTGTAACCTGCTACTATTCGCTTAATTCTTTGCAGTACAGCGATAATATTTTTACGGCATTATATAAGGTAACCGGTACGTTTGTATGTGAGGAATCGGGCGGTTCGGGATTTGTTAAACCCGGAGATACTCTTGTAGGAGAAATATATATATCGGCAAGCCTTGACGCAGGCAGTGTGGATATAAAGAATAATCTCTTTTACGAGGATACAACACTTAAAAACTCTCACGCATATTCTATAAAGAATTTCCCAACTTACGAGGACGCTGAACATGAATTTTTGGGAAGTACAAAGTATATGGTTGAAAGACTGGATTATGTAGAGGATACAGACGCATACAGTTCATTTGAAAGAAAACAGCAGTCGCCTTCTTCAAAGAGAGAGATAGCTCATGTAACAGAGGACTCTTCAACAGATACAGATAAAGATAAATCAGAGATAGAATCAGAGGATACCACTACCGAAGATACCGAGGGTGAAGATACTGAAAACGAGGATATCGAAGATACAGAAGAAGTGTATTACTCGAACGATGAGTTTTACGATGAAGATGACGGCTATGATGATGGCTATGATGACGGATACGGCGACTATTACGACGAAGAAGATTATTATTAATACACAAAGTTTATAATATGTTCATTTGAATTTGCATACGCTTTGTGGTATAATAAGATAAGAAATAAGAAATCATTTAAAGCTTTTAACTTAAATATATTGATGGGAAGTGTATCAACAATGATAAGTGCTAAGTGTTTAAAAAATGCAATTATCTCAGGCTCTAATAACATTTGTTTAAAGAAGTCGGCTATTGATGATCTGAACATATTCCCTGTACCCGACGGCGATACAGGAACTAATATGTCTATGACAATCAGTGCGGCTGCAAATATGCTTGAAACATTTGAAGCTGACGATGTTGCAACTGTTGCCAAAAGAGTAGCTTCAGCTATGCTCAGAGGAGCAAGAGGCAACTCAGGTGTTATTCTCTCCTTGATATTCAGAGGATTTTCCATTGGACTTCAGGGAAAAGAAGAGGCTGACGGTAAAGACCTCACCGAAGCTCTCGGAAAGGGTGTAGAGGCAGCATATAAGGCAGTTATGAAGCCAACAGAGGGAACGATCTTAACCGTAGCAAGAATGGCTTATGAGGCAGGTAATGAGCTTGCTGCAATACAGAATGACCCTGTTATTGTATGGGAAGCAGTAGTAAAGGCTGCAAACGAAGCACTGGCTCTTACTCCCGAGATGCTCCCTGTACTCAAAAAAGCAAATGTAGTTGACGCAGGCGGTAAAGGTCTTTGTACGATCTTTGAGGGAATGCTCTCTGTATTTAAGGACGGAGAGATTATTGAGTTTAATGACTCAGCTTCAAATACAAGTGATGAGAATGTAGATTATTTCAGAGCGGCTGCGGCTGAGTTTGACGATGATATCAGATTTACTTATTGTACAGAATTTATTGTAGGCAGAGATCCCGATATTCACACCGATACTCAGGAACTCAGAGGTTTCTTGCAGACAATTGGTGACTGTGTTGTTGTTGTAGATGACGAGGAGATCATCAAGGTTCATGTACATACAGAGAATCCCGGTAATGCACTTCAGGCAGGTCTTGAGTACGGTTCACTTCTTACTGTTAAAGTCGAGAATATGAAAGAACAGCACAAAAAGGCTCAGGAAGCAGAGGAACAGGCTAAGCAGAAAGCCGAGGAGGAACGCAATAACGAATTAGTAGTTGCAGAGCCTGTCGAGGAGATCGGTTTTGTAGCAGTAGCAGCAGGAGAGGGTCTCGTAGAGCTTTTTAAGGATTGTGGCTGTGCAAATGTTGTAAGCGGCGGTCAGTCTATGAACCCCAGTACCGAAGATATTTTCAAAGCAGTTATGGCAACACCTGCAAAGCGAGTTGTAGTTCTTCCTAACAATAAGAACATAATAATGGCTGCTGAGCAAGCAGTTCCGCTTGCAGAGGACAGAGAGGTAATAGTTATTCCTACAAAAACTATTCCTCAAGGTATTTCGGCACTTCTTGCGTATGATCCTGATTGCGAGAATGCAGAGGAGGCTATCGAGGTAGTCAGCAGATCTTACAGTGATGTTCAGACAGGTCTTGTTACATTTGCCGCAAGAGATTCTGATTTCGGAGTAGGTCTGCATAAGATCAAAGAGAACGAGATTATTGCCCTTGAAAACGGCAAGCTTACAATTACTGAAAAGGATATTGTAAAAGCAGCTGTAAAGGTTACAAAGAAGTTGGTTTCTAAGGAAACATCTTTTATCACTGTAATAAGCGGCGAGGGTGTAACAGAGGAACAGTCTAACGAGGTTGTAGAAATACTTACAGCAAAATACGGAGATAATATAGATATTTCCTATGTGAACGGCGGTCAGCCCGTGTACTATTTTATTATTTCGGTTGAATAAAGGTTGATTTAATTGGCTTCACTTTTTGAGATTCCAATAGAACATTTAAACGGCATCGGCAGTAAAAAAGGTCAGCTTTACAGAAAGCTGGGCATTGACACTGTCGGTGCCCTTGTGCGTTTCTATCCGAGAACATACGAGGATTGGAGTAAACCGTGCTTGATAGATAATGCAGCGATAGGGGAAACTGTTTGTATAAAAGCAACAGTTGCACAGCCTGTTTCTGAAACACGTATTTCGGGAGGCAGACTTCTTGCGACAACAAGAGCGTATGACGAATCTGCATATATCAAGCTAACTTTCTTCAATAACAGGTATATCAGTTCGATGATAAAGACAGGCGAGGAGTACCTGTTTTACGGTAAAGTGACGGGCGGTACAGGGTATAAGGAAATGGTTAGCCCTGTTTTTGCAAAACCGTCCGTTGGTGAAGTTATACACCCAATATACAGTCAGGTTGCAGGATTAACGACAAAGCAGATAGAAACATCGGTAAAACAAGCGATATCTATGCTGCCTGAAGTAATTGTAGATCCGATACCCGATTACATTAGATATAAGTATGATCTTGCAGGACTTAAAACAGCCCTTACAAAAATACATTTTCCAAAGAGTATGGAGGACGTAGAGAGAGCAAGGAGAAGACTGATTTTCGAGGAACTTCTTGTACTTGTAATGGGTCTTACATCTATGAAAAATGTTGCAAAGAAAAAATCGGAAGTTGTTCTCACAGCCGATCATACAGACGAGTTTGTAAAGCTGCTGCCGTACACTTTGACAAAAGCACAGCGACGAGCGATCGACGATTGTATTGACGATATGATCAATAAGAAAACTGCTATGAATAGGCTTGTTCAAGGTGATGTTGGTTCGGGCAAAACTATGGTTGCGGCTGCTTGTGCGTACTCATGTGTCAGAGAGGGATTTCAGGCGGCAATGATGGCACCAACAGAGATACTTGCCGCCCAGCATTATGAAACATTTGCAAAACTTTTTGCCGATACAAGCGTACGAACGGAGTTATTGACAGGTTCCATGACAGCAAAACAAAAGAGGATCGTACTTGAAAAGCTGTCAAAGGGGGAGATAGATTTTATTGTAGGTACTCACTCTTTGATTTCCGATAATGTAGAGTTTTCATCATTGGGACTTGTCATAACAGACGAACAACATCGATTTGGTGTACGACAGAGGTCTGATCTTCTTGCAAAAGGCAAAAACCCACATTTGCTGGTTATGTCCGCAACACCTATTCCAAGAACTCTTGCGTTGATGATATACGGTGATCTTGACCTGTCAATAATTGACGAACTTCCCCCGGGCAGACAGACTGTTGATACTATGCTTATAGATGATTCTATTAGACTGAGAGCATATAATTTTCTGATAAAGAATATCAACGAGGGCAGACAGTGTTATATTGTATGTCCTGCTGTTGAAAATAACGAAACAGGTCTTATAAGTGCAGTAGAGTATGCAGAAAATTTGAAAAATGGCAGTTTTAAGGATTACAGCGTTGAGGTGCTGCATGGTAAGATGAAAGCGTCGGCAAAAGACGATGTAATGCAGAGGTTTGTAAACGGAAAAATTGACGTTCTTGTATCGACAACTGTTATTGAGGTAGGAGTAAACGTACCTAATGCCGTAATAATGATGATAGAAAATGCGGATAGATTTGGCTTATCGCAGCTTCATCAGTTGAGAGGACGTGTCGGCAGGGGAGAGTATAAATCATACTGTATTCTTGTATCTAATTCAAAAGGACAGGACGCAAGACGCAGGTTAAAAGCCCTTTGTAAGACTAATGACGGTTTTGTTATTACGGACGAGGATTTAAAGCTGAGAGGTCCCGGAGATTTTTTCGGATCACGTCAGCACGGACTTCCCGAACTGAAAATAGCAGACCTTGCGGAAAATGTTGGAATACTACATGACGCACAGGAGGCTGCAAAAAGTTTAATGGACGAATATAACAATAAAGATAACCTTCTTTTAAAGGGTTTAAGGGCAGAAGTAAGAATGTTGTTTAATAATGTTGGTCAGCAGTTAAACTGAGATAGAGTTAGGTATTAAAGAAAAGAGGAGATTTAATGACAATAAAACGAGCGGTGTCATTTGTACTGTTGTTGATTATTATGGTATCGTGTTTAGCACTGCCGGCAGATTGTGCAACATTTACAGTAAATGAAAATCTAACAGCAAGCACTGTCTATTTGCTGAATATGGATACAGATACAGTAGTGGTTGACATTAATTCAGACAAAAAGGTATATCCTGCTTCTACAACTAAAATAATGACATATATTGTTACAGTAGATCAGGTAGAGGATATTAAGGGAACTAAAGTTAAGATAAAGCAGGAGGTTCTGGATAAGCTTATCGGAACAGACAGTTCTACGGCAGGCTTGCAGTATTTTGTAGACGAAGAGGTAACAGTATATGATTTGCTTGTGGCACTTATGGTAAAATCGGGCAACGATGCGGCTATGGTGCTTGCGGATTACATAGGAAACGGTTCAATACAAAAGTTTGTTGATCTAATGAATGAAAAAGCTGAAGATTTGGGCTGTACTAATACTCATTTTATGAACCCGCACGGACTGCACAACGAGGATCACTATACTACTGCACAGGATCTCGCATTAATGTCAAGATACGCACTTACTTTGCCGGACTTTAACGAGATCACCAATACAACAACTGCATATCTGTCGGTTGACAAGGAAAAGAACTATCCGCTAATTACGACAAATTATTTGATTGACGAAACACGAGGCGGAGATTTTTACTATCCGTACGCAAAGGGAATAAAGACAGGTACAACAGATGAAGCAGGTTACTGTCTTGTATCTACCGCAAGTCACAACGGGTATACATATATGGCGGTAGTTTTGGGATCTCCGTGTGTTGACAAAAACGGCAGAGAAATCGAAACAAACGGTGCTATGCAAGATACTATAAAGCTCTACGATTGGGCTTTTGAAAACCTTGAGCTAAAAAGTGTTATTGATGAACAGACGCCTGTATGCGAAATACCGATAGAATTTGCCTGGAACCAGGATAAGCTATTGTTAATTCCTCAGGGATCGTTTTCTGCAATACTTCCAAAAGATGTTGAAAGTACGAGTATAGATATTGTTACAAGTATTCCCGAAAGCATTCCTGCACCTGTTGAAGAGGGAAGCGTAATAGGTACAGCCACTATAAGCTATGCGAACCAAGAACTAACTACGGTTGATCTTATAGCGTCTGAAACAGTAGAACGCAGCACTATTCTCTACTATATGGATTATGCAAAGAGGATATTAAAATCAAGAGGTATGATAGCCGCAGTATGCGTAGTTGTATTTTTGCTGATTATATATATAATTCTTACGATTGCATATAATAAAAAGAAAAGCAGAAATAGGCGAATGAAAGATAAAAAGCGTAGAAAAAGAAAATCCGGTGGCAGTTCTTCAAGATAAAGATATTAGAAAGAAAAGAGCAGGCATAAGTTGTCTGCTTCTTTTGCTCATAAAAACAATTACAGCGATACTGATTAGAGTACCGCTGTAATTGTTTTTATATGTATATCAACTTAGTTTTTGCGTGGTCTTGGTTTGCGTCTGCCGCAAGCACATACACCGACATATTCCTGATTAGTTTTACCGCACTGTGGGCAAGTCCATTCGTCAAACTCCGAAGCCTCAACATACTTTCTTTGAGCAGGAGTACCGTTCTTACATATTTCAGAAGACACTTCTTTCTTCTTAGGTCTTTGCTTTGGCTGAGTTTCGGCAAAGTTATCTAAATTATAGCTTTCGGATTTTATTTTCTGTGAGGCAGGTTGTGTATGCTGTGCCTGTGGCTTAGGTCTTTGCTGTTGTATAGGTTGTTTTGGCTTTTGCTGAGAGGCAGCGGTTTTCGATTGCTATCGATCGCATTCGATGGCCGTCGATTGCAATCGAAAACCTTTGCCTTGGCCTGGCGCCTAGTCTTGCGCGCCAGCAGCTGTTCGATTCGGCGCCTACTGCGCCGAATCGAACAGCCATGTCGAGAGGTAGCGCTCGCCGGTGTCCGGGAGGAGGGCGACGATGCGCTTGCCCGCGAA
>CACWKD010000016.1 GCA_902761345.1 uncultured Ruminococcus sp. | reverse complement strand
CAGGCTGACGCTATTCGTGAGTCCAAGATCAGAGAAGCACAGGGTGAAGCTGAGGCTATTCTCACAGTACAGAAGGCTTATGCAGACGCACTCAGAATGCTCAATGAGGCAAATCCGACAGATAAGGTAATTCAGCTTAAGAGTTTGGAGGCATTCCAGAAAGCGGCAGACGGCAAAGCAACAAAGATCATTATTCCATCGGAAATACAGAGTCTTGCAGGACTTGTAACATCTGTAAAAGAAGTTGCGTCAACCGACTTAAATCTTGATGTTGTAAAGAAGAAGTAAGATAATTTCATAATAAAAAGGGTACGGGAGATGAATTCCGTACCCTATGTTTTTATGGTTTTGAATGAACAAATTCTGTTTTTATAGCTTCAAGTGTCAGTCTGCCATCTTCATATTCATAATCGACAGCTTGTTTACAGTATTCAATGTAATCAATGCAGTCAATGGGCTTGTTTTCATAATACAAAAAATATGAATATATAACCCTGTAAATATCCGTGTCAATTTGATCCTGTATCGGTTCTTGCTGTATATATCCCTCTTCTTCAAGCATTCTGACTGCTTCGATGTAGCTTAAAGTGTTCAGGTCAATTGTTATCATATACATATCACCTTTGATACATCTATTTTTTAATTTAGAAAAGCAAAAATATTACCAGATGAAAGGTATCAACCTGTATTTAACTTTTTGTTTGTATTCAGTGTAACCTTTAAGACCGGCTTCAAGAACCTTTTCTTCATTTTTAATGCGTGCCGCAATTGAGAAAGGGTATATTAAAAATATCAGAAAAGAAATTGCAGACCCTAAGATCAAAGGAATAGACAGAAACATAAATATAGTAGCAGTATACATCGGGTGGCGAACTATACTGTATAACCCTGTGTCTATAACTTTTTGCTCTTCTTGTACCTCAACCGTTCTTGAAAGGTAGGTGTTTTCTTTCAGAACTTCCGCATACATCAAGTATGACAACAAGAATATTACAGACGCTGCACCGATTACCCACTTTGGCAGCATATACCAATTAAAACGGTAATTAAGCCCCGCTGCAACAAATCCTGCAAGAAACATTATGCCGCCTATCAAAACAACAATTCTTTGATCGGATTCTTTCTCTTTGGAATTAAGTCTTTTTTTTAGCAGTTCGGGATTTTTTATCAAAAGCACAATACCCATTATGAACATCGGAACAAAAAGCAGTCCTATAAATAGCCACCCGTTCACAAATTTGAATGTGCCGGACGGTATAAATATAAGTCCGATTATTATTATAATACCCAAAAGAAACTTTGTAATAGCCTGAAAAATAAGTTTGGTGTTCATATGTTTCCCACCTTATATAAAAGAGTGTATTTATTTTTTAGCTTTTTTTACAGCGTCTACCAAAGGATAATAGATTTTATATGAGATCTCTCCCAAATCTTCATAGAATGATATATTTGTAAGTATTACAAGCTGTGTGTCTGTCTTATAATCTGCATATACCTGAGATGAATATGTATATGTTCTGCCGCTGTGATGCCATATATTATCGCCTGTATTCCAGCCGTAATTATAGAGCCAAGTTGCGTGTTCAACGGTTTTTCTGTCATCAGCTGTAAAAAGCTCGTTTGAAGTAACTACTCTCAGCCACCTCAAAACGTCCTCGGCATTAGATACAACCGAACCTGCCGAGAAGAGATATACATATTCACCCTCAGCCTCAACATATATGTCGTCTTTGTCGGAGATGTATTTTTCCTGTGCGGGTGAGTAACCTTTACAGACATCTTTTCCGTCGCCTGCAAAATAAGTGTTAGTCATTTCTGCATAGTCAAAGAAGTTCTTTTGCAGATAATCCCTGTAACTCATTCCCGAAACCTGCTCGATAATTATACCGAGGAGATAGTAAGATGAATTTGAGTATGTATAAACAGTACCTGGGTCTGTATAAATGCCGTCGTTAATTATCGCCGATACAATAAATTTCTTTGCATCATCTTCCGACTTCTTTTTAGCCTTTATGTAGTTTTTCAGTATTTCCTCGTTTCCTTCAATTGTAGTCATATAGTCGCCGAAGCCTGCTGTCATTTGCAGAAGTTGACTTACAGTTACGGTTTTCAGATACTCTGCGTCATAATCGGGGAAGTATTTGTCAAGAGTATCGTTTACATTAATCAGCCCCTGCTTTTCAAGCTGCAAAATAGCAGTACCTGTAAACTGTTTAGTTACAGAACCTAGCTGATAGATAGTATTGTCCTCGTTAGGCGTTTTTCCGTCTGTTGTACCGTAGGATTTTTCATATATAATTCTGTTGCCCGATGACATAAGCACCGTACCGGAAAAATCAGGATACTGAGCAATAATGCTGTCTGCGTTGTCACAGATAGCTTGAATTGAGCTGTCCGAAAGAGGGCAGGTTGTAGGCTCGATAATTTTAGGAAGCGTGTAATCCTTTGCAGGAGTATCCTCATCATTAGCAGCCGAGAAATGGAACTCCACCTCTACGCTTTCGTCACTGTCTGTAATTTCCTCGGATATGCCTGAATCAGGCTCGTTTTTGTTATCCTGTATGATAAAGTCACACCCTGTAAGCGCAGCAGATGAGATCAATGCCGCTGTAATAATTATACATAAAAGCTTCTTCATAAACATTTCCCCAAAACATAGATTAGCGTTTATCGCCGTAGATATTTTATCAAAGTTTGCCGAAATAGTCAAGGCTTTTTCGCACCTGTACCTTTTTTGTCTATAAGCGCCTGCAAAAACATCTGTGAAAACACTAATTTACCTGATTTTGACGAAAGATATTGTTCCGATAATTCTCCGTTTGCAATAAGCACCATAAGCTTAATGTAAGCTTCGCCCAGTGCAGTTGTAAGCAGAGAAGCCGACGAAGCATTTACAGCATCGCCTGCAACCGTTCCGACAGTAGGCAAGAGTTTAAGCGCAGAGCCTGTAACAGTTCTTCCTATAAGCGTAGTACCCGATGTACTCAATGCGCTTGCGGTAAGAGATGTTATAAGAGATTTTTTGAGCTTTAACCCGAATACAGCGGTTATTGCAGAGATCATACCTAACTGAATAGGGATAAGGGCGGCAGCGTCTGCAAAAGGAATGGGAATTGCTGCAGCGGCAATTGCAGAAGCGGCAGACGCTCCGACTATTCTTTGAGCCTGATGTTTTTTTCTTTCGATAGAGGATACGCCCGTACTGTAATTTATAAATTTACAAAGAGCGTCGGTAAGCTGTTCAACTCCGTAGGATAGTATTATCTGATGTTCGTTTAGCATATAATCCTCAGCGAGTATCGGGATAATATCCTTTGCTCCGAGCGATAAAGTTTCAAGGTATTCTTTTATCTGCTGTGCTTTTGGGATAGAAAAAGCCTGAGTAAGCACGATAATAACAGGAGTTTTATTTTTTCGTCCTGTATTTGTAAGAGTGCGTATCCATTTAACCTCATCGTCCTCAACACGGTGAATGTTTGGATTGATGCAGTAGAGTATACAATGAATGCGTTCGGTTTCGTCCTTAGACAGCTTTTTGACAGTTGTGAATATCTCATCGAGCGTTTGTTTCTGTGCTTTAACGTCTATCTCGAACCCTCTTGTATCGTAAACTGTAAGCATAGAGTACGGGCGGTTGATTTTTGTGATCCCCATAGTTCCTGCGGTAAAGGCGTTTGTATCGGCAACGTGTTCGGAAAAAAGAGCATTTATAAGCGTACTTTTCCCTGCACCTGTTTTTCCTATAAGCATAATATTAATGCGTGGTGACGAGTTCGGTAAGAGAGGAGCATTATTCATATTATCACCTGCGATTATACAGATTTAAAGTTATCATTTGTATTCTGAAGTCGGAAAGATCTGTCAATGACAGAGAATATTTTTTCTATGTTTGCGTTAGAGTCAAGTTCATCAGGTAGTATCTGATCGTTAAGTATCATAGTCATAAGCTGAATGTATGCGTTGCCCATAGCTGATGTAATAGCGGCGGCAACACCTGCGTTGATCATACCTCCTGCGGCAGTACCTATTCCGGGGATAAGCTTTAGCGCAGACGCAAGCGCTCTTCCGCCGACAGTTGCGCCCGATGTGCCGAGTGCGGTGGAGAGGAAAAGCGAAATAAAGGATTTGCTTATTCCCAGTCCGAAAATGGTTGTAATTTCAGCGAGCATTTTGGATTGTATAGCAACAAGCACAACAGAATCCGCAACAGGCAAAGGGGTGACTGCAACTGCGGCGGCAGCTTCTGCGGTGGTTGCGGTAACAATAAGAGAAGCTTTACGCTGTTTTAGTTCTGCTGATGCTGTTTGTACGTTTGCAAGGGTTGCCGTAAGATCATCGGAAAGAGTACGTTCAATTTCAGAAATAAGATTATCAAGTCCATATCGTGAAACACATTGTCCCATACCGAGATCGTAATCCTCTGCAAGAACAGGTACAACGGCATTGACCCCTAAGTTTTGACTGTAAATAAAGTCTGAAAGCTGTTTGGTATAGGGTGCGGAGTATGACTGAGTTAATACGATAATAACAGGGACTTTAAGAATATAGCTTTCAGATGTAAGTTCTCTTATCCAGTTTAGTTCTTCGGGTTCAATTCTGCGTGAGCCTGAATTTATACAGTATAAAAGGCAGTGAACAGCGTCGTCCGAACGTCCTGTTGAGGCACACTTTGTAATAGTTGAGGTTATCTGTTTCTTAATGTTCTTTTGCGCAAGCTTATTAAGCTCAAATCCTCTTGAATCATATACGGTTAGCGGAAAATTCGGCTTGGAGTATCCTGTTATATCGTGAGTTACAGGACGCACACCGCCCGTTTGTGCAAGACGTTCTCTGAACAGGTTATTGATGAGGGTACTTTTTCCGACGCCGCTTTTACCTACAAGCATAATGTTCAAGTGTTTAAGATTACCTGTGCTGAGTGCAATTTTGTCAAAGCAATCTTTAACTGCCGAAAGCAGATCTATACCCGAAAAAGAGTTGTTATCTGTGTTAAAATATGAGTTGTTGTTCATAATACCATTCCTTTCCATTGACCGGCAAAATATTGATTACATAATTATTATAACAATAATAAAGGCATATAACAAGAGAGTTAATCTAATTCTAATCTGATTATAACAATACTCAATGTTTTTAATACAGAAAAAACAAGCAGTTTTCCGATACTGCTTGTTCTCTTATAATGCTAATATGATTTAGAGCTTCATAGAAAGGCTTATTCTGTTTTTCTTTGTGTCTATGCCGATAATTTTTACATCAACAATATCTCCGACTTTTACAACTTCATTGGGGTGTCTGATAAATCTGTCGCACATTTCCGATATATGAACAAGTCCGTCCTGATGTACGCCGATGTCAACAAATGCACCGAAGTCGATAACATTTCTGACAGTTCCTTTAAGCGTCATTCCCTCTTTAAGATCGTTTATATCAAGTACATCTGCACGAAGCAGCGGCTTTGGGAGTTCGTCACGGGGATCTCTGCCGGGTTTGGCAAGCTCTTTTGCGATGTCAAGCAGAGTGGGAACTCCGACAGACAGCTTTTCGGCAAGCAGAGTTGTGTTTTGCTTTTTAAGTCTGTCGTTTATATCGGTAAATTTAGCCTGTTTTATTTCGGTATCTGTGTATCCGAGAACTTCAAGAAGTGCTGCTGCAGCTTTGTAGCTTTCAGGGTGGATACCTGTGTTGTCAAGCGGATTTTTACCGCCCGATACACGCAAAAAACCTGCCGACTGCTCAAAAGCTTTAGGACCTAACTTAGGTACTTTTTTCAGTTCTGTTCTTGAAGTGAACGCACCGTTTTCCTCTCTGTACTTTACAATGTTTGCACTTACGGTGCTGCTAAGACCGGATACTCTTGACAGTAGTGCTTGTGAGGCGGTGTTCAGGTCAACGCCTACCGCATTTACACAATCTTCAACTACTCCGTCAAGTGCTTCGCTTAAACGCTTTTGCGGCATATCATGCTGATATTGCCCTACGCCAATTGCCTTTGGTTCGATTTTTACAAGCTCAGCCAGCGGATCCTGCAAACGTCTTGCAATAGAAGCCGCACTTCTCAGTGTTAAATCAAGGTCGGGCAGTTCCTGTGCGGCAAGCTTTGAGGCTGAATATACAGACGCACCTGCCTCGCTTACAACCATATAGTAAACCTTACGGCTGGATTTTTCAATCACATCAGCGGCAAAGAGTTCGGTTTCCTTGCTTGCAGTACCGTTGCCTATGGATATAATATCCGCATTATACTTTTCAATAAGAGATAGGAGCTTCTGCTTAGAGCGTTCGATTTGTTCTTTTGAATGAGTAGGGTATAGTACGGTGGTGTCGAGTATCTTTCCGGTAGCGTCAACAACTGCGGTTTTACAGCCCGTTCTGTAACCGGGGTCAAGTCCTATTACAACTTTACCTTTTACAGGCGGCTGCATTAAAAGCTGTTTGAGATTATCGGCAAATACCTTTATTGCGCTTTCGTTTGCGCGGTCGGTAAGGTCTGAGCGAATTTCTCTTTCGATAGAGGGATAAATAAGTCGTGTGTATGCATCGTCACAGGCAGCCTTTACAATATCACTGCTGGGGTTAGTTCCGTGAACGGTTTGTTTGTATATTGCGTTAAGGGAGGTTTCATCATTGTTTGAAATGCTTACTTTAAGTACCTTTTCTTTTTCGCCTCTGTTTATTGCAAGTATTCTGTGATTAGGTATCTTTGCAACGCCTTGACTGAAATCATAATACTGGGTATAAACGCTGTCCTGTTCGCTGTCGGCAGCCTTTACCTCAATAACACCTGATTTGTTAGCGGTCGTTCTGACGGATTTTCTTATTTCGGCATTATCGGAAACCATTTCGGCGATAATATCCATAGCGCCTGCAATCGCTTCGTCTGAGTTTTCTACACCTTTTTCTGTATCAATATAGTTTTCGCTTTCTTTTGTGGGGGAGAAGTTTTTATCCTGCTTTAAAATGGCAAGTGCGAGAGGTTCAAGACCTTTTTCCTTAGCGACAGACGCTCTTGTTTTCCTTTTAGGACGGAACGGACGGTAAATATCTTCAAGCTCGCTTAACATTACGGCATTGTCAAGTGCTTTTGATACTTCTTCTGAAAGTTTGTCTTGTGCTTTGATAAGCTCTCGTATTTCCTCTCGTCTGCTGTCAAGGTTACGGTAATACTCAAGACGTTCGGAGAATGTTCTTATAAGCTGGTCGTCTAACGATCCGTGCATTTCTTTTCTGTATCGTGCGATAAATGGTATAGTGTTACCCTCGTCAAGCAGTTCTATAACATTTTTTGCATATTCTTCTTTAATATTAAGTTCCTGTGATAATACCTTTGCATATTCCATAATTTATACCTCCATGAAAATACTGCTTGATTATTATACCATAAATTGACTTTGATGTACAGTCCTTTTAATGCTGTTTACAAATGGTTATGTTTTATGGTAAAATTAGTTGGGTGATAAATATGAAATACTATATGCCTGATTTCTATAAAAATTTTAAATGTACTGCCGATAAGTGTGTTGATACCTGCTGTAAGGATTGGGAAATTGTAATTGATGAGGATACAGAAAAATACTATAAAAGTGTATGCGGTATTCTCGGCGAAAAACTTAGAAATAATATCGTTACCGACAGTGACGGCGATAGGATATTTTTGTTAAATGACAAGAAAGAATGTCCTTTTCTTGACAAAGACCGCCTTTGTGCTATTCAAAAAGAACTTGGTGAAAACGCATTGTGCAAGACCTGCCGTCAATACCCTAAGCTGACACTTGATTTTACTGAATTTACAGAGTATATGCTGTCTTTTGCGTGCCCCGAGGCTGTAAGGATAATAATGAAAAGCAAACGGTTTGAGTTGTGTGATATTGAGCCTGTTTCAAACGAAGATAACGGATATTCCAATGAGATGATGAATTTTCTTATTACTGCACGCAAATATACTGTCAAAATATTTATGTCGTCTGACCCTTTTGAAAAAAAGTTAAGAGAAGCTTTGGCTTATACCGAGTATGTTCAGGAACTTTTGTATAACGCCAATTTCGATATATCGCTGTTAGATGATATAGAATTTACTCTGCCTGAGGATATAGCTGTCGATAGGAGTTTTGTGTTTGATCTATTTTCAAGTTTGGATATAATGGACGAGAGTTTTCGAATAGATATAGAGAATGCACGAAATTGTAAAATAATTCTCAGTAAGGAAATAGAGGAAGATTTTTGCAGGCAGTCGTTGTATTATATTGGAAGATACTATTTGAAAGCGATAGAAACAGAAGATGTTATATCGTGTTTAAAAAGTATTTGGTGTGCTTATGTGGTTATATCTTCCCTTATAGAATATTACAATGCCACAGATGATTTTGAAAGACGAGTAATGATAATAGAAAAATATTCGAGAGAAATAGAACACTCAATAGAGAACACGGAGATTATGGAGAACGCGTTCTTCACACTTCCCGATTTTTCTACTGTAAATCTTATAAATACGCTTACTTCGACAAAATAATAATGAACAAATTTACGATATATACATTTTTTCAATGTTGCGTTTAATATTTTTTTATGATATAATAAAAATAATTTACGCTTGATTTTAGATTTTATTATAATGTAAAGGAGTTTGAAAAATGGATAACGAAAACGACAACAGCATTTACTATCAGTCGGTTCAGAAAAATGTTTCGCTGACGGTGGCTTATCTCATTGGAACAAAAATGGAGCTGCTTGTAAATTACAACCCCGGATATACCGAGCTTTTTGAAAAGCTTGAAAAGGACAGAAGTGCATTAACAATAAGGACTCTTTGTAATGTGAGGACAAATCTTATGCTTAATTTTTCCAATACAGAAAGAAGCATAGTTTTTGATTTAGTAAACCTTGACCGCCAGGAAATATATAAAGAGGATATAAAAACACTTCAAAGGCTTGATATAAGTATTGTAAAAGCTAATTACAGAGTTACGAGATATATAGCAGATTTAAATATTCTTATAGCACAGCGTATATCTGAGGTTAAGGATCTATTCCCCGAGTGGGTAAAGTGGGATTATATCAAAAATCTTTTTGTGATCCCTAAAGGTAACAGTGACGATGTAATAAAGGTAGAAACAAACAAGTTCAGCCATAACAGGAACAGCTACCCTTTTACAAGATATATCCACTGGAATCCTCAGGAGCTGGGCAATATACTGCTCAATGACGAGAGGTTTTTAAAAATTCTGTATAAGCAAAACAGCGATGAGTTTTATGATATATCTAAGGTAAAGGACGCCAGTGAGAGCGTTAAGACGAACATATATGATTTTATCAGAAAGAATGAGTCTACCGTAATAGTTGTTGACTGTGAAAATTCAGACGCATATAAGCTTGCCTCGGTACTTACTCAGCTCGACAGAGATGAAATATCACACATTAAAAAGATAATGCTTTATGATGATGTTCATACAACAAGAGCTTGGTCATTTTTGCAGAAGATTACAGCTATACCGGTTGAGTATATTCTTGTTGACAGAATAAAAGATAACAAATCTCTTGTGGATATGAAAATATGTGCGGGAGTATCAGCATCGTTTTATCGTGACGGAATATCTTCATTTATACTATGTTCAAGTGATTCGGATTTTTGGGGACTGATATCTTCACTTCCGCTTGCTAATTTTATAGTAATGATAGAATATTCTAAGTGCGGACCCGATATAAAGAACGCTTTAATTGAAAACGGAACATACTATTGTTCGATAGACGATTTCTGTACAGGCAATATAAAGACATTTAAGTCAGCGATACTTCATAATGAACTCGAATCAAGAATGAAATCATTATTAGAGGTAGATACACGAAAGCTTACCGATGATATTTTTACGACGCTCAGAATGGATATATCGGAAGCAGAGAAACAGCATTTTTATAAAAAATATATACAGGGTATGACGCTGAGTATCGATAAGGACGGCATTATGAGAATAAAAATACCTGATTAACAAAAAATGGGGCAGAAAGTATATATAAAAAAGCTTTCTGTCCTGAATTTATACTTAAACTTAAACAGAGGTATTTGCCTGTAAATTTCAATATTTGGGAAGAGTACCCTTTTTTTAATTGTAAATAATCTTTTATCCGGTTGCTCTGAACAAATATTACAAATATATTGACGTATTGTATAAAAAAGTGTATAATAAAGAAAATATAGAATAGGAATATATTTCCTGAAAGAAATTTAATATTGGGGGAATTATAGTTATGAGTGAAATAGCATGCAGAAAATGTTTGGAATGCGGTTTAATAAGTGATGTTACACAGGATACCTGCGTATGCGGTGCGGATCTCAAATCTTTACCGCAGATCATTGTTGATCTCGATGAATTGCCGTCGGATCAAATTGGTGTTATCAGCAATAACTCGGCTATATCCGGTGAGAGTCAAGAGATGAATGGGTTATCGGATTTTCTTGAGGATTTTTCTGATTTAGAAGAGATTGGAGAAGAAAATTCCGCTCCCGAGAGGAATATCATTTTTACAGCAGTCAGATACGGAGTACATTCGTTCGCTATTACTAATGAGATGGTCAAGGACGCACCGTATATGCTCGGCAGGGCAGCAGGACAGAGTGATTTTCTGAGCAAAGATGAACGTGTGAGCAATAACCATTGTACTATATTTTCAAATAACGGTGTTTGGTATGTTCAGGATAACAGCTCGACTAACGGAACATTTATTAATGATGAAGATTTGGGAGACGGCGGCTGTACAACTCTTGAAGACGGGGACAGATTAAAGCTTGGTCACAGTGTTGACTCTATGGAGTTTAAGGTATCGTTTGAGTAATGGGGTATATCTGTAACAGTGTGAAAAAACAATAAAAACAAATACAAAAGATTATAACTTTTTGTGATAATAACAGAATTGTGGAGTTCTGCTTGATTATTTCTTGTAAAATGATATAATGGTATAAACAAGAGTGTCTACTTTTGGGAAGAAATATAAAACGATGTTATTTTACAGAAAGGTGCAAGTTATGAGAATTAAAGCTTTGTGTATAGCGGTTCTGCTGATTATAGCAGTAACTTTCTGCGGCTGTGAAGTCAAAGAAAATCCCGCTGAAACAGATGTCTATTCAAAAGCATTATACAGCGAAACTTCCGAAGGTTCTTCTGTTTCGGAAACAGAGGTAGATGTAAGTCATAAGCCGTCTGAAACATCAAGCAGCTCTTACAACAGTACGGATTCTGATATGGAAAGCAGTTCGGCTGTTTCCTCGGTAAATAATAGTTCGTCGGGTACAAGCAGCGTTACACGTGTTACGGAAATAACTACTTACTACTATTATTATGAAACAGAAGAAACAGATACAGCAGTCGATACCGAAGCTGCCGATACCGAAACAGAGAGTACAGACAGCGAAACTGATACGGAAACGGATAGCGACAGCGAAATAACAGATTCCGACAGTGAAGATGTTCAGACAGATTCTGAAAATACTGATATTATAGCAGGGTTTGATGAAAATGACCTTGATTTTGTAATAGGAGAAGCAAGAATTAAGCTCGGTGATATAATCTCGGATTTTGAAGAGGTTTTGGGCGAGCCTATTCATGTTACAGATATTACAAATGCAGAGGGAGAGTTAACAGGAAAAACGTATAGCTATGAGGATTTTTCCATAGATACTGTTCCCGATGAAGAAAATGAGAATGACATTATTTCTTCTATCGAAATTTTTTCAGATAATATCAGTACCGAAAAGGGCATTAAAATAGGTATGGGCATAGATGCGGTTACATCTGTCTATGGTTCTGAGTGGATGCTTTATGAGGACGAGTATTGCTATTATATCGGAAAATCATATATGTATTTCTATGTTCAGAACGATATAGTTGCAAATATAGGTTATAAAACAGATAAAGATATGGAGAATTGATATGCTTGAAGCAGGAACAAAAGCACCGTCGTTTTCACTGCCCGACAGCAGCGGAAATATTCATACACTGGAAGAATTCAGTGGAAAGAGAGTAATACTGTACTTTTACCCTAAGGACAATACGGCAGGCTGTACAAAGCAGGCGTGCGGTTTTGCAAACCTTAACCCTCAGTTTACGGAGAAAGGTGCCGTTGTTATAGGTATCAGCAAGGACAGCACAGCGTCACATAAAAGATTTGAAGAGAAATATGAACTGCCGTTTTTGCTTTTATCCGATACAGAGCTTACTGCAATAAAAGCGTACGATGTATGGCAGGAAAAGAAAAACTACGGCAAGGTAAGTATGGGCGTAGTTCGCACAACATATCTTATAGATGAAAATGGTATTATTGAAAAGGTGTTCAAGAAGGTAAAAGCGGCTGATAATCCTCAGCAAATGCTTGATGAATTAAATAAATAATGGTGTTCAAAAGGACTTCTGATATATGTTCTGTCAGAAGTCCTTTGTTATTGCAAAAATACAGAATTATTAAAACAATTTTATAAATGATAATTCAAATTGATAAAAGTATAATGTGTAATTGACTTTGCTGTCTTATTGTGGTAAACTTAAAATGATGTAGTTTGATTTGAATTGACTGCACAGTATAAAAATGAATATTAAGGAATAGAATTAAACAAGGAGGCTGTCCCTCTATGGGTATATCAAACGTATTTAACCTGTTTTGCGGTATTGCTTTGTTTATGTTCGGAATGTCGCTTATGTCAGACGGACTAAAACGTGTAGCAGGAAACAGGCTTGAGCTTTTTCTCGCAAAGCTTACAGACACTCCTCTGAAAGGCATTTTGCTTGGAACAGGCGTTACAGCAATAATTCAATCGTCCTCGGCAACCTCGGTAATGACTGTCGGATTTGTTAATTCGGGTATGATGAAGTTTCGTCAATCTATCGGAATTATACTGGGTTCGCTGCTTGGCACGAGTATTACGGGCTGGATAATTGCACTGTCCGAAATTGACGGAGTCGGTCAATGGGCGTCGCTGCTGTCTACGACTACTATTACGGGAATTATTGCAATTGTAGGATTTATTCTAAGGTCATTTTCAAAAAGCCATTCAACTATCGGAGATATACTTCTAGGATTTGTTGTTCTTATGGTTGGAATAAGTTCAATGAGTGAGTCGGTAGCACCGCTTAAAGAAAGTCAGGCTTTTATTAACCTATTGACAATGTTTGCAAATCCGTTTGTAGGAATTCTCGTAGGAGCGTTGTTTACGGCTGTACTTCAGAGTGCCTCGGCAGCAGTAGGTATTCTTCAGGCACTTACGGCAACGGGGGCTATTGATTTTGCAACTGCGCTGCCAATACTGCTCGGTATATCTATCGGTGCGGCTGTACCTGTACTTTTGTCTGCGCTTGCTGCAAGCACAGAGGGCAAACGTACTTCGTTTATATACCTGCTTTCCTCGGTACTTGGAGTAGTAATATGCGGAGGCGGTTTCTATATACTTAACTCGATTTTCTCATTCTCGTTTGTAACAATGACAATGAATGAGTTTTCCGTAGCACTTGTAAATACACTGCTCAGACTTGCAAATGTCGTTGTACTCTTCCCGTTTATAGGGTTAATGGATAAGCTTACCTGTTCAATTATCAAGGAAAAGTCACATACGGATAAAGATAAATTTGAACCCATTACTCTTGAAGAAAGATTTTTGCCGTACCCCTCTCTTGCAATATCACAGAGTAGAAGCGCTATCAATGCTATGGCGGAGGCGTCTGCGACAAGTGTAAAGACAAGTATTGCTATGCTGAATAATTATACTGATGATCAGATGGAAACTGTTACTAAGTATGAGCGACTTGCCGATAAGTATGAAACAAACATCGGCGATTATCTTATGAAGCTGTCAAAGAGTGAGATCAAAAACGAGGATAATGCTTATGTGTTCAAGTATCTTCGTACTCTTTCCGACTTTGAAAGAATAACAGACCGCTCGATGAATATTGCTTTTATTGCGAAGAAAGATAAGGAAGAGAGTATCACATTCTCTGATGACGCTAACCGTGAACTCGGAGTAATTACGGGTGCTGTAAACGAGATAATGGGTATGACCCTTGATACATTTGTTACAGAGGATAATCATACAAAGAACAAAGTAACTGCACTTAATACCGTTATACGTTCTCTTTGCAACAAAGCCGAAAGACATCATGTTGACAGACTGAAATCGGGAAGCTGTTCTTTGCAGCAGGGTACAAGCTTTGGCGAGCTGTTGACTAATCTTGAACAGATTGCGGTTCACTGCTATAAAATTGCAGCTGCATTGCTCGAAACACATGATGATAATGTTAATACGGAGTCACCAAAGAAATCTACCTCGTATAAAGTTGCTTATGAGGAATTTAAAGAGAAATATGCATTATAAAAATAGGCAGGCTGTATTCAGAGTACAGTCTGCTTTTATTTGCAAAATATTGTATAATCTCAAAACAATATTAGTTGTTAAAATCATCTCCTGTAATCAGTCTGACCTTTCTTTTATCCATTATTATAATTCCCTCGTCTTTAAGCCGTTTAAGCTCTCTTGTCATAGCACTTCTGTCAACACAGAGATACTCAGCCAGTGCCGTTGTTGAAAACGGAAGTTCAATGACTGTGTTTTTGTTTTGCTCACACATTAGCCGAAAGTAGCTTAGAAGTTTATCTCTTGTCGAGCGGCTGCTGAGTACATACAAATGACGGCTGAGTTCAACAGATTTTTTTGTTACAATGTCAAACATATTCTCAACAACACGGCTGTGACATTCGCAGGCGTTGCTGCACCTTTTTGTAATATGCTCACTGCCTATATATACAACCTCGCACGGAGTTTCACACTCAACGTATATACCGTCGCCCGCTCCTGTGGCATAAGCAATGTACTTGCCAAAAATGCCGTTTTCTCCGAGGTGTTCGAGTATGGAGTTGTTGCCGTTTTCATCGGTGCGGATAATTTTCACACTGCCCTTAGTGATAATTCCAATATATTTTTCTGTTTCAGAATAATCGCAAATATGTTCTCCTGCCGAATACTCTCTGAACTCGGTTTTAAAACAGTGGAGCATCTTGTTACATTCTTCGTATGTAACGCCCTTAAAAAGTTCGGTGTTGTGTATGTCCATATCAAGCTCACTCCATTTTTTATAGTTGTTGCATTTGCAACAGTAAAGTTCTTACTATTATGATATAATAAAATTACAGAAAAGTAAACAGTGTTTTTAAAAAAATTATAGGAGGAGATTGAAATGACTGTAAACGTAACAGGCGGTGTCCTTTCGGAAGAAGAGAAGAATACCTATGTAAGATACATTTGTGACAAATTCAAAAACAGAAGATTGAGAAGTCTTGATATTAACATTGACGGAGATTATGTTGACCTTAGTTATCATTTTGAGCCTGAAAACTTTGAGCGTATCAGACGTATCACAGGATATCTTGTAGGAACACTTGACAACTGGAATGACGGCAAGCGTGCAGAAGAACACGACAGAGTTAAGCACGATATTTCCGTAATGGAACAGATTTAAAATAAATGCACCGCACAGTGTTAACAGCGACTGTACGGTGCATTTTTTATTTGTTCTTACAGTTGTCGTCACATATCGGCGATACATCGGGAGGGAAGAACTCCTCTGTCGGAAATTCGAGTTTGCCGAACATTTCACAGGGGCTACTGCTTGTAGGAGAACATTCCTTTTCGGGAACACAAAAATCATACGCAGGTATGAGCATTTGTACACATCTTTCGATCTGTACGATAGTAAAAAGACCTATTGTTACCATAACTGTATTGGGTCTGTCACCTGTAATGAAACTGCCGCCGTATCTTGTACAGATAAAATCAGGTATCTGACAGCAAGGAATACACATTGGCGGACATTTAACAAGCTTTGCCGATAGGGGGATAGGTGCTGCTGTTTGTACGGTTGCTTTTGGGAGAGATTGCTGAGCTTTAGGGTTTAAGCCGCAGTCGGTATCCGAGCTGAACACCTTAACGCTGCCCTCGCCGCCGTATAAAACAACCTTTTTATTGAATATACTAAGTCCGCATACAGTATCGGGACGCATATTCGGCATTGAGAATATATCAAGTTTTACCTCAAAGAAAAAGGTCATTTCAACCGTGTAGAACCCCCTGTGAAACGGTACAGGCTCTGAGTTTATGTACACTGTAATTACGTCTGCGCCGATAAAGCGAATGCTGTTTGCATTATCGATTTTCTGCTGAACAGGCTGTGTGAAGAATACAGGCAGATCCTCGGCACAATCTTTGTCGGCACATGAATCGTAAATTCGTGAAGCGTTGATACATACCGGTTCGGAATTACAGAACGCAGAAGAGTGATCGTTCCTATTTTTTTCCGTCATATTCATACCTCCAATCTTATGATATTACATTATATGCACAGTATCGGGATATGTTACGGCAAAAATAAGCTCCACAGCAGAAAATACTGCTATGGAGTTTGTTTTTTTTATAATTCAATATTAAGAAGATTTTTAGTACCCTTTTTCTTGCAAAGGACATAAAATCTGAAACACAGCATACCTGCAATAAGAAGCAGTACAGACTGTAATAAAGCAACAGGCAGGAAGTTCAGGTATCTCAGATATTCCAGTCCTCCGCAAACAGCGCCTGTTATAATAAGCTCAAGTCCCATATTGTAGAATACGTGGTAATTTCCTCTGAGTGCGTTTAACTCGTCTTCCCATACAAGCTTAGGATTAATAGTATCAATATAAATTCCAAGATACGTTGTAAACACAACTGCAAGAATGCTTAACAGTACACTGTACGTAGTTAAATATACCGATACATCGAAGATTGCAAACGCAGTGATAATATAAACTATAAGACCGACACCGCTTATTATAATACTTACAAGTGCCTTTGCATTAATTTGCGTCATCATACCGATCGGCAAATATCTCATTACATCGAAATGTTTACCCTCTCTTGTTATTGCACTCGAAGCTATACAGTTAAGAGATGTAAGTATTACCGATATGGCAAATACAATAACAGTAAGGTGCATTACAGAAGCGTCATCACCATTTCGGACTTTATCTATAAACCCTGACAGCATAGCGTTCTGTTTCTGCATAACAATGAAAAGATATATAAATATAGGCCATATAAGATTTATACCCAGGCAGTTCATAAGATAAGCAGGTGTTCTGAAAAGTATCTTGAACTCCTTTTTAAGATAGGTAAGAGTAGGCGAGGATTGCTTGACTTTTTTATCAAGATCTAATGCTTTGCCGTCAGCCTTAGCTTTACCCTGACCGTTGTTAAGAGATACAACAGCATTGAAGTACAGCTTATACGCATAGAGAAGTACAAGTCCGACGGCGGCAGCATTTACAACCATATAGAGAAGCAGAGAGAGTATATGTCCTGCAAGAGCAGACGAAAGAAGCGGGACTGTACAGAATATCTTGTCAAACACACCGAAAATGGTGAAGTTTCCGTTGATAAGATTTTCCACAAATGTATCGGGATTAAATCCGCCTGTCATCTGCATAAAGATAACGAGTGCAAGAAGTATCAATACAGTAGAGAGTTGAGTTGCCTTACTAACTCTGTCTTTATTTTTAAATACTCTTGATACCGACATAACTATCATACAGATTATTGCGCAATAGCAAATAGGCAGTATAGGGAAAGTTGCTACGCCTATTATCATTGCAAGAAAGCTTACTATGTTAAGTCCGTCACCTACGGGGGGGTTAAAGCCATATCCAACCATAAAGCCGATCAAAGCGCTGATAACAAGCATACATTCCATTACATTTTCGGAAAGCATTGTTGCTGCGAGTTTAGCGCCAACTATTTTCATAGGGGAAATAGGGAGAGGGAGAAGATATTCGAGATCGCTCGAAAAGTAAAACACACTCATAATTACGTTAAATCCGAAGATAAACGAGAACAGAGCAACAATATGTAAAAGCATTGATAATCCTGCGGTTACAGCGGTTTTTGACTGAGCATAGACCTCGTTTGTTGTCTGGAGTGTAACAATGCCGTTTGTAAGTGCGTACACCATAAAGGCAGTAAATGCGCATATCGGTATAAACAATAGCAGAACGATAAGTATACCCATTACCGTACCGAATGCTTTGGAGCGTTTTTTCTCGTCTGTGGCAGGTTCAACCGATGATGTTGTTATCTTGATAAGCTGTAAGAATACATTCATAATATCACCGCCTATCAGTGTTTGCCTGTAAGCTCGAGAAAAATATCTTCGAGGTTTTTATCCTTGTTCTTCTTTTCGAGGTCCGCAAGAGTACCGTCATACAGCTTATGTCCCTTTTTGATGATGATAACCTTATCGCAGAGCTTTTCCGCAACTTCAAGCACATGTGTGGAGAAGAATACGCTGTTGCCCTGTTGAGTATGTTCTCTCATCATTTGTTTAAGTTCAAAAGCAGATTTAGGGTCAAGTCCCGTCATAGGTTCATCAAGTATCCATACCTTAGGTTTATGTAAAAGTGCGGATATTACCATAAGTTTCTGACGCATACCATGAGAATAGCTGAGCGTCTGAGAATCGAGAGCCTGAGTAAGTTCAAAGCGTTCTGCGAGTTCATCTATTCTCTTTTTTCTCTCGTCAACAGGAACTTTATAGACATCTCCGATGAAGTTCAAAAACTCAATACCTTTTAATCTGAGAAAAATATCGGGATTATCAGGGATATACCCGATAGAAGATTTAGCTTTGAGCGGCTGTTTCCTTACGTCAAAGCCGTTTACGGTGATAGTACCTTTATCGGGAACTATAACACCCGACAGCAGTTTAATAGTAGTTGTTTTTCCCGAGCCGTTAGGACCGATAAATCCAACAAGCTCACCTTCTCCTACCGAGAAGTTTAAGTTATCTAAAGCCTTGACTGTTCCGTTGTAGGTTTTGCTAACCGCCTTAAATTCAATCATAAAAAGCACCTCCGCTGTGTAATTAGTACAGATGTATAAAATTAATGTTACAATACAGATTATACTATATAAATTGTAATAAATCAATAGGCGTAGGGTGAATTTTGGAAATATAGAGGAAATGCTTAATACAGGGCAGTATTATTGTGAAAATGTATGATATCAGAGATCCGGTAAACAATTTTTTAATTTCCTTCGGTTTAAGTTGCATTTTTATAAAATATCTGCTACAATTAAAAGATGATAGATACAATGCGTTAAATATGCTGTTTATTGGCAGATAAATAATTAATTTTGAAAGGACGTTATATTATGGTCAGAAGTATGACCGGTTATGGAAGATGTGTTTCTGTTTCAGAGGACAGAGATGTTTCTGTGGAGATAAAATCCGTAAACCATAGATTTCTTGAAACAAACGTTCGTATAACAAGAGGTTACGGTTTTTTGGAGGATAAGCTAAAAAAGTATATCCAAAGCAGACTGAGCAGAGGAAAAGTAGATATTTATGTGAGTATCGGCGATCCTAAAAATGAGAATGCCGTTGTAAGCGTGGATCATACGCTTGTGAGGGGATATTTAAATGCGTTTCGTGAGATAAGCAGTACATACGGACTGCCTGATAATATTGATGTTACGGATATAACGAGGTATCCCGATGTACTTACCGTTACAAAGCCCGAAGAAGATGAGGAGCAAGTGTGGAATACTCTTCTGCCTGTTCTTGAAAATGCAGTGAATGATTTTATTTCTATGCGTGAGGCAGAGGGCGAACGTCTGAAAAACGATATTCTCTCAAAGGCTGATAATATTATGGAAATAGTATCCTTTATAGAGGAGCGTTCTCCGCAGACTGTGCTTGAATATAAAACAAAGCTTTTAGAGCGTATAAAGGAACTGCTTGACGGCGCTGATGTCGATGAGCAGAGAATAGCTATGGAAGCAGCCGTGTTTGCCGATAAGGTTGCGGTAGATGAAGAAACAGTTAGACTGAGAAGCCACTTCGTTCAGATGAATGAAATAATTTCACAGGGCGGCGCAATAGGAAGAAAGCTTGATTTTATCTTGCAGGAAATGAACAGAGAGGCGAATACTATCGGTTCAAAGGTAACAGATTCCGAGCTTGCGCATAAGGTTGTGGATATAAAGGCAGAGCTTGAGAAGATAAGAGAACAAATACAAAATATAGAGTGATGTTTAAGATTAATTTTGAACTGCAAAGGCTCGATATGATTCAGCCGTGGGGAGGAGAAGGTCATTACAGTCTCCATTGGTTCGGAATTACCGACGGACTTCTGTGGATAACTGTCGGTGATAAAACTATTTACGAGTATAACGATTTTGCGAGGGAATATTTCACCGACTCTCCAAAATATAATGATTACCAGCTTGCAAGATTTATCGAGGATTTTTCACTTACGTTTGAATATATTTCCGAACCGATTCCGAGATTTCTTTATGACGCAGTTGAAAAATACGAAGAAATGACAGAAAATTATTGGGACTCGGTGATCGGAGATACCGATGAGTGGGATAAAGACACTGACGAATTTTTTGACAGCGTGTATGTTCCTCTTACGGAGTGGTTTGGCGACAGAAGATTCGATTCGGGTCACCTTGTGGCGGGACCGCTGATAGGTTGCTTTCGGTGCGGAGAAAATATCAAAATTCTATGGAAAAGCTCTTCGCTTGAAAACGGGCAGGATATATGGACTTATCCGAACGGCTGCTGTGAAATGCCGTACAGTAAATTTTCGGAAAGCGTAAGGATATTTTTCGATGATTTTTTTAAGCAAATGGATATTCAGACCCGATGCGCCTCGGAGCGTGATTGGGGCGAGATAACCGTTGATAAAGAAGAGCTTGCGCGGACGAGTGAAAAAATGAAAGATACCTATTTAAAAAGGCTTGAAAATCTTTTTAAAACCAAAAGAAAAACAGATTGGAAAAAGATAGATCTGTTATACAGACAAATGATTCAAAAAGCTGACTGAGGGGTGTTATATTGAAGCTGATAAACATAGGCTTTGGCAATCTTGTGGCTTGTGAAAGGATAGTTTCCGTAGTAAGCCCGGATTCCGCACCTATAAAAAGAATGGTTCAGGACGCAAGGGATAAGAGCAGACTTATTGACGCTTCTTACGGCAGAAAAAGCCGTGCGGTAATATTTACCGACAGTGATCATATTATACTCAGCGCCTTGCAGCCTGAAACGATCAATTCAAGAATTTCCGAGGAGGATTCAAATGAGCAAAGGTAAGATTTATGTTATTTCAGGGCCTTCGGGCGTAGGAAAGGGTACTATCGTTAAGGAGTTGACAAGTTCCCGTGACGATATAAAGGTATCTGTTTCCGCTACTACCAGAAGTCCCAGAGAGGGAGAGATAAACGGCGTAAGCTACTACTTTATTACAAAAGAGGAGTTTGCCGATACTGCTGCAAATGACGGATTTATCGAGCATGCCGAGTATTGCGGTAACTGCTACGGCACACCGAAGAAACCTGTTTTTGATATGCTTGAAAAGGGTATAGATGTAATTCTTGAAATAGAGGTGCAGGGCGGTGTACAGGTAATGGAGAAGTTTCCTGAGGCACAGGGAATATTTATACTGCCGCCGAGTATGAAATCGCTTGAAAGACGACTCAGAGGAAGACAAAGTGAAACAGAAGAAGCTATTTTACGCCGACTCGAAACCGCAAAATACGAGCTTTCTCAGGTAAGCCGTTACGATTATTTTGTTGTGAACGGACCGCTTGACCGTGCGGTCGCAGATGTCGCAGAGATCATAGAAAAGAATAGAGATTAATATTGGAGGTAATTTATTATGTTTAAACCGTCTGTTGATGATATGCTTGCAGGAAAGCAGAGCAGATATTCGCTTGTTATTGCAGTTGCAAAGCGCGCAAGAGAGATTTCCGATGAATATAAGGAGAAAGAAATTCTTCTTGACGAAAAGCCTGTACTGCTTGCAGTTGAGGATTTTAAAAACCATAAGTATGAGATACTTGAAAAAGACGATGAAGAAATAGAAGCTGAAGATGAGCTTGAAGAGAACAGAAAGAAAGAGCTTGCAGAACAAGGCGGTCAGTCAGATGAATCTGATGATAATGCTGAATTCAGCGAAACGGATATGTTTAACAAAGCGTCTGATGAAGATGACGAGGGCTGATGTTACTTATAGCAAGAACTGCGGTTGATAAAACGCTGTACAGCTTTGACAGACTTTTCGATTATATTGTACCTGATTATCTGAAAGATAAGGTAAAGACGGGCGTGAGAGTTCTTGTACCCTTTGGAAACGGCAACAAGAAACGACAAGGTATGGTAATGGACGTTTATGAGATCGAAAGCGCCGATGCACGTCTGAAATCAATTGCCGCCGTACCCGATGATTTTGTACTGCTTACCCCTGAGATGATAAAGCTTGTTCATTCTGTAAAAGAGAGATGCTTTTGCACATATTATGATGCAGTGCGTTCGATGCTGCCGACAGGGATAAATTACAGAATAGCCTGTACATATTCATTGACCGATCGTGATACAAAAGAAGTAACAGACGAGCAGAAAAGTATAATCGAGCTGTTTTCAGGAAGAACTAAAAGTATAAAGCAGGAAACACTATTTAAAAAGCTTGGTATTGACTGCGAGAGTAAAGCTTTGGTACAGCTTGTAGGCAGAGGAATTATCGAAAAGAAAGAAACTGTGTTCAGACGTATAGGCGACGCTTCGGTAAGAATGCTTAGATTATTACAGTACGATGATGAAACCGTTAAGCTTACCGCAAGGCAGAAAGAGGTTTGCAGTCTGCTTGCTGCGGTGGGGGAAGTTTCTGTCAGAGAGGTTTGTTACTACACGGGTGTAACTCAATCGGTGATAGATACACTGATAAATAAAAATGTCTGCGAGTGCTATGAGCAGGAAATATTTCGACTGCCTGAGATTTCGTATTCCGAAAAAAGCGAGGAGATTGTTTTAACACAAGAACAGGAAAAAGCGTACTTGGAACTGCTTGAACTTTACAGCAATGATAAGCCCTCGGTATCTCTTCTTTACGGAGTAACAGGATCGGGCAAAACATCGGTATTTTTGAAACTTATAGATACTGTCTGTAAGCAAGGGAAAGGCGTTATAGTAATGGTGCCCGAGATAGCTCTTACTCCGCAGATGATTTCTATATTTAAAAGCAGATTTGGAGAGGACGTTGCTGTGTTTCACAGTGCGTTGTCAATGGGAGAGCGTCTTGACGAATGGAAACGTGTAAGACGAGGTATTGCAAAGATAGCGGTAGGAACAAGGAGCGCAGTGTTTGCTCCATTTGAGGATATAGGACTTATCATAATGGACGAGGAGCAGGAATATACCTATAAGTCGGAGTCTAATCCGCGTTATCATGCAAGGGATATTGCAAAGCTTCGCTGTGTTGAGCATAATGCTTTGCTTCTGTTGTCGTCTGCAACGCCGTCTGTGGAGAGTTTTTACAGTGCCGAAAAAGGGATATACTCTATGCAAAGATTATCCGCACGTTACGGAAACGCAGTGCTTCCTGAGGTTATAATATCCGATATGAATACAGAGGGTGTTGCGGCAGTGTCAACAGGATTTGGAAGTACGCTGTTAAATGAACTGTCTGAAAATCTGGATAGGGGCGAGCAGTCGATACTTCTTCTTAACAGACGAGGGTTTAATACTTTTGTAACGTGCCGAACGTGCAATACAGCAGTAAATTGTCCCAATTGCAGTATATCGCTTACATATCATTCCGCAAATAACCGTCTGATGTGTCATTACTGCGGATTTTCGATGAAGATAACAGATAAATGTCCGTCTTGTGGCTGCGCAGATCTTAAGTTTTCGGGACACGGTACGCAAAGAGCGGAGCAGACTTTGAAGGAGCTTTTGCCGAGCGCGAGAATATTAAGGCTTGACGCAGATTCCACCCTTGCAAAGCAGTCGCATGAAAAAAAGCTTGCGCAATTTCGCAGCGGTGAGTACGATATACTTCTCGGTACTCAAATGGTTGCGAAGGGACTGAACTTTCCGAATGTAACTCTTGTCGGGATACTGTCGGCAGATCAGGCATTGTATAACGAGGATTTCAGGAGCTATGAGAGAGCGTTCTCCTTATTTACGCAGGTTGTCGGCAGATCGGGCAGAGGCGATAAAGAGGGCAGAGCGGTAATTCAAACTTATACGCCCGAAAATCCTGTTATGACGCTTGCCGCCGCTCAGGATTACGATGAATTTTACAGAGATGAGATAAAAATTCGAAAGGTAATGCTGTATCCTCCTTTTGCAGATATATGTATGATCGGTATTGTGTGCCGAAAAGAGAAAAAGTGCAAAGAGGGTGCAGAAGAGTTTGCACGAGTCTTGTGTAGTATTATGCGTGAGGAGTACAGCGAGCTGCCTATAAGACTTTTGGGGCCGTCGCCTGCGTCGGTTTATCGAGTTAATAATAAATTCAGATATAAAATTATTCTAAAATTTAAAAATTCAAAGCGTTTCCGTGAAATGCTAAAAAATGCAGTTATTGAATTTTCAAAAGATAAAAATTATTCAGATGTTACGGTTTATGCTGATATAAATCCTGATAACATTCTGTAAAAGGAGATAGATTATATGGCGTTACGAGATATAGTACACGAGGGGGACAAGATTTTAACAAAGAAATGCAGACCTGTGGAAAAGTTTGACGCAAAGCTTGCTCAGCTTCTTGATGATATGGCAGAAACACTGGAAGTCGAGGAGGGAGTTGGTTTGGCAGCTCCGCAGGTAGGAATACTGCGTCGTGTGTGTATTGTATGTGTTGATGAAGAAGAGGGTGTAATAGAGCTTATTAACCCCGAGATCATAGAAACAAGCGGAACTCAGGAAGGCGGAGAAGGCTGTCTTTCGTGCCCGAACGAGTACGGTATAGTAATAAGACCGATGAATGTAACAGTAAAAGCTCAGGATAGACATGGAAATGAGTTTACTGTAAAGGGCGAGGGTCTGAAAGCAAGAGCGTTCTGCCATGAGATAGACCATCTTGACGGTATTTTATTTAAGTCAAAGGTGGTAAGAATGTTAAGACCCGATGAGATAGAAGGAAATTAATTTATGAATATAGTTTTTATGGGAACTCCCGATTTTGCAGTACCATCGCTAAATACACTTGTAACAAGCGGCAAGCATAAGGTAACTGCCGTCTATACACAGCCCGATAAGCCTGTTGGAAGAAAGAAGATACTCACTCCGCCCGATGTTAAGGTATGTGCTTTAGAGAACGGCATAGAGGTATATCAGCCCGATTCGCTGAAAGGCGACGAGCAGGCAAATAAAATCAAAGAGCTTGCCCCCGATGTTATAGTAGTAATAGCATACGGAAAAATACTGCCCGAGTCGATACTTAGTATCCCGAAGTACGGTTGTATAAATATTCACGGTTCACTTTTGCCGAAATACAGAGGTGCTGCACCGATACAGAGAGCAGTTATTGACGGTGAAAAAATTACAGGCGTTACAAGTATGCTTATGGACAAGGGACTTGATACGGGAGATATGCTTATCAGCCGCAGTACGGAAATTCTGCCCGATGAAACCGCAGGCGAGCTTTTTGACAGATTGTCACAGCTTGGTGCGCAAGTTCTGCTTGATACGCTTGATACGCTTGAAAACGGAACTGCCGTACCTAAAAAGCAGGATAACGAAAAATCAAATTATGCTGCAATGCTTTCAAAGGAAGAATGTGTAATAGATTGGAATTTATCGGCTCAAGCAGTCCATAATAAGGTAAGGGGAATGAACCCGTGGCCGATAGCGGTTACAATGTATAAGGGCAAAAAGCTTAAAATATACAAAACGAAAATCACACAAGGCAGCGGAGAACCTTGCACAATATTGTCGGTAAAACCGCCTGTAATTGCTTGCGGCAGCGGCGCGGTGGAACTGTTGGAAGTTCAGCTTGAGGGTAAAAACAGAATGTCCGCAGAGGAGTTTTTCAGAGGGCAGAGAATAGAAAAGGGCGCAGTGCTTGAATAAGATCTGTGATTTGTTATCGCAGGAGGACGATTAGTATGTATTATGATATAAGCTATCTGATATTTATGCTGCCTGCAATTATATTGTCAATGTGGGCACAGTTCAAGGTTAAATCAGCATATAATCAGTATTCCAAAATCCCGAACTCAAGGGGACTTACCGGAGAGGCAGCAGCAAGAGCAGTTCTTTCCGCACATGGCATTACTAATGTAAAGATAGAACATATAAAGGGAATAATGACAGACCATTTTTCTCCGACAGAAAATATTATAAGATTATCGGACGGAGTTTTCTCTCAAAACAGCATAGTAGCCGTATGTATAGCCGCGCACGAGGCGGGTCATGCAGTACAGCACGCAGAGGGGTATGTTCCTAATAAGATACGTTCAAGTGTAATACCCGTGGCAAATATATCGTCTAAGCTTGCAATTCCCATAATATTATTGGGATTTATTATTCAGTCGAGTGCGTCTGATATTCTTATATGGACAGGAATAATTGCATATTCGCTTGCCGTACTTGTATATCTTGTGACTTTGCCTGTTGAATTTGACGCAAGCAAGAGAGCGTTGCAGACGATACAAGGAACACGTATGCTTGATGAAAATGAATATAAGGGTGCAAAGAAGGTTCTTTCCGCAGCGGCTATGACGTATGTTGCAAGTGCATTAACGGCACTGATACAGTTTTTGCGTCTTGTATCGGCAGTTACAGGAAGAAAAAGATAATTGCTTGGAGTTGAAAATATGGATAATCCCAGGTATACTGTATATAAAGCATTATACAAGATTGAAAAAGAAAAATCTTATTCCAATTTGACGCTGGATTCTGTTCTGAAAAGCAGTGATTTGACGCAAAGGGATAGTGCGTTTGTGTCGGCATTGTTTTACGGAGTTCTGGAAAAGAAAGTGACGCTTGATTATATAATATCAAAATTTTCTTCCGTAAGGCTTAAAAAGATAGAGCTAAAAACGCTTATTATTCTCAGAATGGGAGTATATCAGCTTGTGTTTATGGATAAAGTCCCCGATTCTGCCTGTGTAAACGAGTCTGTTAAAATATGCAAAAAGGAAAGGCTGTATCAGTCGAGCGGATTTGTAAACGGAGTTTTGAGAAGTATAACGAGAGCAGAGAACAGATTTCCTTTGCCCGATAAAAAAGATACTGTGAAATACTATTCTGTAAAGTATTCGTGTCCCGAGGATATTGTGAAACTGTGGGTAGATGATTACTCGCAGGAATTGTGCGAGCAGATACTAAAAACGCTTGCGGACAGACCGCCGATATTTTTAAGAGTTAATATTCTGAAAACTAACCGAGATGACCTTATAAATCAGCTTTCTGATGAGAATGTCGAGGCAAGTATAATTGAGGGACAGGATAACACTTTACAAATCAAATATACAGGATCATTATCCGATAAAAAATGCTTTAAAAAGGGTATGTTTCATATACAGGATCTGTCATCTCAGATATGCTGCGATATACTCAATGTACAAGACGGGGATATTGTTTCAGATGTTTGTTCAGCTCCGGGCGGCAAGGCTCTGAATATTGCTCAGAGAACACTAAAGGGCAAGGTATATTGCTACGATATATATGAACATAAGTCAAAGCTGATAAAAGTAAGTGCCGAAAGACTTGGTATTGAAAATATATATGTAAAAAAACGTGACGCATTAAGCGAGATACCGCTTGAAATGTCTGATAGGATATTGTGTGATGTTCCGTGTTCGGGACTTGGCATAATAAGAAGAAAGCCCGAAATAGCGTATAAGCCCGATAAAGGTATTGATACTCTGCCTCAGATACAGTACAAAATACTTGAAAATTCCGCTGAGTATCTAAAACAGGGCGGCATTTTGGTATATTCCACCTGTACTCTGCATAGAGCGGAGAACGGAGATGTTGTGACAAGGTTTTTGTCTGAACACAGCGATTTTGAACCGTACCCAATTACATTGCCGAAAGGTATAACACGCAAGATAGACGAACCCGAAAATATGGTTACACTGTTTCCCGATACAGACGGCAATGACGGTTTCTTTATCAGTGCATTGAGAAAGAGGTGACAGAGTGAAAGATATTAAATCGTATTCCTTGAAAGAACTTGAAGAAGAATTTGTAACAGAATTAAATCTTCCAAAATTCAGAGCAAAACAGGTGTACAAATGGCTTACGCTTGGAGTGGAAACTTTTGATGAAATGACCGACATTTCAAAGGAATTGCGTAACAATCTTAGTAACACTTATTACATCTCTGTTGCAACCATTGAAAAAAAGCTCGTTTCGGTTTATGATAAAACAGTTAAGTATTTGTTTAAGCTGTACGATGGGGAATTTATAGAATCCGTTGTGATGAAATACAAACACGGCTATACTATCTGCATATCCACACAGGTAGGCTGCAAGATGGGCTGTACATTCTGTGCAACGGGTAAGAGCGGATTTTCAAGAAATCTTGCACCGTCTGAAATGCTGTCACAGATACAATCTGCGCAAAAGGATCTTGAAATAAGAATATCAAATATTGTGCTTATGGGAATGGGCGAGCCGCTTGACAATTACGCTAATGTAATAAAGTTTCTCAGACTTGTGTCAAGCGAGGACGGACTGAACATAGGAATGAGACATATTTCGCTTTCAACGTGCGGACTCGTGGACAGGATATACGATCTCGAAAAAGAGAATTTACAGCTAACGCTTTCCGTATCCCTCCACGCTCCAAACAATGAAATAAGAAGTCGGACAATGCCTGTAAACAGACGTTACCCGATAGAGGAACTTCTGAAAGCCTGCCGACATTATGCAAATGCAACAGGCAGAAGAATTTCATTTGAGTATGCGATGATAAGCGGAGTTAATGATTCCGATGAGTGTGCAAGAGAGCTTGGACAACGGCTCAAAGGAATGCTGTGTCATGTAAATCTTATTCCCGTAAATAATGTCGAGGGGAATAATTATAAAAAAAGCAGAATAGATCGGCAAAAAAGATTTATAGAAATATTGTCGAAATATTATATAACAGCGACAGTTCGCAGAACGCTTGGTTCAGACATTAATGCGTCTTGCGGACAGCTAAGAAGAAAAACAATTACAGATGATATATAAAGCAAAGGAGGAATAAAATTGCAATTATTTTTTAGAACCGACGTAGGATTAGTACGAGAAACAAATCAGGATGCCTGCAAACTTGGAAAAATATCCGAAACAGAAGCTTGGGTTGCCGTATGTGACGGTATGGGCGGTGCTAACGGCGGCAGTGTTGCAAGTACAGAGGCGGTAGAAGAAATTGGCAGATATATCGAGCAGGAGTATCGCAGCGATATGACTGAAGACGAGCTGGCTGAGGTAGCAGAGCTTGCGGTAGATTCTGCAAATACAAAAGTATATGAAATGGCTTGTGCAAATCCTGAACTTGAGGGAATGGGTACAACGGTAGAGCTTGCTTTTGTAAAGGACGAAAAAGTATTTGTAGTTCATGCAGGCGACAGCAGAGTATATCTTGCCACAGGCGATGAAATAGTACAGGTGACCCATGACCATTCTCTTGTTCAGCAGATGGTAGATATAGGCGAGATAACTCCCGAGGAAGCAAGAGTACACCCGAGAAGGAATTTTATTACAAGAGCGTTGGGAATAGATCCCGAGCTTTGGACAGATATATTAGAGAAGCCTTTTGTAAAGGGCAGCATCCTTGTTCTTTGTTCAGACGGCCTTACAAATTATATCGAACAGGACGAGCTTCTTGAAGTTATAAAAGCAACACAGGCAGATAAGCTTGCGGATACTCTTGTTGAAATAGCGCTTGACAGGGGCGGCGGAGATAATGTAACAGTCGCAGTAGTTGTAAATGACTGATCGTAAGGAAATGTGTGTAATTAACAAAGAAAAGGAGAGAACGAAATGGCTGAAGATAAATATGTTGGCAAAAGACTCGACGGCCGTTATGAGATCAGTGAGATAATCGGCGACGGCGGTATGGCTGTTGTATATAAGGCATGGGATATTCAAGACGAGATGCCCGTTGCAGTAAAGGTTCTCAGAGAAGAGTATATAGACAATGATGAGTTTATAAGACGCTTTAAAGATGAATCTAAAGCGATAGCTGTACTTTCTCACCCTAACATAGTAAAGGTGTATGATGTAAGTTTTGGCGACAGAATGCAGTATATTGTAATGGAATACATTGACGGTATAACCCTGAAAGATTATATTGAGAGATGTGGTTCGATAGACTGTAAGGATACCCTCCACTTTATTATACAGATACTTCGTGCATTACAGCACGCACATGATAAGGGTATAATCCACCGTGATATTAAGCCTCAGAATATTATGCTTCTCGAGGACGGAACAATAAAAGTTACAGATTTTGGTATAGCAAGGTTTTCACAGAGCAATACAAAGTCTATGACTATGACAAACAAAGCTATCGGTTCGGTACATTATGTATCTCCCGAACAGGCACGAGGAGAACCGACAGACGCAAAATCGGATCTTTATTCTTTAGGCGTGATGATGTACGAAATGCTTACAGGCAAGCTTCCGTTTGATGCGGATAATGCGGTGTCTGTTGCAATAATGCAGTTACAGTCGGATCCCGAACCGCCAAGAAAGATCAACCCCGATATTCCCGTGGGACTTGAGGAAATAATAATAAAAACTATGCAGAAAGATCCTGCAAAGAGATACCGTTCTGCAACAGAAATGCTGTCTGATATTTATAAACTCAGAAAAAATCCGAACATTAAGTTTAATTTTTCTTATGACAGCATTGATGAAGAGCCAACCTCAAGACCCGTCAGCACAGTAAAGAAATTAAACGTACAGGACGATTACAAAGAGGACGATGACTGGGATACAGATGATGAGGAGGAGAAAGGAACATCTCCGCTTGTTCAGATTATTTTGGGATCGGTTATTGCGTTTATTGCAGTATGTCTTGTGTTCTTGGTACTTGCTGTGTTTAAGGGCTTCAGCAACAATTCCACAACAGACGTACTTGTACCGAACCTCATCGGACTAAACTTCAATGACGTAAATAAGGATAAAGTAACGTACAACTTCAAATGGGACGTTACAAATATCTATGACGCAGATAAGCCGCTTGATATTATTCTAAATCAAAATCCACAGCCGTCCGAGAAGAAAATAAAGGAAGGCTCAACTATTCAGATCACAGTAAACAGTGAGGAAACTACGATCAATCTTCCGTATGTTGACGGCAGAACAAAGGACGACGCCGTTGCGAAGATAAAATCTGCAAACCTTATCCCCGAGGTGCTTATGGTTCTCGATAATCAGACAGCAGAGGGGTATGTAAAGCAGACATATCCGCTTGCGGGAAGCAAGATAACGATAGGTTCAACCGTAAAGATATACGTCAGCAAAAAAGCCGGCGAGGATGCTGTGCGCGTCAAAGCTGCCGAGATGCGGCTGATGCACACGATCGA
>CACWKD010000015.1:48472-56761 GCA_902761345.1 uncultured Ruminococcus sp. | reverse complement strand
CACCTGATATCTTTTATCTACAACAGGATCTACATCAAAGAAGTTACTACGTTTCACCTTCCCCTTCGTTCTTTCTCTCGTCAGGCACCAAGCCACATAAGTAGGAGTCAGTCGGGAAGTGTTGAAGGAACAAGTATACCCCTCGTGCTTTATCGTCTTCTCGTCGCTTCGATTGAGTGGTTTGGGCAGCTCCAGTTGCTGTGCCTTAACTCCCAAAGCAATCAGAAGAAACATGTTTACCAAGACAGAAATCCTCATTTCGACACAATTTTAGATTGTATAATCAAGATTTTTTACTTTTCACTTTTCACTTTTCATTTTTTTTCGTACCTTTGCGCTCCGAAATGAGCGTCAAGTTCGTTTTTGCCGAATTAGCTCAGTTGGTAGAGCAACGCATTCGTAATGCGTAGGTCGCGGGTTCGAGTCCCGCATGCGGCTCTAAAAATGACTATCTTTGTGCAAAGATAGTCATTTTAATTTATAGTGAAAAATATATAATGTATAATCATATCATCTTACTCGAGAATTCTTGTTTATTATTCCGCTTTTGATTCCAACAACTCTCGAATTTGCTGAATTTGCTGCTCTATCGTCAACTTGTCGACATCTATCCAATGAATTTCCTCATCGTGGGCAAACCACGTCATCTGCTTCTTGGCATAGACACGCGTGTTCTTCTTCATACGTTCAACCGCCATTCGAAGTTCCCACTCCCCGTCCAACACCTTGAACAGCTCTTTATAACCCACGGTGTTGAGGGCGTTCAATTCACGTAAGGGATAGACCTTGCGAACTTCGTCCATCAGCCCCTGCCTCATCATCTGATCCACTCGGGCATTAATGCGTGAAAACAGATTCTCGCGCTCCCTACGCAGACCTACCTTGACGATTCGGAATGGGCGTTCTTTCGTTTGGTTCTTTCGGAACGAGGTGTAGGTATGCCCAGTCTGATAGCAAATCTCGAGCGCATGGACAATCCGTTTGTGATTCTTCTTATCGACAAGTTCATAATAGTCCGGATCGAGCAACTTCAACTCGGCACTCAAGGCATCCAACCCTTCAGTATCAAACTTCTGTCGCATCATCTCACGCGTCTCGTCCTCAATAGTCGGGATGTCATCTATTCCTTTCGTCACAGCATCGATATACATCATACTCCCTCCGACCATCAGAGCAAAGCTGTTCTTTTGAAACTGTTGCTCAAGCAGATTGAGTACATCTGATTCATACTGTGCAGCACTATAATATTCCGTTAGTGGGAGCATATCGATAAAATGATGCTTCACGGTTCCCTGCTCCTCTTTGGTAGGTTTAGCAGTACCAATATCAATATCTTGATAAATCTGACGTGAGTCAGCAGAGATGATATCACATGACAAGAGCTTAGCAAGTCGAATGCTAAGCTCTGTCTTTCCTACGGCCGTAGGTCCCAAAAGGACAACCAGCGTATTATTCATAAGGGTTTCCATCGCTGATTTCCAATCCCTCCAGCCCAATCTCTTCGTCATCAATACCATCGCCATACATATCATCATCATCGAAATCTGACGAAGTACTTATCGGATTGCGTGCCATCAGTTCGTCAAAATCGAGCGTCTGCTGAGGAGCATTACCCATCTGTCGGCTCACCTTTGGGGTCTTAAGCGATTTACCTGTAATAATTTCAGCCAGTTCAATGAAGAAACACCTGTCGGCCAAAGGGTCAAACGTATAAATCAGATGCTGCTTCTCTTCTTCTATCAGATCTTCGATGTGAGTATCTGCCATTACATACGAATCCTGATCGCTCTCCGTATCCATCTCTTCAAGGGTGATTTCCTGACATTTCTCCCACCCGTTCTCGCAAATAGTGAACGAAGTCATCTCACCATCTTCATAACCACACGACTTCTGGATGGCCTTATGGAACTCCAGAAATGTAGCGTCAGCATCAATTTGTATTTCCCTCATGAAGTTATCCACTTCGTCCGAGATGATTATAAAACGATATATCATAATACAACTATATTTTTCTAACTTGTAAATTGTTAAATATTAACTACCTAATGATACCCCTCCGTGAGTCACCTACGAAGTCTATGATGTATTGAATCTCAGGTCCTACGGTGATTGTCTCACGTATCTGCTGCAATGCCTCTGGAATACGGAGGTTGCTGTTGTAGATGATGCGATAGGCATTGTGAATGTCGCCTATGAGATCGTTTGAAAAGTTACGACGACGCAATCCTACGAGGTTAATTCCACAATACGCAACTGGTTCACGAGCCGCAATCACGAATGGTGGCACATCCATACTGGTACGAGTACCTCCCTGAACCATTGTGTATCCACCGATTCGGCAGAACTGATGCACCAATACGGTCGCGCTGATGATTGCATTATCATCAACGATTACTTCACCTGCCAACTTCGTTGAGTTACCCATAATGATACCATTACCGAACTCGCAGTCGTGAGCGATATGGGCGTTCTCCATAATGAGGTTGTTATTACCCACTTTCGTAATACCCTTGCTAGCAGTTCCTCTGTGGATGGTTACGTTCTCACGAATCTTGTTATTATCGCCTATCACTACCACAGAATCTTCACCCTTGAACTTCATATCCTGGGGTATAGCTCCAATCACAGCACCAGGGAACAGAATGTTTCCACTTCCTAAAGTCGTACCTTTGAGCAAGGTCACGCTGTTCATCAACTCGTTATTATCTCCTATCTCGACCCCTTTATCGATGAAGCAGAAAGGTCCGATGGTACAATTTTCACCAATCTTTGCCTCGGGGTCGATAAATGCTAATGGACTTATTTTTGACATATATCTAATCTAAAAAACTTTCAACTATAAACTCTCAACTATTTTCCTTGCCACCTTGTTGTTGATGGTGTGACCAGGTTTGTAGGCAGTCACCTTCGCCTGCAACGGGCGTCCTATCAGAGCGAGGTCGCCCATAATGTCGAGCAACTTATGGCGAGCCATCTCATTAGGCCATGTGAGCGGACGACGGTTGAGGTAGCCTAGTTTGGTTGCGTCCAGATGCGGCACTCCCATTTCGTCAGCCAGCATGTCCAGACGTTCCTGTGACTGTTGATTCTCATAAATCACGATGGCGTTATCGAGGTCTCCTCCTTTGATATAACCTAGTTCGAAGAGAGGTTGGATGTCCCTCACAAACACAAACGTACGGGCTGATGCCACCTCTGTAGCGAAATCTCTGATATCATCGAGTTGGGCTGACTGACTGGTCAACATCTTCGATTCGAAAGCGATGGTGATGTCCAGCGAGAGTTTGTCCGCCGGACTAATCACAATATGTTCTCCTTTCGAGCCGTCAACAACGATTTCCTTATCGAGTTTCAAGAAATTCTTCTCTGCTTCCTGCTCCTTGAGTCCCACACGTTGGATATTTTGAATAAAGACCAAAGAACTGCCATCCAGAATCGGCATCTCCGGACCATCAATTTCTATCTTACAGTTATCGATTCCCGATGCATAGAGCGCTGCCATAGCGTGCTCAATGGTACTTATCTTGATATCTCCATTTGCGATTACAGTTCCGCGAGTGGTCTCGACCACATTGCTGGCCAGACAATCCACTACGGGTTTCCCCTCGAGGTCAATACGCTGAATCTTGTATCCGAAATTCTCAGGAGCCGGACAGAACTTAGCCGTAATGACCTGGCCTGAATGAAGTCCTTTACTTTTTACCGAGAAACTTTCGTTCAGGGTTACTTGTCTTTGCATATCTTCTTTAATTCGTCTATTTCTTTTTGTAGTTCGTTCACCTGTTTTACGAGGTTGGGTAGGTTCTTATAAGCAGCTGCACTACGAGCAAAGTTCTGGTGCTCGATTGCAGGATAACCCATCACCGTACAATTGCCCTCTTTCAATTTACGTCCTCCCGACAGACCCGACTGAGCACCTGCATACACGCGGTCACCCAATGTGATATGTCCGGCTACTCCTACCTGTCCGCCCAACATACACCACTCGCCTACCTTGCAACTGCCAGCCACTCCGACCTGAGCCGACATGACTGTGTGCGAACCAACTTCTACATTATGAGCTATTTGCACCAGATTGTCAAGCTTCACACCTTTGTGCACAATCGTGCTACCCATCGTCGAGCGGTCAATACAAGTGTTGGCACCTATTTCCACATCATCCTCGATGGTGACGATGCCTATCTGCGGTATCTTCTCATATCCCTGCGCTGTCGGAGCAAATCCAAACCCGTCTGCACCTATCACACATCCTGCATGAAGTATGCAGCGATCGCCTACCACACAATCGTGATACACAACAGAATTACTATACATGATGGTGTTCTTGCCCACTTTGGCACGAGGTCCAATCGTGGCATGCGGATGCAACTCTGCTCCGTCGCCCACCTCGGCACCATCGCCTATAGCGACAAATGGAGCAATGTAAACGTCTTTGCCCACCTTTGCTGTCTCAGCAATAAACGCCAACGAGCTGATGCCTGTACGTTTCGGTTTCATCGATTCGTAAAGTTGTAACAGTTTGCTGACTGCCTCGTAAGCGTTCTTCACCCTGATTAGTGTGGCACTAACAGGCTGTGCTGGCTTGAAATCTTCATTGACTAGCACTACTGATGAACGTGTTTCGTATAAAAAGTGTTCGTATTGAGGATTGGCAAGAAACGATATGGCTCCAGGCACTCCTTCTTCTATCTTTGCGAAGTTGTTGATGACAGCATTCGCATCACCTTCAACCGTTCCGTTAATATATGCCGCAATCTGTTGCGCAGTTATTTCCATTTTGTTAAATACCTAATTAGGTTGCAAAGTTAAGCAAAAATCTTGAAATTCTATGCGGTTTACAGCATTTTTAGGTCAAAAAACATAAAATGAAGACTTCAGAACAACAAATCGTAACTAAAAGACAAGAAAAAATTTGTCATCAAAGAATTTATCATTATTTTTGCACTTACAATCAAAACAAGTTGTCATTAACATCAAATTATTCAACAATCAACATAAGAAATATGAGATTACTAACTACAATTCTATTCACACTATTTATAGCAGGAAGTATGTTGGCCGCTAACAAAAAACAGACGGTCACTCAAGTCACTTCAGCAGTATCCATCACCGAAGATGTCGATTTCATCATTACGGATGCCACCCCTTTCACCTCAGCTGGAAGTGTAAATATCGAGAACATAGAACATGCAGTCGTCATCATCTCACGCATCAAACCCAGTGCGGTCATCAAGTCGTGGATGAACTTTATCTACATCAATGGTGAGAAAGCCGTGAACGGCACCAACTGTCAGGTAAGGATGTACAATCGTGGCGCCATCATCTTCCCATACGGAAAAAACTACAAGCCCCTCACCTGTTATTCACAGAAGCAGTTTCAGGGAGATTCCTCAAACGACTATTCTGAGGGCAGTAGCGGTGGATTTATGAAAGACCTTTCGACTTCTACCCTGAACAACAACATCCGTTCTTTCAAACTGAAACGTGGCTATATGGTCACTTTCGCTTTGGGACGTAGCGGATGGGGCTATAGCCGCTGTTTCATTGCAGATCAGGAAGACCTCGAAATCGACCTCCCTGCCAACATGAGCGGACGTGTGTCATCCTATCGCCTGTTCAAGTGGTTCAATGCTCATAAAGCCGGATTGGCAAGCAATGGAGACTACAATGCCAACGCAGCAGTCAATTCTTCATGGTGCTATGATTGGGCACAAGGCAACGAAAGCAACCTGCCTGACGTAGAATGGGTACCAAATCACATCTACGAAGACTGGCCTTCTCCGGCTACCTGTGGAAGCGTCACCGGTTCATGCCACATGAAGACCAATAACGAACCAGGCAACAGCGCCGACGACCACCCTCAAAGTGTAGATGTGGTACTCGACAACTGGCAAAACCTCATGCGAACAGGCATGCGACTTTGTTCCGAGAGTTCACACGATGGTAGCTGGAGCCACCTGCAAGCCTTCATCGATTCTATCGATGCACGCGGATGGCGATGCGACCTGCTAGACCTCCATTGCTATTGGGGAGCTCCAAGCTTCAATGACTTCAGCAGCTACTACAACCGCTATGGCGGACGTCCCATCTGGATTTCCGAATGGGTATGGGGAGCCAGTTGGAATGCCGGCAACTGGAGTAGCGGAGGCATCTTCGCCCAAGCACCCGACGGCAAGAACTCATTCTCTACCGCCAATCAGCAGAAATGCTACGATGGAACCAAACCCATCCTCGACATCCTGAATGCCAGCAAGTATGTCGAGCGATATGCATACTGGAACTCCGAAGCAGACGCATCGAAAATATACCTCAACGGACAACTCTCCATCCTTGGAAAGTACTATGCCAGCATGAACGACGGACTCGGCTACAATGCCTCCATACAGAAAGTGCCTAATGTAGTCTATCTCCGCCCCACCAACCTCACAGCTACCTACAACAGTACAGCTGGCAACTGCACCTTGAAGTGGAACGACCCCAACGGTGATATGCTCGACTCCGTCACAGTTGAATGCATGCGACCAGGAACAACGAAATATGCGTGGATAGGAAATGTAGCCCTCAAAGATATGGCTGCCAAAGCAGGTGCCAGCTACACCTTCACAGACCCCAATCCTGCACCAGGAGCCAATTACTATCGCATTGCTATCTACCCTATCGGCTCGAGGACTCCCAAATACTCCACATCAGAACCCATCTCCGTCAGTTCGTCTAGCGGCAACGAACTCATCCAGTACGGACAGCTCGACGTGACAAATCTTGATGCACTCACCATCAATTTCACCACCACGATGAGCGCCACACCTGCCGTCTTTATGGGAATCGCTACGAACAAAAACAGCACTACCAACCCCGTGAGTATCATCGACAAAGCCACTTCTAAGTCCTTCACATATAAGATGATTCCTTGGGCTTATTCAGGCACTCAGACACTCGGCACCAAAGAGTCCATCCCATTCATGGCGATGATACCAGGCAACTACCACTACGGAACGATGGACATCGAGGTGGGAAGCACCAAAGTATCAGGCGATACCATCCAAGTCACCTTCCAGCAACCATTCCCTGAAGGAGTATGCCCTGTTGTGATTGCAGAAACCCGTCCATCCATCAAGACCAACACTGTCAACCTGCGTATCTGGGAAGTCACCCGCGCAGGCTTCAAGGCCATCGTGCTCTATGAAGGAGGAATGAACAAGCGCATCACACTCAGTCAAACCGTCAACTATATGGCATGTACACCTGGACAAGCCACAATCGACAATCAGGTACTTCTAAGTGCCGGACATTCTGTCGACCCTATCTATGGCAGCAAAAACCAGCGACGCGTCCTCTTTCTGCAGAACAACCCAGACGGAACCATCTCAGAAGGAGCTGACTCGCTTGCACTCGAAGCCCCACTCATCTTCGGAGCACTCCAAACCTTCAACTACCCAACCGCCACAGTCCTGCGTCGAACCATCGACTACACAACCCTCAACCCCGAAGGCAAGCTGCTCATCTATGGAACCCGCATCATACGCAATGTCGACACCTCTGCCACCTCATTTAAGAACGACCTCGCAAGCGCTGACCGATTCGGATGGATATGCCTCTCAACACCACTGCAACCATTTATCGCAGCCGACGTCAACCACGACGGAACCGTCGACACACAAGACGTACTCACCATCTACCAAGCCATGCAGAATGGATCCACAGATGGAGCCTGTGACGTCAACCACGACGGAATCGTAGACACGCAAGACGTCCTCGCTGTCTACGAATACATCCAAAAACAATAAATAAAGGTAAGCATGATTTATGGCAGAGAACGAAGTCGTTGATTATTATGATAGCATAGCGAGCCAGTACGACGAAAGTCGGTTCGGCAATAGTTACGGGATGTTTATCGATGGGCAAGAGCGAAAGGTGCTGGATCGGCTGATAGACGTTCATCAAGACTCTTTGAGACTGGAGATAGCGTGTGGTACAGGTCGACTGACAAACTATGCAACTCATGCACTTGATGCCAGCAGCGAGATGATGAAACTGGCAATGGAGCGTCATCATCAGGTGGAGTTCAGGTGTGCTTCGGCTACGAATACGGGATATCCAGATGGAATGTTCGACTGCGTGTATGCATTCCATCTTTTTATGCATCTGAACGAATCGGTCGTCAGCCAAATAATGGATGAAGCGCATCGAATTCTGAAGCCAAATGGTCGATTGATTTTCGACATCCCCTCGAAGAAACGCCGTCGATTTTTGAATCATCGTCAAGCTTCATGGCATGGGGGATTGGAGATG
>CACWKD010000015.1:0-48412 GCA_902761345.1 uncultured Ruminococcus sp. | reverse complement strand
AGTTGAAATGATTGGAAACAAATTCCAGCTTCGGAGACATTATGGCATCATGATGCTGCCTGTGCATAAATTACCTGACAGAATGCGCCTTCCCCTTCAGCAATTTGATTTTTGGTTGGCTAACGGCTTGCTAAAAGAATATAGCTCATATTTGGTTTTCGAGCTGAAATCCTCCCATATCAGCACAAACTTGCACTAGCTGTAGAACAGTAGGAATGTGAAAGAGAAAAAGGAGAGATTTCGGATTTCCTTTATAAGAAACAGAAGAACGGTTCAGGGTTAATGGCTCACGGAAGAACGATAGGTCAAACCTAAAACAAAAAAAGGATGGGCTTTTGGCTCATCCTCTGTGGTTTCAGCGATTCGGTATTACTTCTTACCGTGGAATTCGCATGATACGGTAAGAGACTTACGTCCTTTCTTACGACGCATTGACAATACACGACGACCGTTCTTAGTAGTCATACGCTGACGGAAACCGTGCTTGTTGATTCTCTTACGATTGTGTGGTTGGAATGTTCTTTTCATTGCTTTATCTTTTTAATTTTTTATTATTGTATCTGCCGTTTTTTTGTATTTCGTTTGTTTCATTGCACAAACAGCGTGCAAAATTAGTGATTTTAAATAAATCGACCAAAAAATTAGCGGTTTTTTGCTTACTTTTTTTGCTATTTTATGAAAAAGTCCTAATTTTGTACTCGATTTAGGGCAACATGCTCGCAAATGTAGTGAACAGTGAATTATTAAAATAAATCGTAAATTAGTAAAACTGAATTTTTGAATTATGGCTATTTTAGCAGGTGATATCAAGAAAGGCGTTTGCCTCCGCCTCGATGACGGCAAAATTTGGGTAGTGATTGACTTCCTTCACAAGAAACCTGGTAAGGGTAACACAGTGATGATTACCAAACTCCGCAACGTGGAGGATGGACGTGTATTGGAACGTACATGGATTGTTTCGGCTAAGTTGGACGATGTGACGGTTTCGCACCAACAGTTCCAGTACCTTTATAAGGAGGGTGAGGACATGGTGTTCATGAACACTGAGACTTACGAGCAGATTAACATCAACAAGGATCTGATCACTGGTGGCGACTTCCTAAAGGAAGGCGAAACAATGGTGATGGCTTCAATCGACGACCAGACGGGTGCTATCTTGACGGCTGAAGCTCCTGTTAAAATTGTGCTGAAGGTGACTTACACTGAACCTGGATTGAAGGGCGATACAGCTACCAACGCCACGAAGCCAGCTACGCTAGAAACGGGTGTAGAGATTCGTGTGCCTCTCTTCATCAACGAGGGTGACTTAATCGAAGTTGACACGCGTGACGGTAGCTACGTTTCTCGTAAGTCATAACAGACTCTAGCAACAAATACGAAGCACTCATGAGGTTAATCCCTGAGTGCTTTTTTTCTACAAACCATGTTTAATCAAATACCTTTTTACTTTTTTATATCATGAAACGACTAATCATTCTTCCTGTATTGCTGTTTATGACCGCAATGAACTTATCTGCTCAAGTTTCTCTGAAGGCTAACAATATTGATGAAGTACTGAAAGCTATGACGCTCGAAGAGAAGGCAACTCTGGTGGTCGGCTCGAACCGGCAGGCGGCTCCAAACCAAGCTAACGGTATGCTGGGCGGACACTCACATCAGGTTCCTGGGGCTGCTGGCAACACGCAGGCAATTCCTCGTCTGGGTATTCCTTCAACAGTGCTGACAGACGGACCTGCGGGTGTACGAATCTCACCTACCCGACAAAATGACAACAATACATACTACTGCACGGGCTTCCCCGTAGGAACGGCTTTGGCGTGTATTATTACAGAAACGGCAAGGTTTGTTATGTAGGCGACTGGAAAAACAACCATAAACACGGAGTAGGTATATCATTCAACCATAAAGACCGCACTATGTATGTAGGCGGCTGGGAAAACGATAACCCGATCGGTATGGGAGCAAAGTTTGACAATAACGGCGAGCTTTCATTTGCGGGCCGCTGGGCTAACGGCAGACGAGAAGGCGTAGGTATGCTCTATAATCCAAAGGACGGAGGAGTATTTGTATCACGCTGGGAAAATGACGTGTTGTCCGAGAAAGGCACAGTTTTTGACTCAATGGGCAACCTCGTGTATAACGGCAGCTGGAAGAAAGGTACAAGAAACGGCGTTGGTACACAGTATGATAAGCAGGGACTTGTAGTATATTCGGGCGAGTGGAAAAACGGAAAGTACGACGGCGAGGGTATGCTGAACCTTCAGAACGGCTATAAGATAGTAGGAGAATTTGTCGGCGGCAGAGTACAGGGTTATGCGGTAGTTACAACCAAAAAAGGTAAAGTTCTGTACGAGGGTCAGTGGCTAAATAACCGTTATAACGGCGAGGGAAAGCTGTACAATTTGAAAAACGGATCGTGGTGTCAAGGAACATTCTCGAACGGAGATCCTGTCGGAGTTCTTTTAGGCTACAATAAAGACGGCGAGCTTATTTATCAGGGCGAATGGGACAAAGGCAGATTTAACGGAAGAGGAGTAGGCTACGAAAACGGCGAAAAGGTCTATGACGGCGAATGGGTCTACGGAATACGCAAGGGAAACGGAACAGAGTTCAGGAACGGAAGATGTATATTCTCGGGCGAATTTGATGACAATATGCGCTGCGGTTTCGGCAGGAGCTATGACGAGAACGGCGAACTCATTTATTGCGGAATGTGGAAAGACAACCTTTACGAGGGTGAGGGCGTATTGTATGAGCTTGGCGAGCCGAGGTATGTAGGCAGTTTCAGACAAGGCGTACTAAACGGCAGAGTAAACGAGGTGCTTGACGGAATTATTATAGGAGAGTGTCTGTATACTAACGGACAGTGCAAATATAAGAGAGAGTATTCTCATGACGGTATGACATTGAAGTATGAGGGTCATATAAAGAACGGCAGACATGAGGGTATGGGCTGTCAGTTTACCGAGTACGGAGAAAAACGCTTTGAGGGTATCTTTAAGGATAATGAGCCGTTTAAGAATATGAAAGTAAGGCTTATGGAGCTTGAACCGCTTACTGTAAGCGAGAATATGAAAGGTACTCCGTATAATCTTTACATAGACGGCAACAGCTATGTTGTCGAGCAAGAGTATAACGGCGGCGCATATTCCGGAATGCTGATTAACGGCAAGCCCGAGGGAAAAGGAACGATACTGTACTTTGACCACGGATACACAGGCGTATTTTCAGACGGTACAGCGTGCGGATTAGGCGTTATATACGAGTGGGACGGAAGCGAGGTAACGGGTACATTTGCAAAGTATTCAGATGAAAATACTACGGATATTGTATTTGCAAACAACATTGTTTACCATATTATAAACAAGTAAGGTGAGTACGGTTTTATGAATACGACTTTAGAGAAATTCATAGATAATATGCTGGATTGGCTGAAAGATTTTCTTCCGAATTTACTTGGAGCAATAATAATTCTGGTTGTTGGAATGTGGCTTTCGGGAATAGTAGCGAAGATAGTATCAAAGGCGATGAAGGGCGCAAAAATAGGAGAAATCGTAATATCCTTTGCAAATTCCTTTGTGAAGATTTCAATAAAGGTTTTGGTAATAGTAGCGGCATTGGGTACGCTTGGGTTTAACGTAGCGTCGCTTGTAACAGCAGTGGGAGCGGCAACGGTAGCAATAGGACTTGCGCTTCAGGACAGCCTTAAAAATGTAGCCAGCGGAATAACGATACTTATCGCAAAGCCGTTTACTGTAGGAGATTATCTGGAAACTAACGGCTTGCAGGGTACGGTAACGAGGATAGATATTGCAAGCACACATCTTTTGACGATAGATAACAAAGAGATAATAATACCTAATTCGGGTATATCGGCAAGCAACCTTGTTAATTACACCTCGCAGGATAAGAGAGGCGTATTTTTGAGCTACAATGTATCATATAACACAGATATTGACAAGGTACGCAGTGTGATAATGGAAGTTATAAACAGAAACAAAACTATTTTAAAAGAACCTGAGCCGTATATTGTAGTAGGAAAGCACGAGGACAGCAGTATAGAAATTATCGTAAGAATATGGTGCAAAACCAAAGATTACTGGAATGTTTACTTCTATATGCAGGAGAATATCAAGAAATCCTTTGACAAGAATAATATTGAAATTCCGTTTACGCAGATCGACGTACACAATATCCCGCCTGTAAACAAGGCGGAGTGACAAGGTTGTCCAGAAAAGAGCAGAAGTCTGCCTTCGGTTTGAGCAAAAGTTTATTATTTGTTTATTAAGTAGTGGTTCGTGAATAAAATACGTCATTTTTACGACATTTGAAGTAAAAGACGGATAACAGCTTGACAATTCGGGAAAAAAAGAATATAATACATACATAGAGAAGCGGCAATGACGTCGAACTTATGGGTTTGTCATAGCTGTTTCTTTTTTTGTACGATTAATACCGGCGGCAATGGGGTTGTCGGGAGCTTGTGGTTAAAGTCTAAGCTCTCAGCCCCGTTGCCGTATCTTTTTTTGAGGAAATTCCATACGCCGACTAATAACGGCAGTATGTTCATATATATTAAAAAATAAGAAAAGAAGTGGTTATTATGACAAACACAAACGTAATGGAATTGTTCTCTGATGTCAATACCATGTGGACGCTGATCGGAGCAGCTCTTGTATTTTTTATGCAGGCAGGCTTTGCGGCAGTAGAAGCAGGTTTTACACGTTCAAAGAACAGCGGTAACATTATTATGAAAAACCTTATGGATTTTTCAATCGGCACACCGCTTTACTGGCTGGTAGGTTTCGGTATTATGTTCGGAACACAGTCGGCTGTTTTCGGAGGAATTGATCTTTTCACAAGAGGCGATTACAGTGCGATCTTACCCGAGGGAGTAAGCTTTTATGCGTACTTCATTTTCCAGACTGTATTCTGTGCAACTGCCGCAACGATCGTTTCGGGAGCTATGGCAGAGAGAACAAAGTTTTCTTCATATTGTATTTATTCGGCAGTAATAAGCCTTGTAATATATCCTGTTTCGGGTCACTGGATCTGGGGCGGCGGCTGGCTTTCACAGCTTGGATTTCACGATTTTGCAGGTTCGACAGCAGTACATATGCTTGGAGGACTTTGCGCTTTGATCGGTGCTGCAATGCTTGGAGCTCGTATCGGAAAGTACGGTAAGGACGGCAAGCCTAAGGCTATTCCCGGACACAATATTCCTCTGGGCGCTCTCGGCGTATTTATTCTTTGGTTCTGCTGGTTTGGATTTAACGGCGGTTCGACAGTTTCTATGACAAACGGCGGTGCCGAGCTTGCTTCAAAGGTTTTTGTCAACACAAATTTAGCGGCTGCCGTTGCAACTCTCGCTACAATGATCATCACATGGATACGCTACAAAAAGCCTGATGTATCAATGACTCTCAACGGATCTCTTGCAGGACTTGTTGCGATCACTGCAAGCTGCGACTGTGTAAATGTATGGGCTTCCGCAGTTATAGGTTTGATCTCGGCATTTGCTGTTGTATTCGGAATTGAGTTTGTTGACAAGGTTCTCAAAGTTGATGATCCCGTAGGCGCAGTAGGCGTACACTTTATGAACGGTTTGCTCGGCACACTTTTAACAGGTGTGTTTGCGTCAAACGAGTGGCTTGCAGAAAATAATATGACAAGAGGATATTTTATAGGTATCCAGTGTCTTGGCGCAATAGCAGTTATACTCTGGGGCGGAATTACGATCACATTAACATTCCTTGTAATTAAGAAAACAGTAGGACTTCGTGTAACAAGAGAGGAAGAGCTTCAGGGACTTGATCTCCCCGAGCATGGACTTGTCAGTGCGTATGCAGATTTTCAGCCGATATTTGCAACTATGTCCGCGCCTACAAAGAATGGCAATGCAGATGTAAAGACAGAGAAAAAGGTAGATATAGACGATGCTGTGCCGGTTGTTTTGAGAACTCCAAAGACAGTTACAGCGTCCGATGTAAAGCTTACAAAGATAGAGATATTTGTACGTCAGGAATGTTTCGAGTCGCTCAAGCAGGCTATGCTTGATATAGGAATAACAGGTATGACAGTAACAAACGTACTTGGCTGCGGTGTTCAGAAGGGACAGCCGTCATATTACAGAGGCGCTGTTCAGGAGATCACACTTCACCCGAGAGTACAGGTTGAGATAGTAGTTAGCAAGATACCTGTAAAGACAGTAATAGACGCTGCAAAGAGTGTAATGTACACAGGTCATACGGGTGACGGAAAGATATTTGTTTATGATGTAGAAAATGTAGTAAAGGTACGCACAGGCGAAGAGGGTGTGGACGCTTTACAGGACGAGGAGCAATATTGATATAGCTTTAATGTAAATTTTGGTGTGAATTTTACGGAATAAGAAATAAAAAGCTCTATAAATGCATAATTTAAAATCAAATCCTGCAAATAACCGTCTAAAAAAACAAAAATATTATTCATTGTTGTCTATAATTCATTAATTGTGTTATTGACAAATGCAACAATTTTTAGTACAATATTTTTGTAAAGAGATGAGCAACGGCGTTCATTGCAGAGGGGAGAGATTTCCCTTTTGCAGTGGACGTCTTTTTTTGTTTGATAACAGCTTTTAATGATTATGCAAAAATAAAAACCGACATTATGTGAGGAGATTTTATTATGTATTATTCTTATAATGACGTTGTGCAGTTTGTCGAGGAAAATGACATAAAGTTTATTAAGCTTGCATTCGTCGATATTGCAGGAGTTCAGAAAAATATTTCGATTATGACCTCGGAACTAAAGCGAGCATTTGAGTACGGAATAGCTTTTGATGCGTCAAGTATTTATGGATTTGGCAATGAGCAAAGCTCCGATCTGTTTTTGAAACCTATACCTCAGACAATACAGATACTTCCGTGGAGACCCGATAACGGCAGAGTAGCAAGAATGTTCTGCAATATAATCAAGCCGGACGGAACGCCGTTTGAACTTGACAGCCGAAAGCTGCTGCAAGATACGGTAGAGAGGGCAAAAGCCAAGGGGTTTACTTTTAACTTTGGAGCAGAGTTTGAGTTTTATCTTTTCAAGCGTGACGAAAACGGCATTGCGACAAAAATTCCCTATGATAATGCCGGATATATGGATATAGCGCCCGAGGACAGAGGTGAGGATATCCGCCGTGACATTTGCTTTACGCTGCTTGATATGGATATTTATCCCGAAAGCTCTCACCATGAAATGGGACCCGGACAAAACGAGATCGACTTCAAATACAGCGACGCTCTTTCTTCAGCAGACAACGCACTTATTTTTAAGACGGTTGTAGAGTCTGTGTCGGATATTAACGGTCTTTGCGCTGATTTTTCTCCACGACCCCTCAGTAATAAAAGCGGCAACGGTTTGCATATTAATATATCGGTAAAATCAGCCGACGGAAAAGATCATTTTTCAGATGTGCTTGCAGGACTTTTAAAACACGTTTGCGAGATGACAGCGTTTTTAAATCCGTGCGAGGAATCTTATAGAAGGCTTGGTAAAGACAAAGCTCCGAAATATATAACATGGTCACATGAAAACCGCTCTCAGCTTATTCGTATCCCTGCGGCAAAAGGCGAGTACCGCCGAATGGAGCTGAGATCGCCCGATCCCACTATTAACCCGTATGTGGCGTTTACGCTGCTGATCGCCGCTGCGCTTGACGGTATCGAAAACAAACTCGTACCGCCCGAGGCAGTTGATCATAATTTGTATACAGTGGGAACGGAAGTTACAAGCAAGCTGCCGCGTTTGCCGCAGTCGTATGAGCAGGCGGCAGAAATTGCAAGAAACAGCGAATTTATAAGAAACAGTATTCCTATGGGATTTTTAAGGTAGAGTTTGTAAAGAGAGAAAAATACAAGTTTACAAATTATAAAAGAGGTGATTTTGTGCAGGAAAAAAGCTGCGGTGTGATGATAGTATCCGCAAACGCAAAGGTAATAGATTTCGTAAAATCATTACTGCCGCAATACAAGTTTTATCCTGTAATTGTGTCGTTCAATGCAGCAGAGGCAAGAAGAACCCTGCGCAGAACACCGATAGATATTATAATAATCGACACACCGCTGTCCGACGAATTTGGAACAAAGCTTGCAGAGGATCTGTCTTTTGAGTATGCAGTGGCGGTGATAGTAAAACCCGAACTTGTTGAGCGTACTGCATATAAGCTTGAACCCAACGGTGTGATCACTCTTTCAAAAATGCTGCAAAAGTCGATATTGCAGCAGACGCTGATGATACTTGCTTCATCTGTATCTAAAATGCGGCAGCTTAGAAAAGACAATTCCGATCTAAAACTTAAACTCAGAGAATTGAAGCTTGTTACGGAAGCGAAGAGTTTACTCATTACAGAAATGGGAATGACAGAGAATGACGCGCATCGCTATATTGAGAAAACAGCTATGGATAAGGGCTTGAAAAAGAGCGACGCAGTAAAATTAATAATAGAGGAGCTTAAAAATAGATAGCTCATGTAATTTATAAAACCAAAGAGGTAAATAATATGACTAAGTATATTTTTGTGACAGGCGGCGTAGTGTCCGGACTTGGAAAAGGTATTACTGCGGCGTCACTGGGCAGGCTTTTAAAATCAAGGGGTTTGAAGATAGCCGCTCAGAAGCTTGATCCGTACATTAATGTTGACCCGGGTACAATGAGTCCTTATCAGCACGGCGAAGTTTTTGTAACTGATGACGGCGCTGAAACAGATCTTGATCTGGGACATTACGAGCGTTTTATTGACGAGGATCTTAATAAATATTCTAACCTTACTACCGGCAAGGTATACTGGAATATTCTCAACAAAGAACGCAGAGGGGAGTTTCTGGGAGATACAGTACAGGTAATTCCTCACGTTACAAATGAGATAAAACACTTTATATATAATGTAGGAAAAATGAGCGGCGCCGATGTGGTAATTACAGAGATCGGCGGTACTACGGGAGATATCGAGAGCCAGCCGTTTATTGAGGCTATACGTCAGGTAGGTCTTGAAGTAGGACAGGAAAATGTTTGCTATATTCATGTAGCTTTAGTACCGTATCTGAAATGCTCAGACGAACATAAAACAAAACCTGTTCAGCACTCGGTAAAGGAACTTCAGGGAATGGGAATAAAACCCGATATTATAGTTCTTCGATGCGACGAACCTCTTGAAGAAAATATTTTCAAGAAAATTTCGCTGTTCTGCAATGTTACCGAGGATTGCGTAATTCAGAATATGAATGTTCCCGTACTGTATGAAGCGCCGATAATGCTTGAAAAATCACACCTTTCAGATGCCGTATGTAAAAAGCTTGAACTGAAAACAAAAGAGCCTGATTTTTCCGAATGGACTGCGCTTCTTGAAAACATCAGAAACAGAAATAAACACGTCACTGTTGGCATAGTCGGAAAATACGTTCAGCTTCACGACGCATATCTATCTGTGATCGAGGCTATACATCACGCAGGTTATGCGTACAAAGTGTATACCGATATAAAGTGGATAGACAGCGAAACGGTAACAGACGAAAATTCAGTTGAATTATTAAGCGGCTGCGATGCGATCATCGTTCCCGGCGGTTTCGGGGAAAGAGGTATTCCCGGAATGATAAGTACGGCGAGATACGCAAGGGAGAACAATGTGCCTTTGCTTGGTATATGTCTTGGTATGCAGATAGTCGTAATAGAATATGCAAGAAATGTATGCAATATAAAAGACGCAAACTCAGGCGAATTTGCTCCGAATTCACAAAACAAGGTTATTGACCTTATGCCCGAACAGAACGGCACGGTCAATAAAGGCGGTACAATGCGTTTGGGAGCATATCCGTGTATTGTATCGGAAAATACAAGAATGTCCGAGTGTTACGGAACACTAAACATAAGCGAACGTCACCGCCACCGTTATGAGTTTAACAACGATTACAGACAGACGCTGAAAGAGAGCGGACTTGTTATCAGCGGAACATCTCCCGACAGTGTTATTGTTGAAACAGTCGAGGTAGAAGAAAATGATTTTTACGTTGGCGTTCAGTTTCACCCCGAGTTTAAGAGCCGCCCGAATAAGGCGCACCCGTTGTTTAAAGGTTTGATAAATGCCGCATTGAAAAGAGAGGTAGATCATAATGAATAATACACTATACAGAGAAGAGTTTGAACACGACGCCTGCGGTATAGGCGCAGTTGTAAGCATAAAGGGAGAGCAGAGTCACGGTGTGGTAAGCGATGCGCTTTCTATTGTAGAAAAGCTCCAGCACAGAGCAGGAAAGGACGCAACAGGAGAAACAGGCGACGGTGTAGGTATTCTTGTACAGGTATCGCACGATTTCTTTAAAACTGCTGCCGCTGAGGTTGGAATTACACTTCCCGAAGAGCGTGAGTACGGAGTAGGAATGTTTTTCTTCCCACAAAGCGAGCTTCAATGCAGCCAGGCAAAGAAAATGCTGGAGATAATCAGTTCCAAAGAGGGCGCTGAGCTGTTGGGGTGGAGAGAAGTTCCCGTTGACAGTACAGCTATCGGTAAAAGAGCGCTTGAATGTATGCCGAGGATAATGCAGTGTTTTGTAAAAAAGCCCGATAACGTAAACAAGGGTATTGACTTTGACAGAGTGCTGTATGTAATTCGCAGAGAGTTTGAGCAGTCAAACGACAATACTTATGTCTGTTCGTTTTCGTCCAGAACGATCGTGTATAAAGGAATGTTCCTTGTAGATCAGCTCAGACGCTTTTACAAGGATCTTCAGAGTGAGGACTATAAGAGCGCATTGGCGTTGGTACATTCGAGATTTTCAACTAATACTAACCCGTCGTGGGAGAGAGCGCACCCGAACCGTGTAATTCTCCACAACGGCGAAATAAACACTATCAGAGGAAATGCCGACAGAATGCTTGCCCGTGAGGAAACTATGACAAGCACTGTAATGCAGAACCGCATAGACAGGGTACTTCCCGTGATCAGCGCAACAGGCTCCGACTCTGCAATGCTTGACAACACGCTTGAATTTCTGATGATGAACGGCATTGATCTTCCTAAAGCCGTAATGGTAACGATACCCGAGCCTTATACGAATGACAAGACAATTTCTCGTGAAAAGCGTGATTTTTATCACTACTATTCAACGATGATGGAGCCTTGGGACGGTCCTGCCGCTATACTTTTTACAGACGGCGACACTGTCGGAGCAGTGCTTGACAGAAACGGTCTTAGACCCTCACGATATTATGTAACGAATGACGATATGCTTATTTTATCGTCCGAGGTAGGAGTTCTGCCGATAGAGAATGAGCGTATTATCAGTAAAAGCCGCTTGCAGCCAGGTAAAATGCTGCTTGTCGATCTTCAGGAAAAGCGTATTATTTCGGACGAGGAGTGCAAAATGAGATATGCGTCTGCTGCGCCTTACGGAGAGTGGCTTGACAGTAATCTTGTAAAGCTGTCCGAGCTGCCGATACCGAACCACAAGGTAGAAAACCATACTCAGCAGCAGCGTGACAGATTATACAAGGCATTCGGATATAACTATGAGCAGATTCGTGATTCGATACTCCCAATGGCTAAAAACGGTATCGAGGCAACAGCCGCTATGGGTACAGATATACCTCTTGCTGTTTTATCCGAAAAGCACCAGCCACTGTTCTCTTATTTCAAGCAGATTTTTGCGCAGGTTACAAATCCTCCTATGGACGCGATAAGAGAGAGTATAGTTACAGATACAACCGTTTATGTAGGATCGGACGGTAATCTCCTTGAAGAAAAAGCCGATAACTGCACTATGCTTGAGATCCACAATCCAATACTTACAAGCGTAGATCTTATGAAGATAAAGGCTATTGACCATAAAGGCTTTAAAGCCGCAACCGTATCGCTCTTATATTATAAGAACACTCCCAGAGGCGTAGATGAGAACCATGTAGCTATCCCGTCACTGCTTGCGGTATCCGCTATGGAACAGTATCTTGTAAGGACAAAAAAGCGTACAGCTATATCTATTATATTGGAGAGCGCAGAACCGTGTGAGGTACACCATTTTGCAGCGCTTTTGGGATACGGCGCAAGAGCAGTTAACCCTTATCTTGCGCAGGAGTGTATTTCGGAGCTTATCGATAAAGGATTGCTTGATAAGGACTACCATACAGCTATAAAGGACTACAATAACGCAGTTCTTCACGGAATAGTAAAAATTGCTTCTAAAATGGGTATATCAACGATCCACTCCTATCAGTCGTCACAGATCTTTGAGGCGGTTGGTATCAGACAGGATGTAATTGACAAATATTTCACAAATACGGTAAGCCGTGTGGGCGGTATCGGTCTTAAAGAGATCGGCGAGGGCGTTGAGTGGCGACACGATCACGCTTTTGATCCTCTGGGACTTGGCGTTGATACTGCAACCGACAGCGTAGGAACTCATAAGCTGCGTTCGGGTCACGACAAAGAGGATCATATGTACGCACCCGAAACAATAATAGCGCTTCGTGATGCGGCGCAAACAGGAAATTACGAGCGTTTCAAAGAATATACAGCAATGGTTGACAGCGAGAATGTACCTCATACTTTAAGAGGACTTATGGAGCTTGTTTATGATGAAAGCAAGTCTATCCCGATAGAAGAAGTTGAACCTGTTGAGGCTATTGTAAAGAGATTTAAGACAGGAGCTATGAGTTACGGCTCTATTTCGCAGGAGGCTCACGAGTGTCTGGCAAAAGCTATGAATATGCTTGGAGGAAAGTCAAACTCGGGAGAGGGTGGCGAGATGCCCGAGCGATTGGGTACAGACAGAAACAGCGCAATAAAGCAGGTAGCTTCGGGACGTTTTGGTGTAACAAGCGAATACCTGCTCAGCGCAAAAGAGATACAGATCAAAATGGCTCAGGGCGCTAAACCCGGCGAGGGCGGACATCTTCCGGGAAGAAAGGTCTATCCGTGGATAGCTAAAAACAGATATTCAACTCCGGGAGTATCGCTTATTTCACCTCCGCCGCACCATGATATTTATTCTATCGAGGATCTTGCTCAGCTTATATACGATCTTAAAAACGCTAACAGGAAAGCGAGAATTTCCGTAAAGCTTGTAAGTGAGGCAGGTGTTGGAACGATCGCCGCAGGTGTAGCAAAAGCAGGAGCGCAGGTCGTTTTGATTTCGGGTTATGACGGAGGAACAGGCGCAGCGCCCGCAAGCTCTATACATAACGCAGGCTTGCCGTGGGAGTTGGGTCTTGCGGAAACTCACCAGACCTTGATTAAGAATGGACTTCGTTCAAGGGTAATAATTGAAACAGACGGTAAGCTGATGAGCGGTAAGGACGTAGCGGTTGCAGCAATGCTCGGAGCGGAGGAATTCGGCTTTGCAACAGCGCCGCTTGTAACTATGGGCTGTGTAATGATGCGTGTGTGCAATCTTGACACCTGTCCTGTTGGTATAGCAACTCAGAACCCCGAACTCAGAAAGCGTTTCTGCGGAAAGCCCGAGTATGTAGCAAACTTTATGCGTTTCATTGCGCAGGAACTGCGTGAGATCATGGCAAAGCTTGGAGTTAGAACAGTAAGCGAGCTTGTCGGAAGAACAGATCTGCTCAGAGTTAAGGAAACTCAGGTAACACACCGTGCGGAGATGGTTGATCTGTCGTCTATACTGTCGGGAGAGTTTGCGCTCAGCGAGAAAAAGAGTTTTGATCCCAATGACGTCTTTGATTTTGAACTTGAAAAGACGATAGATGAAAGCACACTTCTTCCGGAGTTTGCAAAGGCAATAAAAAATCATACGAAAAAAACAGTCAAGGTTGATGTAACAAGTACAGACCGTGCTTTGGGAACGATCTTCGGTTCTGTGCTCACAGAAACATTCGGAGATACTCTTGACGATGATTTCTACACAGTACAGTGTACGGGCGGCGGCGGTCAGTCGTTCGGAGCGTTTATACCAAAGGGATTGACATTAAGGCTTGAGGGCGACTCAAACGATTATTTCGGCAAGGGACTGTCTGGCGGCAAGCTGATAGTATATCCGCCGAAGAACAGTACATTCAAAGCAGAAGAAAACATTCTTATAGGTAACGTGGCGCTTTACGGAGCAACAAGCGGAGAAGCTTACATCAACGGAATTGCAGGCGAGCGTTTCTGTGTAAGAAATTCCGGCGCATACGCTGTGTGCGAGGGCGTAGGCGATCACGGCTGCGAGTATATGACAGGAGGAAGAGTTGTTATTCTCGGCAACGTAGGACGCAACTTTGCCGCAGGTATGAGCGGAGGTATAGCTTATGTGCTTGATGAAAAGCACGATCTCTATTTAAAGCTTAATAAAGAGCTTGTAACTATGAGTGACGTATCTGAAAAGCACGATGTTGAAGAACTCAGAACGATGATTGAAAAGCATTATGACGCAACAGCCTCTGAGCTTGCTCAGAAGATACTTTCGGGATTTGACACATATCTTCCGAGCTTCAAAAAGATAATTCCGAACGATTACAGTAAGATGCTTTCACTGATCGCAAGCTATGAAGAAAAGGGATTTGATCACGATCAGTCTGTAATGGAAGCGTTCAACACTGTACAAGGGGGTAAATAATAATGGGAAAGCCAACAGGATTTCTTGAATATACAAGGGAGAACAATACAACAGTATCTCCTCACGAAAGGATCAAGAACTATAACGAGTTTCACGCTCCTCTCAATATGGAGGAACGTACAAAACAGGCGGCTCGCTGTATGAACTGCGGCGTACCGTTCTGCCAGTCCGCAATGCGACTTAACGGTATGGTTTCGGGCTGTCCGCTCCATAATTTAATACCGGAATGGAACGACGAGCTATATAACGGACATTTTGAACATGCGCTTCGCCGTTTGCTCAAAACGAACTGTTTTCCCGAATTTACGGGAAGAGTTTGTCCCGCGCTTTGCGAGGCAGCCTGTACCTGCGGAATGAACGGCGACCCTGTAACGGTTCACGACAACGAGCTTGCTATAATAGAATATGGCTTTTCGCAGGGTTATGTAGAGCCAATGCCCCCAAAAGTAAGAACAGACAAACGTGTTGCGGTTATCGGTTCGGGTCCGTCGGGTCTTGCCTGCGCAGAAATGCTCAATAAGAGAGGACATAATGTCACTGTTTTCGAGAGGGAAGATCGCCCGGGCGGACTTCTTATGTACGGAATACCGAATATGAAGCTTGATAAGAGTATAGTGTTAAGACGCATTCGCCTTATGGAGCAGGAGGGAGTAGAGTTCCGCACAGGCTGTGATATAGGAGCAAATATTTCTGCCGAACAAATCGTAAACGAGTATGACGCTGTCGTACTGTGCTGCGGAGCGTCTAAGCCGAGATCGCTTAACATAGAGGGCGCAGACCTCAAAGGCGTACATTTTGCGGTAGATTTTCTTAAATCCACAACAAAAGCGCTTCTTAACGAAGAATACGAAAAAGGCTGCTTTATCAGCGCTAAGGATAAGAATGTAATTGTTGTAGGCGGCGGAGATACGGGTAATGACTGTGTAGGAACTTGTATGCGTCACGGCTGTAAATCAGTAACTCAGCTTGAAATGATGCCTAAGCTGCCCGACAGCAGAACACCTGAAAATGCGTGGCCGCAGTGGCCGAGGGTCTGCAAAACTGATTACGGTCAGGAGGAAGCAGCCGCAGTGTTCGGAAGTGACCCGAGAGTGTATCAGACAACGATAAAAAGACTTATCGGTGATAATGAGGGCAACGTATGCGCAGCCGAGCTTGTAAGCTTGTCTTTCCAAAAAGATGAGGCAACGGGCAGAAATGTTATGAAAGAAGTCGAGGGCAGCGAGCGTACTGTAAGCGCAGATATGGTACTTATTGCGGCAGGATTTTTGGGAGCGTGCGACTATGTTACAAACGCTTTCGGAGTAAAAACTACACAGAGAAACACAATAGCGACGTCACAGGGACATTTTGCAACAAATGTTGATAAGGTGTTTTCGGCAGGCGATATGCACAGAGGACAGAGCCTTGTTGTGTGGGCGATCTCAGAGGGAAGAGCAGCAGCACGAGAGATAGACGAATTCCTTATGGGTTATACAAATATGATATAAAGCGGAGGCGAGAGAAATGCTGCAATTTACGAAGATGCAGGGACTTGGCAATGATTACATATATTTTGACTGCGTAAGACAAAATGCGCCGAAAGATCCTCAGTCGCTTTCAATAAAGCTTTCCGATCGTCATTTCGGTATAGGTTCGGACGGTATAGTTTTGATTATGCCGTCTGATAAAGCGGATTTCAGAATGAGAATGTTTAACGCAGACGGAAGCGAGGGCGCTATGTGCGGCAACGCTTCAAGATGTATCGCAAAGTATGTTTATGAGAGAGGACTAACGGATAAGACAGACATTACTCTTGAAACAAAATCGGGAATAAAGCGTCTTATGATAAAGGCAAACGGCGGCAGGGCTGAGAGTGTAACTGTCGATATGGGTACTCCGAAAGTCGGCGCGGTTTCTCAGCCGATTGAAACAGAGTACGGTAAATATACTTATACATTTGTAGATATGGGCAATCCCCATTGTGTGATTTTTACCGATACAGATGTTTCAGATCTGGAGCTTGAGAAAATCGGACGTCCTCTTGAAAACCACACTCTGTTCCCCGACAGGGCGAATATAGAGTTTATAAATGTATCGGGAGAAAATGACCTTATAATGCGTGTATGGGAGCGTGGCAGCGGAGAAACACTTGCCTGCGGTACGGGAGCGTGCGCAGCGGTTACGGCTGCGTGTGTAAACGGATATGCAAAGCAGGGTTCACCTGTAAACGTACATCTGAAGGGCGGTACGCTTGAAATCACATATACAGGTGAAAAGGTATTGATGACAGGCGGCGCGGAATTTGTATTCAGCGGCGAAGCGGAGGAATAATAATGAAGATAAACAGTAATTTTGATAATCTTGTGCCAAGCTATCTGTTCGCTAAGGTTGCAGAAAAGACAGAAAAGTACGCAGCAGCAAATCCCGATGCTGATATAATAAGAATGGGTATAGGAGATGTTACTCTGCCGCTTGCGCCGATCGTAGTAGAAGCTATGAAAAAAGCAGCGGACGAAATGGGTAAAAAAGAAACTTTCAAAGGTTACCCGAGTTATGAGGGATATGAGTTTTTAAGAAATGCTATCAGCGGTTACTATTCCTCTTTTGGAGTACAGGTGTCGTCCGACGAGGTATTTGTAAACGACGGCGCAAAAAGCGACTGCGGAAATATAGGCGATATTTTCTCAGCAGATAACACGGTACTGGTTGCCGATCCCGTTTATCCTGTGTATGTTGACACAAACATTATGGCAGGCAGAAAGATCATATACGCCCCCTCATCAAAGGAAAACGGATTTTGTGCGATGCCCGACAGGAACGTACACGCAGATATAATTTATCTGTGTTCTCCGAATAATCCGACAGGTGCGGCTTATTCAAAGGAACAGCTTGCTCAGTGGGTAAGCTACGCTCTTGAAAATGACGCAGTTATCCTCTACGATGCAGCTTATGAGGCTTTCATAACAGACGACAGCCCCAGAAGTATCTTTGCAATAGAGGGTGCGAGAGAGTGTGCGATAGAGTTTTGCTCTCTTTCAAAAACAGCGGGATTTACAGGCGTACGCTGCGGCTATACAGTTATTCCAAAGGAGCTTGAACGTAACGGACATAATATAGGAAAGCTTTGGTACAGACGCCAATCGACAAAATTCAACGGTGTATCGTACCCTGTTCAGAGGGCGGCCGAAGCTGTGTTCTCACCCGAGGGTCAGCGACAGACAAGAGAAAACATCGAGTATTACAGACGAAATGCAGCTGTAATAATGCAGACTATGGACGATCTCGGTATAAAATATACAGGCGGCAAAAACTCCCCGTATGTATGGATAAGCTGTCCGAACGAGATGAACAGCTGGGATTTCTTTGATATACTGCTTGAAAAAGCCAATGTTGTGGCAACTCCGGGCGAGGGTTTTGGAGAGTGCGGCAAGGGCTGTATGAGATTTACGTCATTCGCAGGATATGAAGAAACAAAGGAAGCTATGAGAAGAATTAAAGAATGTTGGTCTGAACTTACAAAGTAAGATTTTACAAAATATAAAGCCGTATTATCTTGTGAAAAGAGTGATACGGCTTTATTTTTTTGTTTAAAGCAAAAGAAAGTATTTAGTAATAATATATGCTGATTTTCAGGAAAAAAATATTAAAATGTTGACAAAAATGCGACTTTAATGTATAATATTAATAAGGTAAAAATACACAAATTATCTGTATAGAATATTGAGTTTATTATATAATAGTATATAATAATGCTAAAAAACATAAATATTCTAATATACAGATAATATCATTTCTATTTACTATAAGGAGGATAAATATGGATCACAAAAAGCTTTACGGCAAAACGATATGCATAATACTATCTATACTTTTTGTTTTGTCATTGTTTCCGTCGGTATCTTATTCGGAAATGCAAAAATACTACGCATCACCGAGTGACAGCAGCGATACTTTTCTGATCAATTCCGAAAAAGATGATTCTGTTATGACAGAGGTATCGGACAGCGGCGAAATAAAGGTGTATAACCGTTTCAGACACTTTACAGATCCGGAGGAAATCTCATCAAACGGATTGATAATGTTTTGCGATAACGGTATAGCGGCAGAAGAAAACGCTGATATAGTACAGTTAGATGACAGTATATATCTTGCAGAGTATTCAGATGCAAATGCCGCAAGAGATGCATATTCGGAAAATATTCTTAAAACCGATTATGTTGAGGAAAACATCTGCTTTACTGTGTCCTCATCGGGAGAAAACAGTGGTACAAATGTTGATGTCGATAAAACTACTGATAGACTTAGCAGTGAATTTACAAATAACGGTGTGATTGCTCTTATTGATACGGGAGTAAGTGAAAATTCAAATGTATTGGAGAGGATTTCTGTAATAGGAAATTCGCCCGATGACGACAATGGACACGGCGACCGTATGCTCTCAAATATTTTAAAGCAAAATCCAAACGCACAGGTTATTTCTGTCAAAGCGTTAGATGCATCGGGGAATGGGTCTGCGGCAGATATATACAAAGCAATAGAATATGCTGTTTCGAGAGATGATGTATCAATAATAAATTTATCGGTATCCGCACTATCTTCCGAGGGCAGTTATTTAATAGAAAAGGCAGTCAATGATGCGTTAGGAAAAGGAATTATTGTAGTAGGTGCTGCCGGCAACAATAATACAGACGCTGTATACAGTGTTCCGGGCAGTATAGAGAATATAATAGTTGCAGGTGCGTGTGACGAGAACGGAAATAAAACAAATTCATCAAATTACGGTTCAACGGTTGACTATTATGTTAAAGCGGAAAGCACATCTCAGGCAGCGGCAAAGCTTACAGGCTTTATTTCACTCTACGGTGTTTCTGCGATAGATAACAATGTGAACAACGGTTTGATTTTTAAGGGCGAAAAAGTAAGAATTAATTCGGAAGTACAGTCGGGCAGCGGTAATTTTTATGCGGCAGACAATATTGCTTCGGGAACATCGGGCACTTGCACATGGGTAATTGACGCAGACGGTTTGCTTACAGTAAGTCCTGCAAGTTCAGATGAGGGAACACTTGCAGACGCTTGTCCGTGGGCAGATTATGTAAGCAGTATAAAGAAAGCCGTATTCACTGATACTATTCACTCGGGAACATCGTGCAGAAATATGTTTTCAAAATGCACTAATTTGACAGAGGTGGATTTTGGTAACTTTGAAACCTCCGAGTGTACCGATATGGCAAATATGTTTGAAAATTGTTACAAATTAAAGGCTCTGGATCTTTCGGGTTTTAAAACGTATAATGTCGAAGATATGTTTTCTATGTTTATAAACTGTCTTTCAATGAAAACTCTTGACCTTGGTGATGATTTCAGTACTGAAAAGGTTTATTCGAATATTCAATATTTTCGAGGCGTAACGTTTATGTTTGCGGGCTGTTCGAGTCTGGAAACATTAGATTTAGGAGATAAATTCGACGTAAGCAATTGTCTTTGGCTTTACGGCTTATTTGAAGGCTGCTCTAGTCTTACTTCATTAAATCTCGGAGAGGCTTTTGACGGCAGCAATAGCGGTTTCTTTGGCTATATGTTCGCACATTGTACCGGTTTGACAACTCTTGATCTTACAAAGGTTCAGTTAAAAAATCCCAGCCCTTATTATCTTGATGGATTCTTGGCAGGAGATATATATCTGGAAACCTTGATTTTCGGAGATGTAATGAATTTCAGAAATGTAACATCTGCTATGCCAGAGGGAACTTACTGGAGAAAGGTAGAAACAGACGAGATTTTCTCCGCCGAGGAGCTTACTTCTAAGCCTGATAATACTCATATGGCAGGCACTTACAAACAGCTCAATCTCCTTGACACAACATTAAGAGATGCAACATATACTTCAAACGGAACTCTCGGAGATATGAACGGCAACGAGCTGCAGACAAATTACCCTTTTAAAGGCTATTGTATCAATCTTCACCGCAACGGAGTAGGTTCATTGCTTACAAAAACTCTTATGACTGATGATGAAGAAAATGCCGCAAGCTTCCTTTGTACGGAAAGTCAAGGCAGCGTACATGGCAGTCAGCCGCTTGGCAGCTCTATGCGACAGGCGCTCTTGACCCTGATTTATTTCGGTTATCCTAATGACGGAGCAGGTATTCAAGAGAAGTACGGAGTGTCCGATGACGATTATCTGAATATCACACAGGAGGCTATCTGGGACTTTACAGACAGATATGATAATAAAATCGGTTCCGAGAAGTTTACCGGAAAGGCATTGGAGGCATATAATGCGCTGTTGTCAATGAAATATTCCGATATTCCCGACGGTGACGATCTTGATCTCTATATATACAAAGCTCAGGACAACAACAGGCAGAGTTTGCTTGCAGTTCCCGGAATAGAGAATAAGGACGATCTTTACGGAGGAGTTCAGGTATATAAAGGATTTTCACAGCATAAGGACGATGAGAGAAAATACGCTTTGAAAGGTGCAAAATTTGCCGTTTATGATATGAACGACAACGAGAAAAAGGTAGCCGAGTTTACTACAAATTACTATGGTGTAGCAGGTATCTTTGTAATGGATAAGGAAAACGGACTTCCTGCAGGAGATTACAAGGTTCGTGAAATACAAGCTCCAAACGGCTATGATATTTCCGATGATTTCTATACGTTTACAATTTCTGAAAACGAGAAAATAGTAAATGTCGGCAAGTTAAACGGCGAGGGCGACGATGTAGTAATGGAGTTTTACGATACGCCGAACCCCAATCAAAAAGGCGGCGGCGTTAGAGTTAGAAAAATCTCCGAAAACGGCGATCCCCTGATAGGAGCAGAGTTTACTGTTTATAATTCCGATGACGTAGAGGTTACAACACTTGTAACGGACGAAAACGGTATGGCAATGACAGGTCAAAGAGAATTAAAGATAAACGAAGACTCCGAAACGTATTATGTTAAGGAAACTAAAGCCCCGACAGGTTACTTTATAGATGAGGAAGAAAAGAGCTTTACTTTGACAGAGGACGGAGAATATTATGAAACTGTTCTTGTTTTCCGAGATAAACCTAAGAACGGTAATATTACGCTGAACCTCAAAAAACAGCTTGTAAGTCAAAATGGTGAAGAATTGGAGCTTGAAGGTATGAAGTTTACATTCAACCTTTACGAAACCGTTCTTATAACTCGTGACAGTAACGGCAATCCTCTTGCCGAGCCTTATACGGTGGACTATCTCCGACAAACCGCTCAGAACGATGATGACGGAAATATTACATTTAATATTTCTTATGACGGCAGCGACATAGGTTTCCACAATTATTTTGTATCTGAGGTTGAAAATCAGGTAGACCCAACATCAGACTTGAACATTACTTACGATGATTACAAGGCAAATATAATCGTGTATGTAGAGGACACAGGCGATGACGAGCTTAACTGCTATCATACTTCTCCGATCTCCGCTTTAACATTTAAAAATAAGGTAGAGTATGAGAAAACATCTGTACATTCTTCGGTAACTATTACAAAAACAGATGACGAGGATAATTTACTGAGTGGCGCAGAATTTACGCTTTATTCAGATAAAGACTGTACAGATATGATCGAAACATACGATCAGCCTGAATTTACAATTAGTACAGGCGATGACTGTTTTGAAGATATTCTCACCCCCACAGTAAAGCAGGCGTCATTCTATTTGAAAGAAACAAAAGCGCCGAAAGGGTATAAGCTATCGGAGAATGTAATCGAGATAAAGGTAACTGCCCAGTCGGATAATGTCTTTGAGAACGGCATTTATAAGGGCAGAATAACTTATAGTATGACTGTCGGCGATGCTTCGGCTGTCACGATACCAAATACAAAGATAGAGAGAACCGACATAATACATGACAGTGTTTCGATAATAAAAGCCGAAAAGAACAATTCTGAAAATACTCTTAAAGACGCACAGTTTACAGTATATACAGACGCTTTATGTACAGAACAATTGGCAGAATACACAACAAGCGAAAACGGCTTACTAAAGATCAATACAGAGGATAGCGAGATAGCAGCGTATATAGCAGACAATTCCGACAGTAACAATTCTCTAAAACTTTATGTTAAAGAAACTAAAGCCCCAGGCGGTTACGATCTTGACATATCGGTTTATACAATGAATATTTCGATAGATCGTTCGGATAAGGTGCTTGTAGAAAATGAATTTGTAACAACAATTACTTATTCGCTTGATATTAACAACAGTAAATCAGTTACAGTCGAGGACGAAAAAATAACAGAATACAAGCAGACAGATACTTCCTTAACTGTCAAAAAGGTTGATGACGACAACGAGCTGCTTAGCGGCGCGGAATTTACATTGTATAGTGACGAGGAGTGTAACAAGGCTGTAGAAACGTTCGATACGCCCGAATTTAAGATTTCTACATCTGATAAGAAGCTGAAAGAGTTACTTCCCGAAAACGGCGGTACAACAAAGCTGTATCTTAAAGAAACAAAAATCCCCGACGTCTATATCAGTGAAGACGCAGCATACGAAATTACAATATCGGCTGATGTAAACGAAGAGCTAACAGATAACAAATTTGTTTACACTACGGCATACAGTATAGAGTGTGACGGAAAAAATGAAATAACAGTCTGCAACTCTAAGAAAACAGGCTCACGAATACAGGACGATGAAGTTACAGTTGTAAAGGTCAATGCGGAGAAAGAAACTCTGAGCAATGCAATATTCGGACTGTTTGCAGATGAAGAGTGTGCAGAAAAAATCAAAGAGTATACGGGTGGATCGTTTGTGATTTCCACTTCCGACAAAGATATTATGAATTATCTTCCCGATAACGGCAAAACAGCGTCCCTTTATCTTAAAGAACTCAAAGCTCCCGACGGTTATAAACTATCCGATGAAGTATATACTGTTGCAATTACGGCAGAAAAACAACTGAAGCTTGAAAACGGCGTCTTTATGACGATTACGGTTTTCGATATAACTATCAGTGAACAGCATAAGGTTGATATTGTTAACCTGAAAGATGATACAGAAACCGAGAGTGATACAGAAACAGAAACGGAGACAGAAACCGAAACAGTAACCGATTCAGAAACGGAAACCGAAACAGTAACCGAAACAGAAACGGAGACAGAAACCGAAACAGAAAGCGAAACAGAAACAGCAACAGATACAGAAAGCGAAACAGAAACAGCAACAGATACAGAAACAGAGAGCGAAACAGAAACAGCAACAGATACAGAAACAGAGAGCGAAACAGAAACGGCAACAGACACAGAAACAGAGAGTGAAACAGAAACGGCAACAGACACAGAAACAGAGAGCGAAACGGAAACGGCAACAGATACAGAAACAGAGAGCGAAACAGAAACGGCAACAGATACAGAAACAGAGAGCGAAACAGAAACGGCAACAGATACAGAAACAGAGAGTGAAACGGAAACGGCAACAGATACAGAAACAGAGAGCGAAACAGAAACGGCAACAGATACAGAAACAGAGAGCGAAACGGAAACGGCAACAGATACAGAAACAGAGAGCGAAACAGAAACGGAAACAGAAAAAATAAACGATACTTCAACAGACAGCGACAGTGTTACAGATACCGAAACAGATAGTGATACGGACGGTAATACAAAAGAGAAATCGAATAATGTTAAAAAGGATTCAGATACAGACTCCGACAGCAATGGTAATTCGAGCAATTCTAATTCTTCTAACTCTAATTCCAATTCTTCAAAGGTCAGTGCAAATAATAATACAGTTAATTCTCAGAATAACGCAAATACCGCCGATCAAGGTAAAGTTGCGACAGGCGATACTTCTTGGATAAGCCTGAATGTATTAATAATGTTAGTTTCGGGATTGGTGGCAACAGCTCTTTACAGGAAAAAGCAGTCCTGAAAAGGGATAATATAATTCCTAAATAAAATTAAGACAAGTGTGCGAGTTTATTAGAAGCTTGCACACTTGTTGTATATAAAGAATTTTAAATTCCACATAAATTCCTAATACATTCCTGATTTATTCCCAAAAGGCGAGATATAATATAGACAATCCAATAAGAAATGAGGTAATGATTTATGAAAAGATATAAGATCAACGTATTGGCAGCGGCTATTCTGGTGGGTGCATTACTTACAGGCTGTTCGGCAGCAAGCACAAGCGGAATAGAGGAAACATCTTACACAGCTGTTTCTGTTTCAACTGATAGTACGCCTACTTCGGAGAGCGTTTCCGAAAGTGCGGTTTCTGAAAATGAAGAAACTTCAAAGGAAACCTCCAATACATCGGAAAGTAGTTCTGCAAGCTCAAAGTCAACAACAAGCAGTTCTTCAAACTCCAAGAATGCAGACAGCAGCTCGACAAATTCCAAGACAGCCGATAGTTCTGCCGTATCGCAAAGCAGCGGAAGTTCGACGACAGAAAGCGAAACGACAGTAACCGAGATAACTCTGAACACATCGGGCATACTTGATACATCGGATATGTTCAGTACAAGGGATCTCACTCAGACAGCAGATACATCGGAAGCAAAAACGATAACAGTAGCCGACGGAAAAACAATTGAAATAACCGACGAGGGAGTTTATGTTATAAGCGGAACAGCAAAGAACTGTACGATCAAGGTTAATGCGGACAAAGAAGCAAAGGTTCAGCTTGTGCTTGACGGAGTAAATATTACGAATGACAGCACACCCGCTATTTATGTTGTATCGGCAGACAAGTGCTTTGTTACAACTACAAACAGCACTAATACATTAACGGTTACAGGTACGTTTACTGCCGACGGCGACACGAATACAGACGCAGTGATTTATTCCAAGGACGATATTGTATTAAACGGAGTAGGAACACTGAATATATCGTCAACAGCTAATGGTATTTCAGGCAAGGACGATTTAAAGATAACAGGCGGAACATACAACATTACAAGTACAGAAGATGCGATAGAAGCAAATGACTCGATTAGAATATGTGACGGTACATTTAATATCAGCACATCAAAGGACGGACTTCACAGCGAAAATGATGAAGATGATACTAAAGGGTATATTTATATTGCAGGAGGCAGCTTTACGATAACTGCGGCAAGTGACGCTATTCAGGGTACAACGGCAGTTCAGATAGACGGCGGCACAATGGAACTTACAGCAGCAGAGGGCATAGAAGCAACATATGTACAGATAAATGACGGTACTATAAACATCAGTGCCTCAGATGACGGAATTAACGGTGCGCAGAAAAGCAAATCTTATTCAACTCCGACTGTTGAAATAAGCGGCGGTGATATTACGATAATAATGGGACAGGGAGATACAGATGCTATAGACTCAAACGGCAACATTATAGTAAACGGCGGTACGATCGACATTACTGCACAGATGTCCTCGTTTGACTGTGACGGTACGGCAGAATATAACGGCGGTACGATTATAATAAACGGTTCTCAGGTAGACTCCATACCTCAGTCAATGATGGGCGGCAGAGGAGGCATGGAAAATAATAACGGCTTTGGCGGCAAAGGAAACAGAGCTTTTTAAAAATTTAAAGTTCACAGATTGTGCAGCGGTACAGTCTGTGAACTGGTCTTTATGAACAACATATTCTCAAATGTATAAAGGAAATATTCAAAAAGCAATCAGTATTTACATATAAAATTAAATATCGCTACTATGCAGAGGTATAATTTTGGTGTATAATAATCTTGAAAACATATGAGATTTTCGGGAGAGTGAATATATGTACAGAATACTGATAGCAGATGACGAGCCTGATATTATACAGCTGATAAAGAGATATGCCGAGCGTGAAGGATATGATGTAACAAGCGTAGATGACGGCAGTAAAGCAGTTGAAGTATGCCGCAGTAAAGATTTTGATATAATAATTATGGACGTTATGATGCCTGATATGGACGGTTTTACTGCTTGTAAAAAAATACGAGAGTTTAAGGATATTCCCGTTTTGATGCTGTCGGCGAGGGGCACGGAGTACGATAAGCTTTTTGGATTTGAGGTGGGAATAGACGACTATGTGACAAAACCGTTTTCTCCAAAGGAGCTTATGGCAAGAGTAAAGGTGATCATAAGCAGGCACGGTTCTGCAAAACCGACAGACGGCAACCGCATTAAAGCGGTAGGCATAGAAGTAGATACTTTAGGTCACAATGTTTATGTTGACGGCGAGAAAACCGAACTTACCACAAAGGAGTACGGGATACTTGTCTATCTTTTAGAAAATAAGGGTATAGTATTATCAAGGGATAAGATACTGAATGCGGTGTGGGGATATGATTATTTTGGAGATGACAGAACGGTAGATTGGCAGATAAAGCTGCTAAGAAATAAAATCGGCAAATACCGTGATAACATTCATACGATAAGAGGGGTGGGATATAAATTTGACGACAAAGCCTAAATCGTTTAAAACAAAGCTATGGATATATTTTATGTTATTTGCGGCAATTATATTTTCTGTACTTTGGCTTTTGCAAACAGTATTTTTACAGAGTTTTTATAATGATATGCTGATAAAGAACACGAAGAGGGCAGCTCGGATCATAGAAGAGAACAGCAGCGGTGAGAACGTAACAGATGTTATTGATACGGTTACGCTTGATAACTCTATTCTGGTATTTGTAACTGATACTAACGGAAATGTAATATACTGCTCCGATGAATATAAGGGGGCACATCAGAAAAATCATATTGATGATATGAAAAATACAGATGAACCCGACAAGATTATGACAAAGAATAAACACATCGGAAATTATCGAAATCTTCCCGAGGGATACGGTGAGTTTCTTGTTAATCTTAATGAAAACGGCGGTACTCCTATCGAATACAGTACAGATATGATATATGTCTACGGTACATACATTGATTACTATGGTACAGAAGAAAACGCAGTTCTATATGTTAGTACAACTCTTGACGCCGTAGGTTCGGCGGTATCTATTATAAGAGTTCAGCTTATGTGGGTAACGCTTTTGTCTTTGATAGCGGGATTTATACTGTCTTGGTTTATAGCAAAGAGTTTTGATAAGCCGGTTTCACAGTTGTCTTTAAAAGCTAAAAAACTTGGTGACCCCGATTACCCAAAGGAGTTTAAAAAGGGTTTCTGTACAGAGCTTGACGATTTGAGCGATAAACTTGACACAACATCTGAAAAGCTGATAGAATCAAGAAATTTTCAAATGGAGCTGCTTGCAAATGTATCCCATGACTTGAGAACTCCTTTAACTATGATAAAGGGGTATGCCGAGATTATAAGAGATACGTCATGGGACGATGAGGAACAGTGCAGTGCCGATATTGCAGTAATAGTGAGAGAAACAGACCGACTTACAGGACTTGTAAATGAGATACTTGAATATTCGGAGTTAAAGGTTGGCGAACGTACAGAAGACTTTGAAAAGATAGATCTCAGTGTATTGATAAATAAGGTGTGCGATAGCTTTGAAAATTTGTATAAGCATAAAGACGAAACGATTGAACGAGAGATAGAAAAGGGTATATTTGTTATGGGAAACAGCAGCCGTCTTGAACGTGCTGTTTATAATCTTATCGACAATGCATTCAGACATACAGATGAAAGCAGAAAAGTAACAGTAAGGCTTTATTCGTGTGACGATAATGCACGGATAGAGGTGGTTGATTACGGAATGGGAATACCCAAACAAGAGATAGAGCATATCTGGGACAGATATTATACATCTCGTCAACGAAAAGGTAAAGGTGTTTCGGGACTTGGATTAGCAATAGTAAAGCAGACTGTAAATATGCATAATGGTAAATGTTTCGCAGAAAGCGAGGAGGGAAAGGGCAGCACATTTTGGATAGAGCTTGATAAATGCCACATACTAAAATAGAATAAAATTAATATGTACTCTATATTTTTTATATAATCTATAGGGTACATTTTTTTAATATAGTATTGAAAACAATTATTTAAGAAAAATTTCTTACAATTTTTTAAAATATATTTACAAATCAAGATAGATATATTATAATAAGATTAATTGTACGATACAATTCAAAGTATATGAACAATTTATAATTTTATTTTTGCGATAAATTGGGGCGATAGTGTGAAAAGCAGGAAAACAACAGAAAATAAAGATAACTGCGAGGCATTAAATAAGCTTACAAGAGCTGATTTGTTGGAATTATTAATATATCAGATGAAAGAAAACGAACGTTTAAAAAAAGAACTTAATGAAGCCCAAAAAAAGCTTGATGAAAGAAAAATTGCCATAGAAACATCGGGTTCAATAGCAGAGGCAGCACTTAAAATAAGCGGTATATTTGAGGCGGCACAGAGAGCGGTAGATTTATATAAAGAAAGCAGCGGTTTAAATGATAACGACAAAAGTACGGTTTCAGAGGATTAATAAAAATGGAAAAAGTAAGAAAAAAAGAAAATCTGTCGCTTCCACGTATCATAGATCTTGAAAAAGAGTTATCTCGTGAACGTCGAAAAAACAATACCTTTGCCTTATGGACAAAATTATTGTTATCAATATCGGTTCTTATTGTATTAGTAGTTGTTGTATTCTTTTCGGTAATGCCGGTACTAAGAATATACGGCTCATCAATGTCCCCGACACTCAACAATGACGATATGGTTATTACGGCAAGAGGTTCTGATTTTAAAACGGGCGATATATTAGCATTTTACTATAATAATAAGATACTTGTAAAAAGATGTATTGCGTGCCCCGGCGATTGGGTAGATATGGACAATGACGGTAATGTGTTTGTAAATGGTGAACGTCTTAGCGAAACTTATGTAATGAACAAAGAAAAAGGAGATTGTGATTTGACGTTCCCTTTACAAATTCCCGACGGAAGATACTTTGTACTTGGTGATAACAGAGGTATTTCTTTGGATTCACGAAATCGGGATATCGGATGCATTGCCGATGAACATATATTAGGAAAAGTAGTTTTTCGATTATTACCGTTTGGTTCAGTCGGAAAGACAAAATAAAAAGGAGGATTTAATATGGACAAAAACAGTAAGCTAAAGACTGCAAGGAAAAATACAGAAATACGCAGACCTTGGTATATATCGGTTTTTGCGATAATTCTTGCAGTTGTATTTACAACATCATCGGCAGTAAGCATACCTGCGTCTACACTTGAAAAAGAAAGAGTGTATTGCGGGCTTACTGAGCACACTCATACCGAAGCGTGTTATTCTTATGATAAGAACACAGGTGAGGAAAGTCTGAAATGTGGACTAACCGAGCATACACACAACAGTGAGTGTTATGTCAAAGAAACAGATAACGAAAGCAAGGCAGAAGACAGCGATACTGCCAGTGACAGTGCTGTCGATACTACAAGCGAAATTGACACAAGTTCGGAAATCGCTTTATCCGATACGGAAATTTCTGATACAGATACTGATTCTACTCAGAAAGAGGATACAGATGCCGATGAAAATATCGGTAAATCTACTGATGAAAATATCAGTGAAGAAACAGATACAAACGCAGCTGAAAAATCTCCTAAACAGAAAAATTTAGAGCTTCAGACAAGCGGAGCTTCGTTTGATGTAACAGCATATGACTTGGACGCATACTGGAACAGAAATTCCGATATGTCAGATGTAGGAACAATTTCATCAACCACCTCTGAGGAATTTGATGTTGATCTTCCCGATGATTTTGAATTCAAGTTTAACGGAGAAGATATTGATACAATTACAATAGGTGGAAAATCCTATATAAAATTCGGTACAGCGGGTACTGTTAATATTCACTATAACTCATCGGGTGTAGCCACATCTATACAAACTCAGTCCGGTACACTTGACAGCGGAATTAAATTTTTCAAAATAAGATACATAGGACGTACATATAACAGTACATCAAATAGTTATAGGAATGAATATGAGTTGTTCCTGTTGTCAAACGGCGATATGATCCTCAATACTATATACACACCGTCATCATATACCGGAACAACAAATATTACTGCGGGCAGCACTTATTCTTTTAACAACTATACAAATAGTGTTTGGTATTTTACAAGAAGCAACGATGACGGTACAGCGTGGACAGGAACAACTGCAAACTACGGCACTTGCGGTTCGCAGGTTTACTGGGAGTACTTTAGCAATACAGGCAGACTTGACATATTCGGCACAGGCGATATGTATAATTACAGTTACAGCAGTTATGGCTGGTATTCATATCGCAGTAATATAAAAACAGTAAATATAGGCAAGGATGTTACAAGTATAGGACAGTATGCTTTCTATAATTATTATACATCTTTGCAGAGTGTCAATTTTCAAGATGACAGTGCATTGACGAAGATAGGTTATCAATCTTTTTATAACTGTACATCATTAACAAGTATCAAAATCCCTGCAAAAACAGTTACTATTGAAAGTTCTGCGTTCCAGAACTGTACAAAATTAAGTGAAGTAAAGTTTGAAAGCGGCAGCGAGTTAACTACAATTAACGGCAATGCATTCCAAAGTTGTACAGCCTTGGAGTCAATAACTATACCAAAGTCCGTTACAACATTAGGACAACAAGTTTTTTATAACTGTACAAAACTAAGCGAAGTAAAGTTTGAAAGCGGCAGTGAGTTAAAGACAATAAATAACAATGCATTCCAAAATTGTACTTCCCTAAAATCAATTGAAGTTCCCGATACGGTTACATCGATAGGTACATACGCTTTCTCAGGCTGTACTTCATTGAAATCGGCAAAAATCCCCGATACATTTACAGCTATTCCCGATTATCTCTTTAATAATTGTTCGTCACTTACAGATTTTACATTCCCGTCTTCTGTAACAACGATAGGCACAGGTGCTTTCAATGGCACAGGATTAAAGAGTTTAACGCTTCCCAAAACTGTAAAGACAATAAACAACTCCGCATTTGCAAATACTTATCAGCTGAATAAAGTCACAATAGGAAATGACAGTCAGCTTACAACATTAGGTACAAACGCATTTACGGGAGGTACAAAGGTAATATCCAAAGTACCTGCAAATGTAACGGTAAATTCAAATGCACTCAATAACTCAACAAGAACCAACACAACCCGTGTAACAGCAGTAATTAATTCTGCTTGCAGTGATCTTGAGAAGAGAAACGGCGGCACAAACTGGGGCTATTTGGATTCGTTATATATTTCTTCAGATGTAACAAGCATAAAAGCGTCGTTTTTATCCGAATTTTTGAATGATGAAGAAGTAAATTTCTTTATCGAACCTAATACGACATTTACCCTTGAGGGAAATGTTAGCCTTACACACCACAGGTATCCCGAATTTACAGCCGGGGAGTATATGTCGGATTCAAACGGTGTTTTGTATAGGATTACAGATAGCGGTGCGTATCTCGCATATTGTCCTCCTAAGATGTACAAGGTAACTGTTCCTGCAACAATAGGCGGAAAGAAGATCATTGGTGTTGACAGCTATGCTTTTGCGTTTACACGAGATGCAGTAGAGGTTGTTTTCGGAGCACCCAAAAATATTACAAATATTTCCGACTTCGCCTTTGCTTACTCTGTACCTTCTGTTACAACAGACAATCAGACATACGGAAAGCTCCAGACGATCAACTCCAAAAATGTTGATGAAGATATAATAGGTACATTTGCCTCTAATGTAAAAGTAGGTGCAATGCCTTTTGTAAACACCAAGATCACACAAAATACAACAGATCATACTAATAAAATGATAGAGAACGGCTCTGTTGAAGATCTTGAATATCCGTATATGTCCATAAAGACAGAAAATGAAAACGAAAATTACAGACCAATAGCAATAGATCAGCCTAATGGAGATTATGTATACTACACAGGACAGACTGCTAAAACTACTATATCTTTATCTCCACAGGGATCAAGAGGATATAAGTATTATGTATATTTTAAATTTTTAAATCACAATGGAACAATGTCTTACGGACCGGGTCATCATAAGCTTATTTCAAATGCTCTTAAACATGAGTATGATGTAACGGTAACAGATCTTGGTCAGTGTTTCTATCGAATGGAATTTCCGGTGCTTCTTCCCGGAGATACTATGGAACTGTCGCTTACAACTACTGTTGATACAAAAACATCAGGCGGATACGAGCTTATTTGGGGAGAGGTTTGTACATCTGAGCAGGAAGAAACGTCACCCGATATTATACCAAGTCAATATCAAGCTGTAGAGTGGCGAACTGTGCCGAAAAAATTCTCAATCTCTGCAAATATCCAGAAAGACTATAACAGTGATGCAGTTACAAACGATTTAAAGCGTCTGACAAATGATAAGAATATATATACGCTTCAAAATTCCCATTTCTTTACATTGACAAATATTACTTATACGGGTATTAACAATGGTAATTATGCGTGTGACTATGCAACGTCTGTCGATTATACAGATGTATTTACTCTTCCGGACGGACTTGAATGGGTAGAGAAATATACAAAGGTAATTGAGGACGGTACATATTGGACATATTCTCCTAATGCTTATACTACATATATTAGAGCAAATATCGACGGAGAAGTTAAGGATATTATTAAACTAACAACTGCAACAAGCTACGGAAGTACATCGTATAACGGTAATGGTTCATTCCTTCCATCTTTGTCCGGATTGACTTACGATAAGGCTTCACGCAAATTAACCGTTATGTGGACTTGTTACAGTCAAACGTATTCAAAGACAGAATATCCTACAATTTACACTTACATTAATTTCGGTAATGATGTAATTAAGGTTTCAGATTCTGTTATTAACAGTGTTACGGAAAATAAAACGCTAACAGTAAAGCAGGATGCCACACAAGTAGTTCATTATTCCTATTCTAATGATCAGACTGCAAGTGCAAGCAATTCAGTGGACTATCTCATTACTCCGGGTCTTTTACAGCTTGTAAAAAATCATGTTAATCCTAATACAGGCACAAAATATATGGGAAGTCCATTTGAATATACAATAACCGCAAGTAAGAAATCGGGTCATACCCCTCAGAATTCACTACGTTATATAGCAGATGATCTTCCGTCATGGCTTTATATAACAGAGGGTAACCTCGAAAAGATGTTCTATGAAGATCCTTACGGCGAATATCTTACATTGTATATTACAGGTGCTACTCTCTGCAAACCGCTAAGCGGCAGTAATCTTGAAAAGGTTTTGGATAATAAAACTGACGGCAGCGAGTATTATCTCTCTATGAACGCAACCGCACAGGAGAAGAACAACTATACAGGTGCTGTTACAAGTCTTGACGATCATGCAAATTATTCTACCGGCAATACTATTACTATAAAGCGAAATGGCTCAAAATTGTCGGTTCAGATTAATGACGATACTCCAAAAGAGTACACTTGTACATCGGGCGATGATATGAAGCTTATTATTGATAAGACAGGCTTAGTTGTAACAAGCAGTACAAGATATCGTCTGCGTTGGTACAGACCCCAGAGCTTACTGATAGACGATGGCATTTCGCTTACATATAATGTTCGTTCGACAATAAAGAACACCTTTATGATGATATACGGTGATAAGAACTTTGATTATCATTCGGGAGGTTCTACATACAGTTACACTATTGATTTTAACTATGCATATGCACTTGGAGAGGATTATACTTCAACAATAGAAGATTTAACAGTGAATACCTCGGGTTATATTACAAGAGTAAGATCTCCATATTACAATACTAGTTATAATTATTATAATCAGTATGTAAATCGAGAGGCATATATTTATCACGGTATTAACGGTACTTATACAAACACATCTTATTTAACTCGATCCATAACAACACAAGTTGGAAATGTTCACAATATAGGTACACAATTTTATAATTATTCCAATTCAATGGAAGTTACTCCTATTGTGAACAATATACTTGGAACACAGGTTGTGCTTGCGCCTGTTGCACAGAATACGGGAAAGAGTTGGACTGTCGGGCTTCCAAAGTATACATATAACGGCACGGAATATTATGTTCTCAATAAAGTAGGAACATACAAAGATGTTTATGTAGGAGGAATGAGAGCCGGAAAGGTTGAAGTATCAAATATATCTTCCGGTAAGCAGACGCTTATTTACTGGTATATTTCAGGTACCAACACAAACTGGGTAACTCTTACAGTACCGACTTATGTATCTCCTACATACGCAGGGGTGAGCGATTACACAAAATATGCACTAAACACTTACGCATATATGGGTGACCATGAGTACCACAGACTTTACGGAGGACATACAAGTGCAACTTTCCAATGGAAAACGAGTGCAAAGAAAGTAATTACTAATAAGGGAAGCAAGCCTGCTAATGATTCTACATCATCAACTGCAACATTTAAAGAAGGCGGAGAAAATATTTACCGTTTGGACTTTGTACGCAGCGGTGTTGCAGATCACCCTATAACATTTATTGGAACACTTCCGAATAATCAAATAGAATCTAAATATACTCATACTTCGGTAATATATGATCAGCTGCCTGTAAGCGTGCCTGATTGGCAATGGTCAAAGAATGTGAATGTAAAAGTTCAGTATATAGACGAAGACGGAAATGATTATACAAAACATACATTTAATGTAGGTGGTGTTCAGTACAAGGGTATTGAAAATCCTAATGATTGGTATATTTCATACAGTAAGGATGTCAACACGTCCACACCTACGTCAAGTCGACAGCAGTATTTGATTTTTGGAAATAATTTCCGATTAAATCTCTTCGATAAAAATGTTTATATCTATGTAACATTTACAATGCCGACAGGAGAAACCTATACAAAATTTTCCGCTGCAACAGGTACGCAGTTGCAAAATAGACTTTCTGTTGACGGTTATATTGAATATACAAGCGGCAGTGCTACAAGAAATATCGATTTTAATAAATATATAGTAACAAGAGGCGAAACTCCCGATAAGGACAGCACGAAGTCAACTATGTATATCGGACAGGGTACACCCGCAGTTACATATAGAATAATGGTTGGACCTACTAACAGTATTACTGCGCCTGTAACTCTTGATAGAACTATGTTTTTTGACCGACTTCCTGTGACTCCGAATGATTATTTATGGAAAAAAGGTGTAAATGTTACTAATGTATCTTTTGTCGACAAGAATGGCGAAGATTATTCCAAGCATAAGATTACATATAACGGAACAGAATATACAGGTATAACAGGTGCTGACAGTTATGAAATTTCTACCATTGCACCGGGAATGTCAAGTACATCATATCAGCAATATATGGTATGGGGAAATGATTTCAAGCTTACTATTTATGATGAGCCTGTTTATATGTATGTTACACTTAAATATCCGACAGGTATGGAATACGCTGATTATGTTGAAAAAATGAGCAAAATTAGTATGAGTTATCTTACAAATTCCAATTATTTATATAACTATATTTATGTGAACGGTTGGTATTCATATGTAAGACATACTATTTCATCTCCTTACCTTAATAATCTTACCAAGAGAATAGTTACAGAAAAAGGAGAAAAGCCTGAGAATGATACAATAACGGATTTCTCTTACGTTGGAAAGAACAATAATGTTACATACAGAATGGCAATGCGTTTGAACAGCGATGAATACTACGGTGTATTGAAAAAATCCTCAATGTACGATAAACTGCCGAGAACAACGGAAAGCTTCAAGTGGTCTAAGGACAGCGTAATTGATATAAAATATATGGACGCAAACGGAAATGACCTTACAAAGAAGAAACTAACGATAGGCAGTGATACGGTGTATGCTGTAACAGGCGGCGATGACTGGTATATATCCGACAGCAGTTCGAGTAAAACTGATACCATAACAAGTAATCAGCAGTATATAGTATGGGGCGATAGCTTCAAAATGTATCTCAATAATGAGTATGTTTATATATATGTAACTCTCAAAACGCCAACAGGTGATATTTGGGAAAGTTTCCTCGAAGAACAGCCTAACCTTTATGTAAATAACTATTTCTATTTGGGAAATAATTATAGCTATGTCAATCATGAGCTTGCTGCGACAGGAAATGCAGTAATAAACACCGGTGTTATAGCAACAGGTACAGCGACGAGTTTTTCTGGTAATAATATATATACTTCAACGTTTAATCAAAGAAGCGACAGCCGTCTTTACTATATTAACAACGATAATCAAAGACGCACGATAGATTATTATATTTCGGTATTTAACGACGGTATGGGTAAACTGTATTTGAATGATATCGTTGATATTCTCCCTGAGGGCTTCACTTACGGAGGATATGTAAATCCGAATACCCAAGCTACATATAATAATTATAATGATTCGACAAGAAGATATTATTATAGGAGTACAAGTTCATCCTCTACAACTTACGGATCTGGTTGGACAAATAATAATTACCTCAACTATAACCTTATAGCTACTATAACTCCTCAGAAAGGAAATACCGTTTATAAAAAAGCATATATTCAAGCAACAACTGAAATGCGTGAAGATGGCAGACAACAGATTACATTTAAAGTGCCTCAGTATTATAATAACAATGCGATGTATAGTTACCAGAATTCAACGTATTGGAACAATACTTCCTATGATACGTCTGTTTCTAAGACCTATCTTAACCCAGGCGAGGCTCTTGTATTTACATTCAGCTGTTATACCAATACAGCCGATAAGACAGAGGATGCTGCTGCAAACAGAGTAGCAATGTCTTACTACAATTACAATAATCAAGGTGTTGAGCTGTCAAATGCAAAGGTAACGGGAAACGACCGTTTTGCTTCATCAAAAAATGACGGTATTGGCAGACTGTATGACAACGCTGCAGCGATGGCGGAGGGATTTACCGGCGGTACAAATGGTACTCAGTGGTTGTTCTCCGATGTTACAGTGAACAGAGGAACAATACAGCCGGGTATTGTAAAGACGGTGGACAAAGTAGTGACAGCCGAAGGTGTAACACAGCAAAGTACAAAGTATGCTTCATTTACCGACAAGATAACTTGGGCAGTAACAGTATCGAATGACGGTAACGAAATGATGAGAGATTATACCGTTACCGATGAAATGCAAGCTCCGTTCCGTTATCTTGACAGTGTTACTATGGAAATGACTTATCCTTACACAACTCAGACAAATAAAACTTCTTTCTCAAGTTCACTTCTTACATTTAACTCATGGGGTGACAATAATGATACAGTTACCTTTACAGACTACAACGGAAGTCATACTGTAAGTACAGACGGAACATGGGCAAAAGATTTGAGTACGAGGGTATATTCTTATATCTATATAGACGGTAGTTATGTATATAATTATACATTGTATTATGATGCTCGTTTCACTAAGCAGGATAACGGCAATATTACCGTGGATTTCAGATTTAAGTCTCAGAACTGGTATATGGCACCGGGAGCAGTTTTGTCATTAAAGTACACCACTCAGGTACCTAAAGGCTTCCCGCAGCAAAACAAGCTTTTCTATAACAGTGCATATGTAACTCCAAATACTCAGACTTTTGACGAGCGTTTTGTTACAAAGGGTCATACTACGATCTACACATCTGTGAAGGATGACCAGCCGTCCGTTAAGAACTCTGCTCAGATACCCGTATCTTACGGTAATGTAACAAGCTCGTTCCAGAAAGTTGAGTTGAGAGATACCGCTTCGGTAAATGCATTCTCTTATAATGATGAGAACTACATTGTTCTTCCATCAAGTACATCAGTTCTCAGATATACTCTAACCGTAAACAGTGCACAAAAAGCTATGAAAGAACTTATCATCATAGACAACCTCCCCGAAGTCGGAGATCACGAAACATTTAAGGATGATATGGATCGATACAGTGAATTTAAGGTTAATTTTGCCGATAATCCGAATGTTCATGTGTGGATAAAAGAAGATAATAAAGCAGCTTATGAACTTGATCCGGAAAAATACGAGATCTACTTTACAACAAAAACAAGCTTTGATGATGATGACTGGAAAGGTACTGTAAACGAGAATTGGTTTGCGTACGGCACAGACGAATACGAGACTCAGAAAGATTCGGTAAGATCTCTTAGACTTCGCATTAACGATCCGTCAGCAACTATTATGGCAAAAAAAGCAGATGTTTCTGTAACCTTTGATGCAGTTGTAAACGGTGTTCCGAACCCGGGAATGACAGCATGGAACACGTTTGGTTATCACTTTACGGCAGATGGAAGTATTGCGGTTCAGGAGGCAGCTCCGACAGAACTTGGCATTAAACTGCCGAGCGTACCTCATCTCCAGAAGAAACTTGTAGACAACGATAACGTGGAATTTGCAGCAGAGGAAGATGTAAACTTTAAGTTCCTTGTATATGCACACGATTCTGTACCAAGTATAAATTCTCTTACAAAGGCTGAAGATATAGCCGCTGCTCTTGAAGCACAGTCTATCGATTATACATATTGCGAACTCAACGTAAAGAAGGACGAATATATCTCCGAGGAAAAGTCACTTAATACTATGAAGTATTCTTATGCAGACGGTAAGTTTGTAGAGGGAGAAGAGGGCTTTGAATGGATCACAAACAGCAGATATACTGTTCTGGAATTGCCGATAGAGAATGAGAATTATGCTTACGGCAACATTAACAATGTACCGGGCAACGCATACAGCTTTGCTTACCAAAGTGACAGAATTCCATATATTACAGCTGTAAACAAATTTAAGCTTTGGAAACTTAGTGTAGTAAAGACTGATGAGAATAACGGAATACTTGAGGGTGCAATATTTGGATTTTATAGTCCGTTTGAAGAAGACAGACTTTCCGATCAGGAGGCAGCAGATAAGATTTCGGCACTGTCTGATTCTGAAATGTTTGCTAAACCCATTGAAACAGAGATTACATACGAGGGAAAGACTTTCTATCTAAAAGATATTGCAGAATCACCGTCAAATGGTACTATAATTTGGTCAAGATTGAAGATGACAGATTATATTGTAAACGAGCTGTATGCTCCCGAAGGCTTCAGAAGAGATACAACGTTCTATAAGGTAAAGGGCGAGCCATTCGGTACTAAAAGTATAACTGTTATAAATTCGAGAACGTTAGGCTACGAGCTTCCTGAAACAGGCGGCAGTGAGTTGTATGTGTACATTCTCGGAACAATCATTACAGCAGCATCAATGTTGTTACTGTACAAAAAGTTTAGACGCAGACAGGGAGTTTAACTCCCCTCTGCGTGAGTACAATAGAAAGGAAATGCATTATGACAAAAATTAAGAAAATTTCCTCGGTACTGCTGGTAATGATAATTGTTTTCAGTATGGTGATAGCAGTACGTGCGGATACGGTGGATACAGGCAATATTACTATAAATGACAAAGGTATGAATGGCAGTTATGCAGGCTACCTTATAATGAACTCGACTAATTCTCAGGAAGACAATGCAAGATTTGCCTATACTGTGAATGAGAAATACATTGATATTCTTTATTCCACAATAAAGAATGTATCAATAGATGAAGCGAGTTTGATTACTGCTGAAGATAAGCACGAAAATATTCTCAGGTATCTTGAAGATGTTGAACTTAAAGACACAGATATGAGAAGCTTTGCAGATAAGCTTTACAGAAATATTCGTGTCCAAGGAATTGAACCCGATGAGAATTTTGTCGGTGGCAAAAAGTCGGAAACTATACAGGGTTATTGGCTTATAGCAGATGTTACAAACTATAACGGTGTACAGGATGACGGTAATTCTGTTGTAATTGTTGATACAGTAGGAGTAAAGGATATAGAAGTAAAGGTAAAGAAGAGTTTTCCTACTGTTGAAAAGAAGGTAGCTGAAACAAATGATTCTGCACTGTATAACGATACGTTTTCCACAAATGACGAGCCGCAATGGCAAGATGCAGCCGACTACGATGTAAACGACGACATTAAGTTTAAGGTTACAGGTACACTTGCTGATAATCTTTCAAGCTACAATAGTTATTATTATGGTTTCCACGACTTAATGACAAAAATGACATATGTTGATAATTCTGCAAAAGTTTATATTGACGGCAAAGATTATACCGACAAATTCACTGTTGAGTGGAATGCATCTGAGAAAAAGCTTGATGTATATATTGATGATATTATGTCAATAAAGAATACTAAAGGTAAACAAGCAGTTACAATTAATTCAAAAGTCGTGCTTACATATAGTGCAGTACTTGATGAAAATGCAGTGACAGGGGCAAAGGGTAATCCTAATACCGTGTATCTTGAGTATGCAAACGATCCTTATAATTCATCATCTACGGGTAAAACAGCGCCTGATACAGTGGTTGTGTTTACATACAAGATAATTGTAAACAAAGTTATAGGCAAGGAAACTCAAGACGAGGCAGAAAATCCGGATAATGTTGATACGATTGATGAAGTTGAAACATCTGATGATATGACGCCGTACGGCAAGCTTTTAAACGGTGCGGGATTTACGCTTTTTAAAATGGATCATACAGGTGAATATAACCCTGTAGGCGAAGAAAAAAGAGGCGGTGCAGTATTTGAGTTTTACGGTATCGATGCCGGCACATATAAGCTTGTTGAAACGAGAGTACCCGATGGTTTTAATAAAGCTGAAGATATTGACTTTGTAGTAGTTTCTGTTTACGATGTAGAATCCGATTATTCCGTGTTGAGGGATCTCTATGTAAAAGATATGAATAATAAAAATATTACAGTATCTGAAAATGTTAAGAAAGGAATTTTTATTCCTAACTTATCAGACGGGTCTTTGTCCGTTTATGTTAAGAATTATTCGGGAACGAAAATGCCGTCTACCGGTGGAACAGGAACAGTATTGATTTATACTTTAGGTGTAGCTATTTTTACAATATCATTTAAGATGTTAGCTGATAAGCTCAGAAAACAATCTAACAAATAAGAAATATTCAATGGTAATGATTAGTTTCGGGGAGTAACCCTCCCCGAACAGCATTAAGGAGAATTTTATGAGTAAGTTAAAGAATAATATATCGGTAATACTAATAGCTGCAGCTATGCTCATAGGGTTGTCCTTATTGCTGTATCCTTCTATAAGCAATGCATGGAACGAAACCCATCAGTCACATGCAATTGTTGACTATATTGAAGATGTGTCTGCATTAGATGAAAACGATTATAACGATATAATGGAGAAAGCGGAGATATATAATAATTCTCTCACGTGGAAAGCAAAAAAGTATATTTTTAGCGATAAAGACAGCGAAGTATATAACAGCTTGATAAATATTAACAATACAGGGATTATGGGGTATGTTGATATTCCTGCGATAAACTGCAAAGCACCTATATATCATGGAACAGAGAACTCGGTACTTCAAGTAGGTGTCGGACATTTGGAATGGAGCAGTTTACCGATAGGGGGGGAAAGTTCTCATTGTGTTCTGATGGCACATAGAGGGTTGACAGGAGCAAGATTGTTTACAGATTTGGACAAGATGAGAATAGGAGATACATTTACTTTGAATGTGCTTGACGAGGTATTGATTTATGAGGTTGATGATATTTCCGTTATAGAGCCGAAAGATGTAGATAGCTTGAATATAATAAATGAAAAAGATTATTGTACACTGATAACTTGTACACCTTATGGAGTTAATACACATAGACTTCTTGTACGAGGAGTAAGGGTAAACAGTGAAACTAAAGAAAAAATAACTGCCGATGCCGAGCACATAAATATTTCTCCGTTATTAGTATGTTTTATTCCAATAGGAGTTTTGATAATAGTTATGATAGTAATATCAAAACAAAGGAACAAAGCCTATGCAGATATTAGTGCTTTTTGTAAGGTGCAAAAACAGAATAGCAATTAAACTAATCGGCAGTATATATATACTGTCGGTCTTTTTTATAAAAAATACTATTTTAATTGATTACAAATTAGATAACACTATAATTACTGTTTTATATTATGAAAAAACGATAAAAGAAGAACTAAACGACTGACAACGATGTAATATGTGTAAAGTAATTGTAATTTTCAGGTGTGTTACTGCTTTAAAATTATAAATTTTTTCTAAAAATATAATAAAATCTAAAAATAATACTTTACATAATCAATGTGTTGTGCTATAATTCTAAATAGTAGTTAATTTGAGAACATTTACTAACGGATTTTACAAAAAAAGTGAAATATGATATATTATATCAAAAAAGGTATTTTTGTAAAGATGTATAGATGTTCCGCACAACGCTATTAATATTTTTTAGGAGGAAATAGTAGTATGCATGGTGAAAAAAATGATTCATTTCCCAAACGCAAGAAGAACTACATTGTAAGGCGAGCCGTCGCGGCTGCACTTGTCCTTATGATGGTTGGTTCTCCTTTTACGCCTGTTTACAGCGGGCTGAATGACCGTATCTCTATCGTTGCGAGTGCCGACGAGAGTACAAGCGATGTTTTGATGACGATTAATGGTACGGAAGTTACGGATTTATCCGGTTTGGATGATATTTTAGATGGGTATGAAGATCAAGATTTAACAATTTCTTTAAATAAAGATGTTGTTCTTGATGATGCAAAATCACTTCTTTATCTGGATTTATGGCGAATGAGCGGATGTGTCATAAGTATGCGGATCTGCTTACTGTGTTACAATGGAAAGCATGGGTGGAAACAACAAATCTTATAGAACAGTTGGTTTTGATATAAATGTTAAAAATGCTACATTAAATTCTAACAGTACAGTGTTTTTTGTTGCTGATAATCTAAAAGCACAGGTTTCTGATAGTGATGCATCAGTTATTAATATCGCTTCAACTGTAAATGGCGGTGCTTTTGGTGTTTATCAGGGCGGTTATTGCTTAGTTAACGTAACAGGCGGTACAGTAGAAGCTGATACACCTATCTATTCAAGAACAGGTAAGGTTAACGTAACAGGCGGTACCATAAATGCCACAGGAGATAAGAAAGATTATAGTTATTCCGAAGGTGTAGCTTCTCCGACAGGCGATGGTATTGTTATTGAAGATCATTCGCTTTATACTACTAAGCCGGAACTTAGTGTGGCAGGAGGTACAATTACTTCCGCAAACGCACAGACTATTGCGAAATATCCTACCGATACAGACAAAGTTTCTATCTCGCTTACAGGCGGACGTTACCTTGCTCCCGATGTAAGAGATGAAGCAGTGTTAGAGCTTCTCCCGGAGGACTATACGCTTACAGGCGATGGATATGTTGCTAATAAAGCAGATATTGTTGCCGCTGTGGGCGAATATCAGTATAAAACACTCGATTCGGCTATTGCAGCTGCAAAAGACGGTGAAACAGTAGAACTTGTTAACGATTATACTATGGGCAGAGAGTGGGTAACATTCTCGGGCGACAAAAATGTAACCGTTGACTTTAAGGGACATACGATCACTTATGACCTAAACTTACACCCGGACAACGACCAGCCCTCTATATCAATAGCGCAGGAATCTGCAAACGGTTCGCTCACATTCAAGGGCGGTACTATTAATGGTTTGATTTATATTAAAGAAAATGTAAATCTTGTCCTTGAATCGGGAATGAAAGTAGTAGGACCCCCGGTAGATTGGTTTGCTATTTCGGGTAATAATCTTTACTCTAAAAATTCCACGCTTACAATTAAAGACGGAGTAGAAATCAGCTCTGAATATAATTGTGCTATTTATTGGCCGCAAGACGGTACGCTCAATATCGAGGGCGGTACTATTACGGGTCCTACAGCTTTATATGCAAGGACAGGTCATATAAACATAAGCGGAGGTACTTTCACTGCCAATGGAGCGAAGGTAGAACCTTTTACTATAGCCGACGGTTCTAAACCGACAGGTGACGCAATAGTTCTTCAAGCTTTTAAAAATCCTTATGGATATGCTCCGGAAGTTGTGATTACAGGCGGTACTTTTATATCCGAAAATGCCGAGCCTGTTGCTGCCTATGCAAGACATGATGATGATGTCGCACCTACAAAGTTTATTGCTGGTGGTTTATACAACAAGGAAGTTCCGGAAGAGTACCTTAAAGAAACTACTCCTAAAAAGGTCAACAGACCGTTATCTGATGACGAAGAAGGAGAAGAGTACAACGGTTTTTATAAGGTTGTTGACTTCTCAACTAAAAAGGTCGACTTTGTTGATGCAGATTGTGATAACACAGACGGTAACTTAGAGTATTATCTCGGTAGTGATAAGAAAATATATAAGGACGCAAATGGAACTGAATTGTTTGACGATAAGAACAAAGACGGCAAGTCCGATATTGATGACACAGTTATCAAAGCAGGTCATACATGGGGCGATCCTACATATACATGGTCTGAGGACGGCAAGTCCTGTACAGCAAAGGTAGTTTGCGGCAGAGAGAATGATCATGTTGTTACCGAAGAAGCTGTGGTTACCTCGAATGTTGAAACAGCTCCTACATTTGATGCAAAGGGTAAAACAATATATACGGCGACATTTAAGAATAATGAAACCGGATTGTTTGAAACTCAGACAAAGATAATAGAAGATATTGACGCGAGAATTGAGGTTGCTACTGCTGTTACTGCAAACGGCGAAATTAAGCTTGCTATGGACGACCTCAACAATACAAGTGTACTTGATGCTTTGGGTGACGAAGTTACAATTGTTTTGAAACAGGATATTACACTTGATGACGCAAATGAACTTCTTAACATCAAAAAGCACTCGAATATTGTTCTTGATACTAACGGTTATACGTTTAGTACAAGTCAGCGTATCAAGTATTACAATGAAGTTGAGGACGGAAAAGAAGCTGCTACTCGTTCGATTACATTTACCGGCAAAGGTAAGGTTGAATATACAGGCACAGGTGCTTTTCTGAGTTTGTATGATAACAACAATGAAACTTATGATAAGTTTGTTGTCAATTTTAACGGAAGTGTAACTTTAGAAGCTCCAAACGGTGCATATGGAGTATTGGTTAATCAAACTCGTGGTAATGAAGGCGGCAAGGCAAGAGGTATGACTGTTAATGTCGCAAGTACTGAGGGTACAGGCACAGCTGCCAAAAAAGCCACTCTAAAGTGCAGTTACGGAGCATTATATGTAAATGGTACTGTAAATCAAAAGCCCGATGAAAGCAAGGGCGAAGAGCCTGTAATTTTCAATATTAATACATACGGAACTGTATCTGATTCTGATAATACTTCTGCCGGCATTTATCAGGCAGGATACAGTGTAATTAACGTAGTTGGCGGTACAGTATCCGGCGGTACAGGTATCTATTCTAAGTCGGGTATTATCAATGTAGAAAAAGGTTATGTTAAAGGCTTGGGAGAAAAAAACGATTATGCACCTAATGGAAATGGTTATGAAGCTACCGGTGATGCTATCGTAGTTGAGGATAATGAAAATTATCTTATCAGACCACAGGTTAACATAACAGGCGGTTATGTTAGAACTACTAACGCTAAGGCAATTACTGCATATAAAGCAACGAAAGATGCAACAGGGCACTTGGTTGTAGATTCAACTCCTCCGGAAGTAGATATTAAAATATCCGGCGGTTACATACAGATAGGTTCTGACGGAGATTTCGATGCTAAAAAATATCTTGTTGACGGCAAAGATATGACGTATAACGGATATGTAACAAATGCAACAAGTATTGCTGTAATAAACGAAACAACAGGATTGAAATATTCAACGCCTTCAATGGCACTTACAAAAGCAGAAGACGGCGACACTATTAAGTTCCTGAATGATTATGCTACAAAATCTAACTTTTTGTACGGCAGAGATAGTTTGTCTATAAAGAACGGTAAGAATGTAACATTTGATCTTGATGGACACAGCTATACTTTGAACTTGTCTGATAGGATACAGAGTAGTGCGGGTTGCTTGACAATATCAAGCGGTGATACTACCGGTGAAACGACTCTTACATTTAAAAACGGAACGATCAATGCATCAATCGCACTTAACAAAAATGCAAATGTTGTATTGGGAGAGGGTATAACAGTTAACTCTTACGAAGACTACTTTGCAGTAGCATCCAATCATAACACAGGTGCAGGTTCAACCTTAACTGTAAAAGAGGGTGCTGTGGTTAAATCGACAGATGCGTGTACGATTTACTGGCCACAGGACGGTACACTTAACATTGAGGGCGGCACTCTTACCGGACCCACTGTAATCTACGCAAGAACAGGTAATGTCAATATTTCAGGCGGTACATTGGCAGCTACCGGTGAGAAAAAAGATCAGGGTCTTATAGCAAATGGTACACTGCCTACAGGTGACGCAGTAGTTTTACAGGCATTTTCAAAGTCTTATGGAGATGCTCCTAAGGCTACGATTACAGGCGGTCTTATAACATCTGAAAATGCAGATCCTGTTGCTGCATATGCTGCAAGTGCAGAAGATGAAGCACCGGAAAAACTTGTTACCGGCGGTACATATTCTAAGGAAGTTCCTTTTGAATTGCTTGATAAGAAGTATACTAACGAGCCTGTTACTATTGACGGCAAAGATTACTTCAAGGTAGTTCCGATAGAATTCACTTTAGTTGAAGCAGTAGCACCTACTTGTACAGAAAAAGGTAACATCAAGTATTACTTAGGCTCTAACGGTATGTACTATATAGACGAAGATGGTAACCTTGTTGACGATACAGACGGCAACGGTGAGAACAACATTGAAGATACATATATAGAAGCCACAGGTCACCACTATAATACTCCTACATATGAGTGGAACGCAGATCATACAAAGTGTACTGCAACAGCAGTCTGCAAAGATGATGGTCACGTTATTACAGAAGAGGTTGAGGCTGAAATAATCACAACTCCCGCACAGTGTGCAATTGACGGTTCAAGAGCATACACGGCTGTTTTCACAAATGAAGAATTTGAAACTCAGAGAGTTGAGATTGCAAACCTCCCGGCATTCGGTCATAAGTGGGAGAACCCGACATACTACGAATGGTCGGCAGACGGCAAGACTTGTATTGCAACAGCAACCTGTGCTAATGACCCTGAGCATATTCTTACAGAAGTTGCAGACATTACCACAAAGGTTAAAACTCCTGCAACCTGCGATAAGAACGGTACAATGACATACACTGCTATGTTCAAGAACAGAGTATTTACAACTCAGACAAATGATGTTGACAATATTCCAAAGCTTGATCATGTGTATGACGAACCGACCTACGAATGGTCAGAGGATTACAGCACAGTAACAGCAACAATAAAATGCAAGAACTGCGATGAAACTATTACAGAAACAGTAACTACTACAAGCAGAGGTACAAAGCTTGCAACTTGTGAAGAAGACGGCGAAACAACCTATACAGCACTGTTTACAAACGAATTGTTTGACAAGCAGACAAAGACTGTATCTAATATTCCTGCAAAGGGACATAAATACGAGTATGAATATGTATGGGCAAAGGATAACAAGACAGTTACAGCAACAGCAGTTTGCGAGAATGATCCTGAACACACATACACAGAAACAGTTAATGTAACAGTAAAGGTTACTAAAGAGCCTACCTGTGAGGAAAAGGGCGAAAATACTTACACAGCTGAATTCACAAAAGAAGGTTTTGAAACTCAGACAAAGGTATTGGAAGATGTTCCTGCAACAGGTCACGTATACGGTGATGTTGAGTATGTATGGTCAGACGATAACAAGACTGTAACAGCAACAGTAATTTGCGAGAACGATCCAAGCCACGTTGAAACAGAAACAGCAACTGTAACAGCAACCGTAAAAACTCCCGCAACCTGCGAGGAAAAAGGAACAACAACCTACACAGCAGTATTCGAGAACGAGCTGTTTGAAACTCAGACTAAGGATCTTGTAGAC
>CACWKD010000014.1 GCA_902761345.1 uncultured Ruminococcus sp. | reverse complement strand
AAACTATCGACTTTGAGCTTTGAACTAACAAACAGCTCCACACGGAAGTAATGAATAGTGAATATTGAATAATGAAGAATGAATAATATCGGAAAGCCTGCGGCTTTGGATTTTTAGTTGTTAGTCCAAAGCTTGAATTTCACTCAACTTTAAACTATCGGCTTTGAGCTTTGAACTAACAAACAGCTCCACACGGAAGTAATGAATAGTGAATATTGAATAATGAAGTATCCACAACGCCGTGTTCCCACGGGTAATATATTTCTGTCGGATAGTCGGGGTTGATTTTAAGCTCTGTTTTATCTCCCTGTTTCAAAGGTTTATTCTTAAAAGCAAATCCCTTTACACGGTAAGTTTCTCCGTTATATTCGTACTGATATATCGGTTTTTTCTTGCTTTCATCTTCATATTGTTTAGAACCCTTTTTTCTCGTTAAGTTCGGACGGATATTTACAGAAATCAAGCACTTCTCCCTCAACCGATACGCTGCATACTTTCTTTTTTCTCAAATATTCATACAAATTACCGAATAGCATAAACGCTCCAACGAAGAAAATCAGCGTTATAAAGAAACCTGTCGGCAAACCTTCCGTTTCGTAATTGCCGCCGTACTTTGCAGCGTATGTTATATGATACGATCTCTGTATAAAATATGTGAGAACTATCGAGGTAACAATATACAACACTATTACAACTGATACAAACGCTGTCGTTGTTTTTTTATCCCCTTTCTTTCGACCGTGTTCGGATATAGGGATTTCCTTGTAATCGTCTATGTACATCTTGTTCCGCCCCCCGCCTTGTAAAAAAACACGGCAGCCGCTGCAATCATTACAACTGCATACGGCTGCCCGACCGTCACCCTTTCGGGCTACTTATATTAAATTGATCAGTCAACGTCCTTAAAATCTGCGTCATATACATTTCCGCCGTCATTATCTCCCGAAGCAGAACCTGTGTAACCGCCCTGTGCCGCTGCGTTAGGGTCAACATTTGCCTGCGCTGCTCCTGACTGATAAAGCTTTGTTGAAACTGCCTGAACAGTCTTTTCAAGCGCTTCCTTTGCGCTCTTGATCTGGTCAAGGTCATCAGTTGCAACCGCGCTCTTTACTGCCGCAACCTTATTCTCGATCTCTGTCTTATCTGCTGCGTCTATCTTGTCGCTGTTATCCTTAACAAGCTTTTCTGCAGCGTAAGCAAAGCTCTCCGCGTCGTTCTTAGCGTCTACTGCCTCTCTGCGTTTCTTATCCTCGGCAGCATACTTCTCTGCCTCCTGTACAGCCTTCTCGATGTCCTCTTTGCTCATATTTGTATTTGAAGTAATTGTAACCTTCTGCTCCTTGCCTGTGCCGAGATCCTTAGCCGATACGTTTACAATACCGTTGGAGTCGATATCGAATGTAACCTCGATCTGAGGAATACCTCTCGGTGCGGGAGCGATACCCGAAAGAATAAATCTGCCGAGCTGCTTGTTATCTCTTGCAAACTCTCTTTCACCCTGTAAAACATTGATCTCAACGCTTGGCTGGTTATCTGCCGCTGTTGAGAAGATCTGGCTCTTCTTTGTAGGAATTGTTGTGTTTCTGTCGATGATCTTTGTCATAATACCGCCCATTGTTTCAACGCCGAGTGACAACGGAGTAACGTCAAGAAGAAGAAGTCCCTCTACCTCGCCGCCAAGTACGCCCGCCTGAATAGCTGCGCCGATAGCAACACACTCATCGGGGTTAATTCCCTTGAAAGGCTCTTTGCCGATAAAGCTTCTTACAGCATTGATAACAGCAGGAATTCTTGAAGAACCGCCAACCATAAGAACCTTATCAATATCATTAATTGTAAGACCCGAGTCGTTTAATGCGCTCTTAACGGGACCCATTGTGCTCTGTACCAAATCTGCTGTAAGCTCGTCAAACTTTGCTCTTGTAAGAGTGAGGTCAAGGTGCATAGGGCCGTTTTCGTCCTGCCAGATAAACGGAATGTTGATTGCAGCGCTTGTAACGCCCGAAAGCTCTATCTTTGCTTTCTCTGCTGCCTCTTTAAGACGCTGCATAGTAGTCTTATCCTTGCTAAGATCAACGCCTGTTTCTCTCTTAAAGGAATCGATCATCCAGTCGATAACTCTCTTATCAAAATCGTCGCCGCCCAGTCTGTTGTTACCTGCTGTTGCAAGAACCTCCTGAACGCCCTCGCCCATTTCTATAATAGATACATCGAACGTACCGCCGCCGAGGTCGTAAACCATAACTTTCTGATCGTCCTCTTTATCTATACCGTAGGAAAGCGCTGCGGCTGTCGGCTCGTTGATAATTCTCTTTACTTCAAGACCTGCTATCTGTCCTGCGTTCTTTGTTGCCTGACGCTGTGAGTCTGTGAAGTATGCGGGAACTGTGATAACTGCCGAGCTTACAGTTTCACCCAAATATGCCTCTGCGTCTGCCTTTAACTTCTGCAAAATCATAGCGGAGATCTGCTCCGGAGTATAGCTCTTGTCATCGATCTTTACCTTATAATCTGTACCCATTTCTCTCTTAATTGAGCTTACTGTCTTTGCAGGGTTTGATACTGCCTGACGCTTTGCTATCTGTCCGACAAGACGCTCGCCTGTCTTTGAGAAACCTACTACCGACGGAGTTGTTCTTGCTCCCTCTGCGTTTGCGATTACTACCGGCTCGCCGCCCTCTATTACTGCTACGCATGAATTTGTTGTTCCTAAATCTATACCTATTATCTTAGCCATAATTAATTACTCCTTTTTTATTATATGTATTAATATTTATATAAAGTCATCAGTTTACCGTTTGAACCATACAGTGTCTGATGATCTTATCTCCGACTTTGTATCCCTTTTGATACACCATAGCAATCGTATCGGACTCCATATCTTCGCTGTCAACGCTTGATATAGCGTTATGCAGTTCGGGGTCAAACACATCTCCAACCTCTCCGAACGATGTTATATTAAGCTTTTCAAAGGTCTTTGCAAGCTGATTTGAGATCATTTCAAGTCCCTTTTTAAACTCCTCGGGAGCGTCCTTTGAAGCGTCTTTCGCTCTGTCAAGGCTGTCTGCTATCGGCAAAAGCTCTTTTATCGTATCGGATACGGCATTAGAGTATATCGAAAGCTTTTCACGCTCTGTTCTGCTGCGGAAGTTTGCGTATTCAGCCGCTGTACGCAGAAGTTTTTCTTTTTCTGCCGCAAGCTGATCTTCAAGTGCTTTCACCTTATCATCGGCTGTACTCTCCTCGGTATCCGCCTGTACCTCGGCAGTTTCTGTTTCGACTGTTTCCTCTGCCGAAACCTCCTGCTGTACGTTATCCTTTTGGGTATCCTCCATTTATATCATTCCTTTCCTTTAATCTATCATAAGCAGCGCTTTCAGCAAACCGCTCACGCACTGAGCAGTATATTCAAGAACTGCCGCATCGTACGCATAGTCTGTTCGCATAGGCACTATCGCCGCAATACTTCCCGAAACAGATGTTTCCGTACTGTATTTACAGGAAATAACACTGTTTGCGTGAAGCTCTTCAAATCCCGTGTCTGTTCCTATCGCAATATTTTCGCTGTGTTTAATACTCTCTGCAAGAGTCTCAAGGGCGTCGTCATCGTGGATAAATTTCAGAAGTTCCTTTTGATTATCGCCTGTGCCGAGATCAATAAGGTTTGTTCTTCCCTCTACAACTATCCTTGAATCTCCGACTTCACGGCAGGCTGTCATAACCGCTGCAAGTACGCTCGGAACAAGCAACGCAAGCTCGCCCATTTCCACGGCAAGAGTTTGAACGAAAGCAGGTGTAATTCTGCGTATCGGTACTCCCTCCATACTCCTGTTAAACATAGATTCAAACACTCGGATAATATCGGGTGTTATCACATAATCACATTTAAACAAGGCTGTTTTGATCAGTCCGCCCGAGGTGATAAGTACCGCCATACCTGTTTTAAGACCCGTCTGAACGAACCGCAGTTTATGAATTCTTGCTTCCTCAGAGGACGGCGCTGCCGCAATTACAGCCGAATGTGTAAGCTCCGCCGCAATTTTTGCAGCCGCAGTAAGGAGTTTTTCGGGATCGTCGCCCGCTCTTACCAGCTTATCGTAAATCAAGGCTTTTGTATCGCCGGAAAGCGTCTTTTTATCCATAAGGCTGTTCACATACAATCTGTACCCCTGCTGTGACGGAATACGTCCTGCGGAAGTATGAGGCTGCATCAGAAATCCGAGATCAGACAGTTCAGCCATTTCGTTCCTGACTGTTGCAGATGAAACCGGAAAATCAAGCGCGTTACACAGCAGCTTAGATCCGACAGGCTCACCGTTCTTAATATATGCTTCAACAACAGCCTTTAGTATTTTGATCTTTCTCTGTGCGATCTGCATCAGATCACCTCATTTCTGTGTTAGCACTCTAAGAGGTTGAGTGCTAATCTATTTACTATTATACATTTATCCTGTGATTTGTCAAGGGATTTATGCAAAAAATGTTATTAAAAATTTGTGAACCGGGTTTTTTGAGCATGGAGTTGTTTGTTAGTTAAAAGTTCAAAGTCAATAGTTTAAAGTTGAGGGGAATTCAGGCTTTGGACTAACAACTATAAATCCAAAGCCGCAGACTTTCCGATATTATTCATTCTTCATTATTCAATATTCACTATTCATTAATTCCGTGTGGAGTTGTTTGTTAGTTCAAAGCTCAAAGTCGATAGTTTAAAGTTGAGGGGAATTCAAGCTTTGGACTAATGACTAACAACTATAAATCCAAAGCCGCAGGCTTTCCGATATTATTCATTCTTCATTATTCAATATTCACTATTCATTAATTCCGTATTAGTTTTATGCCCGATACTCACATAAAACCGCAGCACCATTTGAAATATGTGCTGCGGTCTTTTTTAGAATTCATCTCGTCTTACAAGAAACGTATGCAAAAAATCCTTGAAAACAGGTTCCCAAGCCGATTCGTGGTGTTTGTTTTCAAGAATTACAACCTCATTGCGCAAGTTCATCGGATAGCATTCCATTAGAATATCGTATGTACTCTCAACACTTTTGTAAATATCCTTTTCCAAATCATCTCCTGCACCTGTATAAATATAGAGGTACGGCATATCCTGCTGTATTTTGTCATATATCCAGCGGCTCAGATCCTCTGTTGAATAAATCATAAAAGCAGGAGAAAATACACCTCCCGCACAGAATTTATCCGGATGACTAAGACAAGTAAAAAATGTCTGTAACCCGCCTGACGAACTTCCGCAAAACGCAGTATTATTTCTGCCCTTTTTTACAGGGAATTTTTCTTCAACAACAGGCATAACCGTATTTACAACAAAATCGTCAAACACTTCGCCCGAGGGGGTTATCATCTTTTTAACTTCATCGGGTATACACAGTTCTCCTATTGACTTTGGCGTCAAATCGTTTGTACGTTTAAGCGGATCAGAGTGTTTAGGGTCATCGGTATGGATTCCTACAATAATCGCCCCTCCGAAGCCGTTTTCTTTTTCTGCTCTTACCGCTTCGTGAGTTTTCCAACAGCCAAACAGTCCCTCTGCCATATCAAACACGTTCTGTCCGTCCGTCATATATATAACGGGAAATGTTTCACCCTCCTCGTGACGTGGAACATATACACGCACCAATCTGTCGTCCTCCGACGGATAAGGTAAAAGTAGTTCGGTTATTTTTTCCTCTATCATTTTTAAGCCTCCTCTGATCGACTTTTAACTCCTATACTTTTTCTGTATTATCTCACAAACTCGGGTGCGTGTCAACAGCGTTATTTTATTTATGCAGAGAAACCGTTGGATAACGCATAATATTTCAACCACAATAAAAAGCGGGGTAAACAAACACCCCGCTTATAACTATTTTATTGATCTGTTATTAGTCAAAGAACTTCTCGTGGATAACCTTTACAGCCTTATCAGCGTCCTCTTCTGCGATGAGAACAGATACCTTGATCTCGCTTGTAGAAATCATTCTGATGTTGATCTGTGCGTCCATAAGAGCCTCGAACATCTTTGTTGCAACGCCTGCATGACTTTCCATACCTGCTCCAACGATAGATACCTTAGCAACTCTTGTTTCAGCCGATACTTCCTTTGCTCCGAGAGGAATAAGGTAATCTTTGAGTATTTTCTCTGTTTCCTCAGCCTTATCCTGTGCTACTGTAAATACAATATCCTTTGTACCGTCACGGCCGATAGACTGGAGAATAATATCTACATTAATATTTGCAGCAGATACCTTTGAGAATACCTTAAACGCAAGACCCGGTCTGTCCGGCAAACCGATTATTGAAATACGAGCAACCTCTGTATCCTTTGCAACACCACTGATTAACATTTTTTCCATTTTTGTTACCTCCTTAACTATCGTACCGGGCTCTTTCTCCAAGCTGGACAATACCTCTAATTCTATATTATATTTCTTAGCCATTTCAACTGAACGGTTGTTGAGTACCTGCGCGCCCAATGTTGCAAGCTCAAGCATTTCATCATAAGAGATCTCAGAAAGCTTTCTTGCATTTGGAACCTTTCTCGGATCTGCTGTATAAACGCCCTTTACGTCTGTATAGATCTGACAAAGATCTGCGTGCATAGCTGCTGCAATTGCAACTGCGCTTGTATCAGAACCGCCTCTTCCGAGTGTAGTAATATCATCATACTTGTTTATTCCCTGGAAGCCTGCAACTACAACAATGTTCTTCTTATCAAGCTCTTTCTGTATTCTATCAGGCTCTACTCTCTTAATTCTTGCGCTTGTGTAAGCAGAAGATGTGCGGAAACCTGCCTGCCAGCCTAAAAGCGAAACTACCGGGTAGCCAAGTTTCTCAATAGCCATTGCAAGAAGAGAAATCGAGATCTGCTCGCCCGACGCAAGAAGCATATCCATTTCACGCTTTGAAGCGTTAGGATTTATCTCCTTTGCCTTTTCGATAAGGTCATCTGTTGTGTCGCCCTGCGCAGATACGACAACTACTACGCTGTTGCCCTGCTTGTAAGTGTCGGTTACTATTCTTGCGACATTGAATACACGCTCTGCGTTTGCAACCGAACTGCCTCCAAATTTTTGAGCTATTAAGCTCATTGTAAAAACTCCTCTTTATAATATGATAATTATTGATAGGTTATTCTATATATACTCTTGCTCCTTGGTCATCGGCATTGAGCAAGCGGAACTGCCAATCTGTGATACCTTTGCTCTCTAAATGCGGAATAGCATACTTATTGAATGTATCTTCAAGAGTATCGTCAATTATAGCAATGATAGACGGACCTGCGCCGCTTATATATGTGCCGTACGAGCCAAGCTCATAACTCATTCTGAATACCGTATCTACTCCGTTAATGAATTTCTTTCTGTAAGGCTGGTGTATACTGTCCTGAACCGCTACTCTTAAGTTTTCAAGACTTCCCGAGAAAAGGGCTGCTGTCATAAGAGAGCTTCTCGACAAATTATATACCGCATTTTCTCTTGTATATTCATTCGGGAGAGCCTTTCTTGCAACCTCTGTTTTAAGTTCAAACGGCGGTATAAACACACCAAACCTGATATTTTTTGCAACAGGTACGCTAACACTGTAAACTTTGCCGTTTTCCATAGCAGTAGTTACAAGGCCGCCCAAAAGCGCGGGGGTCGTGTTGTCGGGGTGTCCCTCGATTTTGCAGGCAAGATTTACGAGATCGTGCTGAGAAAGCGGACTTCCCAAAAACCTGTTGGCGCCTATAAGACCCGCTGCGATACACGCCGAAGAGCTTCCAAGTCCTCGTGTCATAGGTATGTTGTTTTCCTGAATAATGCGAAGTCCCGGAAGTACCTTGCCGCACTCCTTATAAAGTCTTTCAGCCGACCAGTAAATAAGATTGCTTTCATCTGTCGGAACTTGTATATCGTCCTTAGAGGAAATATCTATCTCGTCTGCTTCTTCCATCCATACATGGTTATATAAATTCAGCGCTACTCCGAGACTATCGAAGCCCGAACCGAGATTTGCGCTTGTTGCAGGGATTTCTATTTTTATCATTTATCCTCAAACCTTACTTATATATCAGCTATTCTAATTGCGGTTACTGTCTGCGATGTGCCGTCTGACAACTCTTTATATGCCTTATCAAAATCTGCAAACTTCATTACAGGCGTTACAAAAGCAAGTTCCTTTTCGTCTGCATCGTTTTTGCTTATAACATCGCACTTACCGAACAGCTTCTCTGCTTTTTCAAGCGTATCAGCCTTGTTTTCTGTATTTACAAGAACATACATAGCATACTTTGTTTCCTCAAACGGAAGAACATCTCTGTTATCGGAATCTTCCCAGTATATGTTTCTTCTCTGTTCAATGTGATTAACACAGTCCATTACATCGGCAACTACTGCGCTGGCTGTCGGGAGTTTTCCTGCGCCCTTGCCATAGAATACTACTTCTCCTGTTGCGTCGCCCTTTACAAGAATAGCGTTGAAAACATCGTCAACATTAGCAAGCTGACAATCATTCTTTATAAACATCGGCGCAACAATTATCTCCTGCTTGTCTTTATTAAGCTTTACAGAACCTATAAGCTTAACAACTCCGCCCCAAGCCTGCGCATATTCAACGTCTTTGAGAGTTATTTTTGTAATGCCCTCTGTATGTACAGCGTCTGGATAAACGTGCTTTCCAAAGATAAGAGAAGCAAGAATACATATTTTTCTGCACGCATCGTGGCCCTCTACATCGGCAGCGGGATTTCTCTCGGCATAACCCAATTTCTGAGCAAGCGCAAGCGCATCCTCAAAAGACATAGACTCTCTTATCATTTTTGTGAGGATAAAGTTAGTAGTACCGTTAAGAATACCGTCTATCTCATCAATTACATTTGCAGAAAGGCACTGATTGAGCGGACGAATTATCGGAATACCTCCGCCAACGCTTGCCTCAAAGAGGAAATTCAGGTTGTTATCCTCAGCAATTTTCAGAAGCTCTGCGCCCTTTGACGCAACAAGCTCCTTGTTTGATGTAACTACGCTTTTACCATTCTGAAGACATCTCTTTACAAAATCATAAGCAGGATTAATACCGCCCATAACCTCAACAACGATCTTTATATCATCATCGTTTATAATATCCTCAAAGCTCTTTGTAAAACGGTCTGCTATCGGACTATCAGGGAAATCCCTGAGATCGAGAACCTTTTTTATGTATATTTCTTCCTGAACCTTTTTCGCTATTTCGTCATTGTGGTTAAGCAGAATATTCGTAACGCCGCTTCCGACCACACCGTGACCCATAACCGCTATCTGTATCATAATTTAACTCCTCTCGTGGCTGTATTCCAAGAAAAACACACTTCCTAAATCTTTATACTGTTTTATTTTAACACAAACACGCCAAAATTACAAATATATATCGAAAATTCTAACCCATACAGATAAATTTCGATAAATTTAAAATATAACAAGGAATTTTTCAAAAAATTTTTGTTGTAATTTTACTAATAAATCACTATTTTTAATTCTAATATTGAATTTTTAGATATTATCCTACATTTTTTTAAACATTATCCCAATACACTCATACCATGCAAAAAGCTCCCCGGCTAAGTCGAAGAGCTTTTGTATTTTATTCTATATTGTATTATACAAGATACATTTCTTTTATCAGTAACAAAACTTTCACTCAAAAAGCTTACTAAATTACTCAACTCTTACAGAATCGGCAGCCTTTTTCAAAACAGAGAAATCTTCGCTTGCTTCAGATGTAAATGTGATAATTACAGCCCTGTTGTCTAAATAAATAGCAAGCTGTGCCATATTCAAAGTAATATCGCTCATTGATACATCGTAAGAGAAATACTGCGCGTCATATCCGTCAATAGTATATTCAGTAAATTCCTTGCAGCCGCTGAAATCATCAAATATATCCTTATACATTGAATCAATCTCGTCCTGCGTAATATGCGCCACCGCTCCCTCTGATTTTGTAAAGGTTACATTCTGGTTTGTGTTTGGGTAATCTCCCGGAACTGTTATAATAGTATCGTCTGAATCACTCTGAACAAAGAACCCTGCCGGTAGATCAATAGTCACTCCTTCATATACAAAAGTACCGTTTTCCGCAACCTCATCAGATGTACTGTTTGAGGAAGATTTACTTTCTGTCTTACTCTCTTCCTGACTTTCGGTTTTACTTTCTTCTTCACTCGATGATGAAGCTCCTAACGGGTTGCTCGTATCGAGCTTTGGAACAACGCTTACTTCGGGCTGGCTGATTGAAATTACCGGAACAGACGGTATGGAGAATGCCGAACTATCCTCTTCAATCGGAGCAGACTCCACAGAACTTGTTCCTTCGTTTCCCATAGGACCTCTTGCGCTTACAGTTGAGCCGCTTTCAACAGGCTGCTTCTGACAGCCCGCAAAAGCCATTACAAGCGATAATGCAATTGCACATACAACAAATCTCTTCATAATAAAACCTCCGGTTCATTTTCTTTTTTTATTATAACATTATAGTTACGATTATGTCAAGAAGTGTAAGATGTATATACAAAACGTCTTTCCACTAACTTATTGCTCAACTCTGATAGTGTTATTAGCGATCTCCATTTCTGAAAAGCTCTTATCGGTTGTAGAACCCAAAGCAACCATCACTAATTTATCGTCAAAATATATTAAATTTTGTATATATTTTGTCATAACACCTTCTGCTTCGCAGTCAAATTTAAATGTCTGAGCAGTGCAGCCGTCTATTTCATACTCAGTAAAATCTCTCATTTCGCTGATACTGTCGGCAATTTGCGCATAAAGCCCCATTACACTTGAAGTAATTTCGTCTTGCGACAGCGGCTCTGTACTTTCGTCAACTTTGATCATCGTCAAAGTCTCATTAATATCCGGCTGCTCCAAACGATGCGCTATAAGTCCTCCGTCATCTTGCCTTGTAATTTCAAAACCAACAGGCAGATCCAGTGTAACTCCCTCATAGGTATACGATTCGGTTTCTGTTTGTACACTCCCTGTATCAGCAAGCATATAATTAATTACACTGCAGCCCGACATAGATATTACAGTGAAAACCAGCGCAATACATAACATTATTTTTTTCATTTTATATACCCTCCTGTAAATGATACGGAATAAGGAGAGAAAAGGCTCTCCCTATGCCGTAATTATAATTTTAAATTTCGTCGTATGATTTCATAACAGCACCCTTTGACGCTGTGCTTACGAGCTTAGAATATCTTCCGAGCCAACCGTGTGTAATATTCGGCTTTGGCGCAACATAGCTTTCACGGCGTTTTGCAAGCTCTTCGTCCGATACTTCAAGTGTGATCGACGCATTGGGAATATCTATACTTATCATATCGCCCTCTTCTACAAGTCCGATAACGCCGCCGTCTGCCGCCTCGGGACAAACGTGACCGATAGACGCGCCGCGGCTTGCGCCCGAGAAACGTCCGTCTGTAATGAGAGCTACTGTCTTATCAAGCTTCATTCCTGCAAGCGCGCTTGTCGGGTTGAGCATTTCTCTCATTCCGGGGCCTCCCTTAGGACCTTCGTAACGAATTACTACTACATCGCCGTCAACTATCTTAGAGTTGTAAATCGCCTCTATCGCCTCGTCCTCGGAGTTGAATACTCTTGCAGGTCCCTTATGACAAAGCATTTCAGGCGCTACGGCGCTTCTCTTAACTACGCAGCCGTTCTCTGCAAGGTTGCCCCAAAGTATCTGGATTCCGCCTGTTTCGCTGTACGGGTTATCAATAGTTCTGATAGCGTTTGTATCCTTAACGTATGCGCCCTCTATGTTCTCTCCGACTGTCTTTCCTGTTGCCGTAATAAGACTGAGGTCAATAAGACCTTTCTTTGCAAGCTCAGCCTGTACAGCAGGTACGCCGCCTGCATTATTGAGATCCTGCATATGAGTCGGACCTGCGGGCGCAAGATGACAGAGGTTCGGTACTTTTGCGCTCATCTCATTAAAGAGGTTAAGATTAAGCTCCACACCTGCCTCGTTTGCAATAGCAAGCAAATGAAGTACGCTGTTTGACGAACAGCCGAGAGCCATATCACACGCAAGCGCATTTCTGATCGATTTCTCGTTGATAATATCTCTCGCCTTGATGTCGTTATTAACAAGGTTCATTATTGCCATACCTGCATGCTTTGCAAGAGCTATTCTTCCCGATACAACAGCAGGAATAGTTCCGTTGCCGGGGAGCGCAATACCTAACGATTCACACAGACAGTTCATACTGTTTGCTGTGTACATTCCTGCGCATGAACCGCAGCTTGGGCAAGCTCCGTGCTCGCATTCTGTAAGCTGACATTCGCTTATAAGTCCTGCCTTGTATGAACCTACTGCTTCAAACATCTTTGAAAGAGATATTTCCTCTCCCTCAAACGAACCTGCAAGCATAGGACCGCCGCTGCATACTACCGCAGGAATATTCATTCTTACAGCAGCCATTACCATACCCGGTACGATCTTATCGCAGTTTGGAATAAGTACAAGTCCGTCAAATTGATGCGCTGTCGCCATTGTTTCAACAGAGTCTGCTATAAGCTCACGGGAGGCAAGAGAATACTTCATACCAATGTGACCCATAGCGATACCGTCGCATACGCCTATTGCAGGAACCATTACCGGAGTACCGCCTGCAAGCCTTACACCTGCTTTTACAGCCTCTGCTATCTTATCAAGGTGCATATGACCCGGAACTATCTCACTGTGCGCCGATACAACGCCGATAAGAGGACGGTCAAGCTCTTCCTTTGTATATCCCATAGCATAGAACAAGCTTCTGTTCGGAGCACGTTCTACACCCTTTGTTACATTGTCGCTTCTCAATGTTATCACTCCTTTTATTAGTTTTAAGCTCAAAGTTAACTGATAATAGTGTATTATGATCCTGTACTTTACACAATCAGCTTATATCTTTGAGCTTTGAACTAATCAATATTACTTCTCCATTCTTACTTCTCCACGCTGAAGAGCAGTTGCGCCTGTACGGCACATTTCAAGAATACAATAATCCTTAGTGAGGTTATTGATGTAAGAGTCGATCTTTGCGGGCTTGCCTGTAACCTCAAACACAATACTGCCTTCTGATATATCTATAATTTTTGCTTTGTATATCGTTGCAAGATCCAAAAGGCTGCTTCTGTTGGAAGCGTCGCTTGCTACCTTAACAAGCAGCAGCTCTCTGATAAGGCTGTCATAGGGGTTGATCTCAAAAACGCCCTCGTACTCCTCAAGCTTTCTTGTCTGATTAACTATCTGCTTTATTTCGTCCTCGTTGCCGGTTGTTGCTATTGTAATTCTTGATAAAGATTCATCATTTGTAGTTGAAACGGTAAGACTGTCTATATTAAAGCCTCTCTGATCAAAAAGTGACGAAAGTCTTGTCAGCACACCGTGGTGATTATCTACAAGAAAACTCAGATATGTCTTTTTCATAACATCTTACCTCCTTATTCGTACATTATATCATCAACAGTACCGCCGCCCGGTATCATTGGAAGAACTCTTTCTTCTCTGTCGATATTGCACTCTATCCATGCAGGGCCGCCGCTCTTCATAGCGTCCTCCAAAGCAGCTCTGAACTCCTCCGGTGTACCGCAGGAATAACCCTTTGCGCCAAAGCCCTCTGCAACCTTTACATAATCGGTTTTTCTGTCAGGCTCGCTTGATGAATATCTCTTGCCATAGAAAACAGTCTGCCACTGTCTAACCATTCCCAACGCTCTGTTGTTAAGACATATAGAGATAACCGGTAAACCATACGAAACAGCTGTACAAGCCTCGTTCATATTCATATGGAAAGAGCCGTCGCCTGTTATATGGAAAACGTGACTTCTGCCTGTTCCTATCTGAGCGCCGATAGCTGCGCCGTAACCGTATCCCATTGTACCAAGACCGCCGCTTGTAAGGAAGTTTTCAGCCTTTACGTGGTGGAGATACTGCGCTGCCCACATCTGGTGCTGTCCAACATCGGTTACATACAATCCGTCCTCGCCTGCAAGTTCGCTGATAATATCCATTACCTGCTTCGGGTGAAGCTTGCCGTCGCCTGTTGAATACGGAATATCACGTCTGTACGAATTGATAGTTTCAAACCAATCGTCATGTCTGTTCTCCTTAATAAGAACCTCAAGCTTTGACAGAATATCCTCTGCGTCACCTATAAGATGATAGTCGGATTTTACGTTCTTGTCGATCTCACTCATATCTATATCAATATGTATCATAGTAGCTTTCTTTGCAAACTTATCGGGAGCAAGAGCAACTCTATCCGAAAAACGGCTTGCAACAGTCAATACTACATCTGCGTCATTTACCGTTTTATTGGCAACAACAGAACCGTGCATACCAAGCAGACCGAGGTTTTCGGGCATATCGTAACGCAAAACACCTGCTGCCATCATTGTATGCGTAGCAGGAATATTTGCCTTTGTTACTATTTTCTTGATATACTCGCCTGCGCAGGAGTTCTTTACACCGCCGCCGAAGAAGATAACAGGCTTCTTTGCATTGTTGATGATCTCTGCAACTTCTTCAAGATTTTTGACCTTGTCAAAGTTATACTTAACAGCAGTCTGCTTTGGCTGAGGCTCGTACTCTGTAACAGCCGCAGTAATATCCTTTGGAATATCTACAAGTACAGGACCCGGTCTGCCGCTTATTGCAATTTTGAAAGCTTTTCTAAGAATATCGGCAAGATCCTTAATATCTCTTACAACAAAGTTGTGCTTTGTGATAGGCATTGTAATACCTGTGATATAAACTTCCTGGAAGCTGTCACGTCCTATAAGAGGTGTCCCTACATTACCTGTAATTGCAACCATAGGAACACTATCCATATATGCCGTAGCGATACCTGTAACAAGGTTAGTCGCGCCCGGACCGCTTGTTGCAAGAACAACGCCTGTTTTTCCTGTTGCGCGAGCGTATCCGTCCGCCGCATGAGAAGCGCCCTGCTCATGCGCAGTTATATAGTGCTTTATTTTATCTTGATATTTATATAATGCGTCATAAATATTGAGTACCGCACCGCCCGGATAACCGAACACGGTATCTACCTCGTTTTCGAGGAGTACCTGTACCAATATTTCCGAACCATTGAGTTTCATAATGTTCACGATCCTTTGTATTATTCTCGTATGTTTAATGAGGAATGAGGAGTTAGGAGTTAGGAATTTACTAACATCATTCCTAATTCCTCATTCAGACTGTGCAAAAAAGGTTTTTTACATAAAACTAATACTATTTATCAGAATTGATAAAACTCCCTCAGTCAGCTACGCTGACACCTTCCTCAGCGAGGGCGCCAATTTTTGCCTCCCTCTTTGAGGGAGGTGTCACTGAGCAAAGCGAAGTGACGGAGGGAGTATTATTAATCTTAATCTTTTATATATTTGTTAGTTTTTGCACAGTCTGCATTCCTAACTCCTAATTGTATCAAACTTCCGCTATTGCCTCAACCTCTACCAAAACATTCTTAGGTAAAGTTTTTACGGCTACGCATGAACGAGCAGGCTTAGATGTAAAATATTTGCCGTAAACCTCGTTAAACTTCGCAAAGTCGCCCATATCAGCAAGGAAACAGACAGTCTTAATAACCTTGTCAAGGGAAGTACCCGCCTGAGTCAATACTGCTCCGAGGTTTTTGCAAACCTGCTCGGTCTGAGTCTCGATAGTATCAGCCTCAACATTTCCGCTTGCGGGGTTGATAGCTATCTGACCCGACGTAAAGACGAGTGTTCCGACCTTGACTGCCTGTGAATACGGTCCGATTGCATCGGGTGCATTCTTTGTATAAATGATTTCTGCCATAATTTACGCCTCTTTCACAAAATTTTATGTTTAATAATTATTATAACTCTTTACCGATTTGTTGTAAATAGTTTTAGATAAAAAAGCTTTAATCTTAATTATCGGAACTGTTTTGTCTTGCGCAAAGTTCATCTCTTATCTGCATTAAAATCTTTCCGAGATTATTAGCACCCTGCCCGTTTACAGTTCCCCAAACCTTATCGCCCCATGTGTTCCCCTCTTCAAGGTATGCGTCATTTGTTTCTATCAGCATTTCGGCAAGCTCCTGATTTTGAATAAACTTCGCGCGCACAATTTCAGTCATTACTTGAATTTTGACAGCTTCCCAATCCTTACGGAGCTGTACTTTGCGTCCTGCTTTCTTCGCTTCCGAGGGGTTGAGCTGTGTAAACTGTTCCCTGTCTTTTCTGTCGATACATTTCTGAGCCTGAAAAGCCGCTTCACTGTTTTGATATACAAGTCCGTCATATTCCACGGGGACTTCGTAAAAGTTACTCAGAAACGCATACTCTCCTCTAAAAAAATCCTATTTTCATAATCTTATACCGTTATACCAGCTTAAAGCCTTTCTCTTTAAGTCCGTCCTTAACCTGCTTAATATGATCTTTGTTCTTTGTTTCAAGTTCCAGATTGATAATGCAGCTGTTTACGTCTGTACCCTTTCCTGCGTGTTCATAGTTTACAGAAACTACATTTGCGCCGTAAGACGCAATAATCGCAGAAATATCTCTGAGCTGACCCGGCTTATCTGTAAGCTCTATCGAAAGCTTGCAAAGTCTGCCCGACTTCAAAAGTCCTCTGTCAATTACTCTTGACAAAATGGTAACGTCTATATTACCGCCCGATACGATACATACCGTATTTTTGCCCTTAACAGGGAGCTTGTCAAACATTACAGCCGCAACAGATACTGCTCCCGCACCCTCTGCTACAAGTCTTTGTTTCTCCATAAGAGTAAGTATAGCCGTTGCAGTTTCATCGTCTGTTACCGTAACGATCTCGTCAACATACTTGCTGCATATATCAAAAGTATTAGTACCCGGCTGCTTTACTGCAATACCGTCTGCAATTGTCTTTACTCCGTCAAGCGTAAGTATCTTTCCCTCGCTCAGCGAATTAGCCATTGACGGCGCGCCTGCTGCCTGAACACCGTAAACCTTTACATCAGGTCTGAGCATTTTAACCGTATAAGCGATACCCGAGATAAGTCCGCCGCCTCCGACAGGAACAACAATAGCCTCGACATTCGGGTTATCGTTGAGTATTTCAAGAGCGATCGTACCCTGTCCTGCAATAACATAATCGTCATCGAACGGGTGAATAAATGTAAGTCCCAACTCGTCCTTGAGCTTTAAAGCGTGAGCGTATGCATCGTCATAAACACCGTTTACAAGTTCGATCTGAGCGCCGTAAGCTCTTGTTGCCTCAACCTTTGAGATAGGAGCGCCGTCCGGCAGACAGATAACAGACTTTATCTTGTTTCTTGAAGCCGCAAGAGCAACGCCCTGAGCGTGGTTACCTGCGGAGCAAGCAATTACACCTTTTGCCTTTTCCTCATAGCTTAATCTTGATATTTTGTAAGCCGCACCTCTAACCTTGAACGAACCTGTTACCTGAAGATTTTCGGGCTTAATATATAAATTCTGCACATCAGGATTTATCTTTGGAGCGTGGATAAGTCCCGTGTTTCTGATAATATCCTTTAATACAAATGACGCCTGATAAACATTTTCCAGTGTCAGCATTTTGTAATCATTTCCTTTCATACTTAGCTGTCAGCTCAAAGTTTAAAGCTAATAGATATATATAATCAAGCTTTGAGCTTTGAACTAAAAACTTCAAACTAATTTTGCACAAACAAGATCGCCCATCTCGCTGCAGGTTACTCTCTTGACATTCTCGTCCTTACCTGCAATATCGCCTGTTCTGAAACCGTCTGTAAGAACCTCGTCAACAGCCTTTTCAATTGCGTCTGCCTCTTCGATCATATCAAAGGAATAACGCAGCATCATAGCAACAGAAAGAATAGTTCCGAGCGGGTTTGCGATATTCTGTCCTGCAATATCGGGAGCTGAACCATGTATAGGCTCATACATACCTAAAGTTGTTGAAGAAAGGCTTGCCGACGGCATCATACCGATTGAACCTGTAAGCATACTTGCTTCGTCTGAAAGAATATCTCCGAACATATTTTCTGTAACAATAACATCAAACTGACCCGGATTTCTGATAAGCTGCATAGCGGTGTTGTCAACAAGAATATCGTTATACTCAACGTCGCTGTACTCCTCTGCAAGTCTGTGCATTACCTTTCTCCAAAGCTTTGAGGAATCGAGGACATTTGCCTTATCTACGGAATGTACCTTCTTACCTCTCTTGCGTGCGGTTTCAAAAGCAACTCTGCCTATTCTCTCTATCTCGTGTTCGCTGTAAAACATAAGGTCTGAGGCAGCCTCTTCGCCGTCTTTAGTGAATGTCTTGTGCTCACCAAAGTAAATACCGCCCGTAAGCTCACGAACCATCATAAGGTCAAGACCGTCTTTAATGCCTGTTTCTTTGAGCGGAGATGCTCCCTTCAACTGAGCGAACATCTTTGTAGGTCTGAGATTTGCAAAAAGTCCAAGCTCGCTTCTTACTTTAAGCAAAGCCTTTTCGGGACGCTTTGCAGGGTCGATAGTATCCCACTTAGGGCCGCCTACTGCACCTAAAAGCACGCTGTCACAGTTCTTACATCTTTCAAGTCCCTCGTCTGTTATCGGTACTCCGAACTTATCAATAGACGCGCCGCCTATGTCAACAAAGTCCTTTTCAAATGTGTGTCCGTACTTCTCGCCTATCTTATCGAGTACCTTTAAAGCCTCGTCAACTATCTCCGGACCTATTCCGTCACCTTTTAATACTGTAATTTTTTTGTTCATATTTCTCACCTTTAATTCTTTGAGTTAGGAATGGGTGGTAGTTTTAAGTATATAGTTATATGCTCATTCCGCTCTTTTTTACCCACAGTATTCCCTTCACTCGTTTTATATCAAAAATATTCCTGTTACTTTGTAAGAAGAGATTTTACCTTTTCTATTGCTTCTTCAAGTGTATTACATTCTTGAAGAATAGTAAGAATTTTACGAGTGTGATTCTCTTCTGTTACTTCTTTAAACAATTCGCTCAAATTCATCTCATCGTCCATTGTATATTTCCTTTCCTGCGCTTGCCGCCGCACTCGTCTTGGTTACTCCGCTCTTACAAATCCTTATCTTATTTATTCTTTATCGAATTAAGCAATCCGTTAGCCTTGATGATTTCCTTGATAAAATCAGGGAAAGGCTGTGCCTGATACTGCTCCCCTTTTGTTTCGTTGTAAATAATGCCGCTGTCAAAATCTATCTTTACGATATCGCCGTCATCTATCTTCTCGCTTGCCTCCGGGCATTCCAGAATAGCAAGACCGATATTGATAGAATTTCTGTAAAAAATTCTCGCAAAGCTCTTTGCAATAACGCAGTCAATGCCCGAAGCCTTTATAGCGATAGGCGCGTGTTCTCTTGACGAACCGCAGCCGAAATTTGCTCCGCCTACCATAATATCGCCCTTAGATACCTTATTAACAAAAGTTGTGTCGATATCCTCCATACAGTGTTTTGCAAGCTCGCTGTGGTCGGCTGTGTTCAAATATCTTGCGGGAATGATAACGTCTGTATCTATATTGTTTCCGTACTTATGTACTTTGCCGTGTGCGTTCATTTATATGTCCTCCTTTTATCAAAGCGTTCTCGGGTCTGTAATAACACCCGTCAATGCGCTTGCCGCTGCAACAGCAGGACTTGCAAGGTATATCTTAGATGTAATGTGACCCATTCTGCCGAGGAAGTTTCTGTTTGTTGTAGCCACAGCAACCTCGTTCTCTGCAAGTATACCCATATAACCGCCAAGGCACGGGCCGCAGGTAGGTGTGGATACTGCGCAGCCTGCGTCTATGAATATATCAATATATCCTGCTTTGATAGCCTCTTTATATATCTTCTGTGTAGCAGGGATAACGATACATCTGACACCCTTTGCAATATGCTTGCCCTTCATAATCTGCGCTGCTGCCTTCAAATCGGAAATTCTGCCGTTTGTGCAGGAACCGATAACAGCCTGATCTATCTTTATATCCGAAAGCTCGCTTGCGTTCTTTGTGTTCTCGGGCAAATGAGGACACGCAACTGTCGGCTCTATCTCGCCCAGATCTATATCTATTACCTGCTCATACTCTGCGTCATCGTCTGCCTTGTATATCTTATACTCTCTTTTAACTCTTTCGTTTACATAAGCCAACGTCTGCTCGTCAACCTCAAATATACCGTTCTTTGCTCCTGCTTCAATAGCCATATTCGATATGCAAAGTCTGTCGTCAACGCTAAGCTCAGCAACACCTTCGCCTGTAAACTCCATTGACTTATACAAAGCCCCGTCAACACCGATCTTGCCGATAATATAGAGGATAACGTCCTTACCTGCAACCATTGGCTTGAGCTTTCCTGTGAGGTTAAACTTTATAGCCTCAGGCACCTTGAACCAAGCTTCGCCCGTTGCCATACCTGCCGCCATATCCGTACTGCCCACGCCTGTCGAGAATGCGCCTAAAGCGCCGTATGTACAGGTGTGTGAGTCTGCGCCTATTACTATATCACCCGGCGCAACAAGTCCTTTTTCGGGGAGCAAAGCGTGTTCGATACCCATATCGCCTACATCATAGTAATTGTCAATATCGAACTTGCAGGCAAAACAGCGGCACTGCTGTGTCTGCTGAGCTGCCTTGATGTCCTTGTTCGGTACAAAGTGATCCATAACCATAGCTATCTTTGATTTGTCGAAAACACCGTCAAAGCCGTTTTTCTCAAATTCGTTGATAGCAACGGGAGTTGTAATATCGTTGCCGAGTACAAGGCTCAGCTTTGTCTTAATGAGCTGTCCCGGTACTACCTTGTCAAGACCTGCGCCTGCTGCGAGGATCTTCTGCGTCATAGTCATACCCATAACTATTTCTCCTTTTTATATTAAATTATTTGTTTTTCTCTCTTCTGTTAATAGCGCTGAACAATGCGTCAACCGAGGAATAGATAATATCGTTATTTACGCCTACGCCCCACTCTACATTTCCATTCTTATCGGTAATGCTCACATAAGTCACAGCCTTTGAATCAGAACCTCTCTCCAGCGCGTGCTCCGTATAGGAGAGATCGGAAATATCTATACCGAGATTATGTCTTAACGCACGGCTTACTGCGCTCAATCTGCCCGAGCCTTCTGCCTCGATAGTTTTCTCTTCGCCGTAAGCGTCCACTACCATAGTAACGTACATACGCTCGCCGTTATTTATTTTCTTAAATACAATATCTTTAAGCTTTATCGGAGATTTGATATTAACAAACTCCTTGCAGAATTCGTCAAACACCTCGTTCGGGAGCATTTCCTTATGATTAACGTCCGATACGTTCTTAATGAAGTAACTTACCTTTTCGCTGAAAGCCTTCGGAAGAACATAGCCGTAATTTGTTTCAAGCAGATAACCAACTCCGCCCTTACCCGACTGAGAGTTAATGCGAATAACGTCCGTCTGATATTCACGTCCCACATCGGCAGGGTCTATCGGGAGATACGGTATAGTCCAGCTTGTGAGATTATGCTCCTCGTGCCACTTCTTGCCCTTTGCAATAGCGTCCTGATGCGAACCCGAGAACGCTGCAAAAACAAGCGCTCCCGCATACGGCGAACGATCTGAAACTTTCATTCTTGTTACTCTCTCGTAAAGCTCGCAAATTGAGGGAATATCAGAGAAATCAAGCTGCGGATCTACGCCCTGTGAAAACATATTCATAGCAAGCGTAACTATATCAACGTTACCTGTTCTCTCGCCGTTTCCGAAAAGCGTACCCTCTACACGGTCTGCTCCTGCAAGAATACCAAGCTCCGTATCTGCAACACCGCAGCCTCTGTCATTGTGCGGGTGGAGAGAAACTTCTATTGCGTCACGATATTTCAGTCTGTCCGACATATACTCTATCTGATTTGCATAGATATGAGGTAAAGAATGTTCAACCGTTACAGGCAGGTTGATGATAGCTTTTTTGTCCGGAGTAGGCTGTAAAATATCAAGTACAGCGTTGCACACTTCGAGCGCGTATTCAGGCTCTGTTCCCGTAAAGGACTCGGGCGAATACTCTACGCGAAAATCCGTCCCCTGCTCCTGCTGAAGTCTTTTGATAAGCTTTGCGCCGTTTACAGCTATTTCCTTAATTTCTTCTTTGGATTTTTTGAAAACCTGCTCTCTCTGAGCATATGATGTGGAGTTATAGAAATGCACTATCGCATTTTTGCAGCCTTTGAGCGACTCAAACGTCTTGAGTATAATATGCTCTCTTGCCTGAGTGAGCACCTGTACGGTAACGTCATCGGGGATACGGTTCTCGTCAATAAGTCTGCGTAAGAAGTTATACTCCGTTTCGCTTGCAGCGGGAAATCCAACCTCTATCTCCTTAAAACCGATCTTAACAAGCATATCAAAAAAGTCGAGCTTTTCTTCAATACTCATCGGAATAATGAGTGATTGGTTGCCGTCACGAAGATCCACCGAGCACCATGTGGGAGCTTTTTCAATATACTCCTTTTTTACCCATTTGTACTCGTTTACGGGCGGATTAAAGTATTGTCTTTGGTATCTGTCGTAGTTTTTCATGTCAAATTCTCCTTAAATCAAAATCTCTTTGCTTTAAGAGTATGGTACATCAACAAAAAAGTCCCCGTCTTTGTTAAAAGACGAAGACTACAATTCATAGTTCCGCGGTACCACTTTTATTGATTCTTACAGAATCCACTCTTTCAGCACAATCAATGCCAACCTCCTGTAACGGGGAGGAACCGTCCTTCCTACTCTGATCACTCATTTCAGTCAGCCGCTCAAGGGAGAGCTCAGTAAACGGAGCAGTACCGCCTCACATCAACCGACGGCTTTCTGAAAAAGCTTATTCCGAAACCTTAAACCCTATCATCGCATTTACTATTATATAATTGGTTAAATAAAATTATAACTCAAAAAGCATCTCTTGTCAACCGCTTTTTGTGATTTAATTCAGAGAGTTTTTGTTTTTATCCAACCCTTAAAATCCAACAAAAACGGAGATAAGAACATTCCTATTCCTATCTCCGTACTTTTCGGTATCAATAAACAAACACTGCCACGCCCGGATAAATAAGGTTAAACAGTTCTCCCGCCTTATCAAGCGGCATATTTACACAACCGTGTGAGCCGTTCCATGTATAAAGCTGTCCTCCGAAGTACGGCTGCCACGTTGCGTCATGGAAACCTACATCGTCCGCAAAAACCATCCAGTAAGCAACTTGTGTAGCATATCCGGGGCCTCTCAAAGTTGCGTTCTGATCCATATATATAAGTCTGAACACACCTCTCGGAGTATCGTGATAGCCGTCGGGCTGACCTGTTACAACATCGCTCTCAAATACAACTTTACCGCCTTCGTAATACCACATATGCTGAGAGTCTATACTTACCTCTGCATAATCTCCTCCGTAGTATGTCTTAGGATCGTAACTTGCGGCAACCCTTATCCACCACTTGTCGCTTTCTTCGCTTCTGTCGGTGAGGTCTATATCAAAGGATTTCTTTGCCTCAACAATTTTCTTCAGCTCTTCAACTGCATACTCGTTATCAAGAAGCCAGCCGTAATAGCTGTTTGTTATCTCTATCTCCTGTCCTCCGTTTGTAACAAACTTCTTGGGAGAATTAAACGTATTGTATGTTTCCGCAAGAGTTTCAACATAGCTTTCGATTTTCTCGTCGCTGAGCTGAAGTTTATAGCTGCCGTCTTTCTGCTTTTTAACAGATACCCAGTCTGCTATTCTCTCAACATCTGCTGTTTCTTTCGTATCTCCGAAACCAAGCGTTATTTCCATTCCCGTAATTTCGTCACAGGCTGCTTTTCTTGCAAGAAGATCTTCGTCATCGGAGTAAATATCAGGCTTGTCGTACAGCTCCTTTTCAACAAGGTCAAGCTTTGTTTCCTGTGTTTCAAGAGCGATCCTTACCTCGTCCTCAAGCTCGTCACGGTGCGCCGTGTTTCCTATATCCTCGGGAATGATCTTAAACTCTCCGTCCATAAGCACAAGAGTTGCATTCTGAGCCTTTACGGGTGTTTCGGGGTCTACGCAGTTCAGTCCGTCAAGAACTCCCGCAAGCTTTTCATCGTCACAGCTGTATGTAATGTATCCGTCATTGAGTACGTAGTGCTTATCCTCAAAGAAATACATGACCCACGACATACCGTTTTGAATATTCAGCAAATTATCAAACTTATCGGATATATGCGCTTCCAGTCCTATATCGCTGCCCTTTATGGTTTCCTCCGCACCGTCCTTTTCAAGCAGTGTAAGAGTATAATCATCGCTTGATACTTCTATTTTGTCCTTTGCCTGACTTATCGACAAAAACGATACGTCGGTATTATTGAATGTTGTCCCCGGGAAAAAATGTCCGGAAAAATAATACCCTGCCGTACCGTATCCTGCCATCAGAACAAGCAAAACTACAAGAGTAATAACAAGAACTACACCTGAACCTTTTGATTTCTTTTTTGATTTAGTCTTTTTTTTGCTCATAATATTTGCAGCCCTCCGTTTTCTGCATTAACTGAAATCATATTTTAATCTATATTCAATAGAATTAATCTCTAAATAATAGAATAACACATATTCTTACGAAATTCAATCTAATTTGAAACTTTTTTGTAAAATTCATATTGATAATATTACAGTCTTGAAAGCAAAAAATTTGTACATTCTATCAATAACTTTAATTTACTAAAATACCTAAAAAAATTGCACTCTAATAAACGATATTATAATCAAGTAACAGACGCAATTTTTTAGTGGCAAATCAGCAAAATAATTTGACATTTTTTTGAACTTTAAACAAGATCTAAGGCTTGACAATAGAATTTTCTCGTATTATGATATATGTTGAGAATTCGTGCAATCATATATTGGTACAAATTAAGCATATAATGCACAGATGTGCATAAAAATATTATAGGGGAATACCCCCGTGTGTGAGGGAAGTATTTTTATGGATCAGATCTTTTGTTCAAGAAACCTTTTTTACCGCGATCCTATCGGTGCGGTCGAAGAGGGAACCTCGGTTCATCTGAGAATTAAGGTTCCTCTCTATCTCAAATGCAGCAAGGCTCATTTGATTGTAATTGATGAAAGCAGAAACAGCAAGCGTGACAATTACACTATGCTGTGGGGCGGTACGTCTGACGAGAGCGAAATATGGGAATGTGATTTCACTCCGACAAAACGAGGTCTTTACTGGTACACATTCCAGCTTGACACTCCGGACGGAATAAGATACCTTGTGCGTGATTTCGGAAGCAACGCAAGGATCGACTACAACATTATTTACTCTTGGCAGCTGACCTGCTACAAAAAGGGATTTAAAACACCCGACTGGATGCCAGGCGGAGTTATGTATCAGATTTTCCCGGACAGATTTTATTTTTCGGGAGAAAGCAAGCGCGCGGGACGCACAGACAGAGAATACCACCAAAGCTGGGACGAAACCCCCGAGTGGCGTCCGAATAAAGACGGTATTATTACAAACACAGACTTTTTCGAGGGCGATCTGAAGGGTATTATGCAGAAGCTTGATTACCTTGAGGATTTAGGCGTAACCTGCATTTACCTCAACCCTATTTTCGAGGCGTACTCAAATCACAGATACGATACGGCAAGCTATGAGGATATAGATCCGCTTCTCGGTACTGAGGATGATTTTAAAGCGCTTTGTGCAGAGGCTAAAAAGAGAGGAATACATATTATCAACGACGGTGTTTTCTCACACACAGGCAGCGACAGCAAGTACTTTAACCGTCAGGGAAGATATAAAACTCTCGGCGCGTTCAACTCAAAGGAATCCCCCTATTACAGCTGGTACGATTTTAACAACTGGCCGTACGGCTACAACTCATGGTGGGGCTTTGATACTCTTCCGAATACAAGAGAGGACGATCCCGGCTACAACGAGTATATAAACGGTGAGAACGGTATTATCCGCAAATGGATAAAAGCAGGCAACAGCGGCTGGCGACTTGACGTTGCAGACGAACTGCCCGATATTTTTATAGAAAGACTTCGTAACGCAGTAAAAGCCGAGGACGAGAACGCTATTGTTATCGGCGAGGTATGGGAGGACGCTTCCAACAAGGAAAGCTACGGTTCAAGGAGAAAGTTCCTTTTAGGCGATCAGCTTGACACTGTAATGAACTATGTGTTCAGAGGGGCTATACTCGGATATTTAAAGGGTGTTGACGCATATCATATTATGGAGGGTATACTCTGCATTATGGAAAACTATCCCCGTCCCGTAATCAGAAACCTTATGAACTTTGTTACAACTCACGATACCGAAAGAACACTTACACTGCTTGCGGGAGAACCGCTCAACGGCCGTGACAGGAATTTCCAGAATTCCACAAAAATGACGCCCGAACAGAGAGCGTACGGACTAAAGCTTATGCACCTTGCGGCAGGTCTTATGTTTACGCTCCCCGGTTTCCCGTGTATTTACTATGGTGACGAAGCAGGCGTAGAGGGCTACAAAGATCCGTTCAACCGTTCAACATATCCTTGGGGCAAGGAAGATACCGAACTTGTTGACTGGCACAGAAAGCTTGCAAAGTTCCGCCGTTCAAGTTCCTGTTTTAATGACGGCGAATTTAAGGATACATTCTGCAAGGACAACATAATGTCTTTTGTAAGATATGACAAGGACTGCAAGGTGTTCTGTATATTCAACTCGGGCAACAATAATTCTACCGCACCGCTGCCCAGAGGCTTTGACAACGGTAATATCGAACTTACTACACACGACAGCATAAAGATCGAAAACCACGAAATACAAATGCCGCCGCTTAGCTGTGCTTTTGTTAAGGTAAACGAGTAGGTTTGAATTAGGAGTTAGGAATGAGTTGGTAGTTTGAAGCTTAAAGTTCAAAGTTCAAAGTTCAAAGTTCAAAGTTCAAAGTTTATAGTAATAATTGTCTAAAAACTTTGAACTAAAAACTTTGAACTAAAAACTTTGGACTAAAAACTTTGGACTAAAAACTTTGGACTAGCAACTAATAACTAACAACTAACGACTAACAACATATAAATCAAAAGCCGTAGGCTTTCCGATATTATTCATTCTTCATTATTCAATATTCACTATTCATTAATTCCGTGTGGAGTTTGGAGAGTGGAGTGTGGAGTTTTTTTAGTTAGGAGTTAGTTGGTAGTTTTAAGCTTAAAGCTTAAAGCTTAAAGTTCAAAGTTCAAAGTTAAAAGTTCAAAGTTTATAGTAATAATTGTCTAAAAACTTTGAACTAACAACTTTGGACTAACAACTAATAACTAACAACTCCCTTCATTCATTTTCTTGACAACTCAACTTTTTTATGATATTATATTCAAGTAAATCTGTGCCAATAGCTCAGCAGGATAGAGCGTTCGCCTCCTAAGCGAAAGGTCGGGGGTTCGAATCCCTTTTGGCACGCTGAATTTCAATCTGTCGATATATGTCGGCAGATTTTTTATTATATATGAAAGGCAGAAAAAAGCCACAACACTTAAAGTTCAGAAGTGTTGTGGCTTATGTTATTTCTACACAATACTATACTCAAAATTCTCCCACTTAACCGTGTCGCCGACATCTATACCGAACGGCAAAAGGGCAAGCGCAGCTTGTATTTCATCATTAGTATCGACACGTTTAAGATAAGCGTAATCGCCGTTTATTCTGTCTACTGTGTAATAAAATATATCCATTATACTCACCATTTGATTATTTCGACACTACTTCATATCCGGTATCGGTTACAACAACCTGTATCTCCCACTGCGCAGAGGGTTTGCCGTCTGCCGTATAGATAGTCCAGCCGTCCTCTTTATCGGTGTTTATTCTATGAGTACCCATATTTATCATAGGTTCTATTGTAAAGCACATTCCTGGAACAAGCAGCATATCCGTACCCTTTTCTGTAACGTAGCTTACCCAAGGGTCTTCGTGAAACTCCAGTCCTATTCCGTGACCGCCTATCTCTCTTACAACACTGTATCCGTTTTCCTTTGCGAGATCATTTATAACCTGCGCTATATCTCCCAAATGCGCCCAAGGCTTTACCTGCTCCAATCCGAGATATACAGCCTGTTTTGTTACCTCGACAAGCTTTTTCTTTTCTTCGGTCACGTTTCCTATACAAAACATTCTTGAAGCGTCACCGAAGTAACCTTTGTATATAGTCGATACATCTACATTTATAATATCGCCGTCCCTTAATACAACCTTATCGGACGGTATGCCGTGACACACAACCTCATTGATAGAAGTACAAACGCTTTTCGGAAATCCCTCGTAATTGAGCGGCGCAGGAATTGCGCCAAGTCTTTTTGTTTCTTCGTATACCCAGCGGTCTATATCCTCCGTGGTACAGCCCTCGCATATTTTAGAAGCAACATAGTCAAGCACAGCAGAATTAACTCTGCCGCTTTCACGAATTCCGTCAATCTGCGTCTTGTTTTTTATTATCTTTCTGTCGGGTACGATCTCGCCGAGCAGTCTATGTTCTGCAATTATCTCATCAATATCACAGTGGCATTTCTTGTATTTTTTTCCGCTGCCGCACCAGCAGGGATCGTTTCTGCCTATCTTCTCCATTATTACACCTCAGTTTGGATCAATTATCGTCTGCTTTCTCTCATAATATTTCACGTTCGGCTTTAACGCCCTGAACCTGCTTGGAGAACAGCCATACTCCCGTACAAATGCTCGTGTAAAAGACTCGTTTGATGAAAAGCCGTAGTTCATCGCAATATCTATTACCCTGAAATTTGTTTCCAGCAGTTCGCAGGAGGCTAAAGCAAGCTTACGTTTGAGAACATACTCCTTAAACGTAACGCCTGTATATTCACGAAATTTTGAAGAGCAATAATATTCCGAGTATCCGACAAAACGTGACATTTCCGTAAGCGTAGGATTATCCTGAATATTATCCTCTATCCATGCAATCATTTTCTGAACGGTATTTACAGACAAAGAGAACACTCCTTTTTTATTATACTATTATCTCTGTCTTTTTCTTGATATTTCTTGCAGTTTTTGACTTATTATCTGCGTCTTAATATACATATTACTTTTTATTTTGATTTCTGTCAAGTGCAGAAAAATAAATTTCATTTTGATTATATACAAATTGTAAAAATTATGTTATAATTACTAAGTATGGCAAAAACAGCACTATTTTAGAAAAGAGGTTTTTATATGAATAAGAATATCACAGAGTCTGTAGTATACATCGGTGTTGATGATAAGTACCTTGGATTATTCGAAAGTCAGTACGATGTTCCTAACGGTGTTTCCTACAACTCCTATCTCATTAAGGACGAAAAATACGCTATAATGGATTCCGTTGACAGCAGAGAAACTTATCAGTGGTTTGATAATATTGACGCTGCTTTAGAGGGCAAAACTCCCGATTATATCATCATTCAGCACATGGAACCCGATCACTCCGGCTCTCTTAAAGATCTTTTGGAAAAGTTCCCCGAAATAAAAGTTGTCGGCAACGCAAAGACATTTGCTATGATGAGCCAATTCTTTGATTTTGACCTTACAGACCGCAAGGTTATAGTCAAGGACGGCGATACGCTTGAACTCGGCAAGCACACACTCAAATTCACAACAGCTCCTATGGTTCACTGGCCTGAGGTTATGGTAACATACGATACAGCAGACAAAATTCTCTTTACGGCAGACGCTTTCGGAAAATTCGGCACACTCGATACCGATGAAGACTGGGCTTGCGAGGCAAGACGATACTACTTTAACATTGTAGGCAAGTACGGTATGCAGGTACAAGCTCTCCTCAAAAAATCCGCCGCACTCGACATCAAGGTTATTTGCCCTCTGCACGGTCCTGTTCTTAGCGAAAACCTCGATTATTACATTGGAAAATACAACACTTGGAGCAGCTATGAGCCTGAGGATAAGGGCGTAACAATAGCGTATGCGTCTATACACGGCAACACAGGAAACGCTGCAAAAAAGCTTGCTGAAATGCTCCAGAGCAAAGGCGTTGAAAAGGTATCTGTCTTTGACCTTGCAAGAGATGATATGGCAGAGGCTATCGAGGACGCATTCCGTTATGACAGACTTGTTCTTGCGGCAGCCTCTTATGACGGCGGAGTATTTATGCCTATGCACGATTTTCTCAGCAGACTTGCGCACAAGGGCTACAAGAAACGTACTATCGCATTTGTAGAAAACGGTACTTGGGCGCCCTCTGCTATGAAAACTATGAAAGCTATTGTTGATACTATGAAAGATATTACTGTATGTGAAAACAGCGTTTCATTTAAATCAGTTCTTAAAGACAGCGATACCCAAAATCTTGAAAAGCTTGCAGACGAGCTTACAAAGTAATATAATAGGGCAGACTGAGCGTCATTATTCCACTCAATCTTCGATTGCACCGTACATATGGTTCTCGTATATGGAACTGCATTAATACATTTGTTACTACAATTAACCCGTATAGTAATTCAGAGGGTCGACCGCAGCAGGTCTGCCCTCTTTCTTGTTTGGCTTTTTTGATAATCTAATTTTAAAATAAATTCCTTTGCCTTATCCAACGTTTCTTCGCTGTCACAAATAAAATCCGGCTCAAGCGGCAACTCGGATTTACTTTGATCTATCCTGTCAAAACACTTTGTGGATACCTGAAACGACAATGCTGCATTAGGCGTCTGAAACACCGCAACATCACCGCAGCACTGAGGTATACTTCCGCATGGTGTGCCGATAGAGATAGCTAAACCGTTATCTATAAACATCTCCGCCGCAATTGTACCGGAAGAAGATGTTTTCTCCGAGATAACCAAATATACCTGTCCGTCAAAAAGCATATCATCATAGTGATTTATACGTTGTGTTTCACCGTCCCATTTCATTAAATAGGGTCCCATACGCAGTTTTCCTCCGGGGGTATTTATCGTATCCTGAGGCAAATACATTATTATCTCGTCTGCAACCTGCGAACTGCCTGTTGAAGCATTTGAAAGGTCAATGATTACATTTTCTATACCTTTACTTGTTACTTCTCCGAAAAACTCATACACAAACTTCTTGTAATCACTGTCATATTCACAGGTATTAATTGTTATCAGACCATAGTTTTTTTCATCTTCTATTATCGAAGTATAAGGCTCGGCAGGCTGTACTTCAATCATATTTACAGCCTCTTCGTATGGGTAAAAATCTTTATCCGAATAAGTTTGCAGTATTGTTGTACCGTTGGGAGAAATATATTCTACACTAAGATTTTCAGTATCAATGTTTAAAAAAGTATAACCCTCCCTGCTCTGAAACAATGCGGTAATTAAAGACAGACCTTTTGTTTCACTGTCAAAAGAAAAATATTGAGAATTATCTTGTAGCATTTGAGTTATCTTAACCTTGTTTACAGAAACAGGAGTATAGCCGGAATTTAACTTATTAATATAATCGACAAGGTAATTTTGTGCAAAGGACGGCATAACAAGTGTTTCGGGGTCATCTGCCTTTGATGCTATTTCAGCAGCAGATCTCCAAAGTTCATATGTACTCACTTCTTCACCAAAGCTGTCTTTTTTATTCTGCAAAAGAGTGTTTATATCATCGGAAACACCGTCTATATAATATGGGTGTACTCGCCCTAAAAATTTTACAAGATAGTCAAGATCGTCGCAGGCTTGTTTTTTTGTATAAATTGTATCGGCAGGTTCGGCTTGCCGCATAGAAGCTAAGCTGAAATATCCCATAGGGGCATATACGCTATCCCAGTACGGGCTGAATATCATATTAAAAACAATATATAGCGCTAAACATAAAACTATTGCGGATAAAACAATAATTACGGGTTTTGGAATGCGTTTTAAACTCAACTTATATTCACTCCTCAGATAACAAAAAAAGGGTACATCAAGTACCCTTAAATAATCAAGATTTGCTTTCCAAGCACTCTCAAAACTGAACAAAGCTTCTAAACTTTCTTTAATAGACCTTTGAAATGGTCAAGCTTTCGACCTATTAGTACTGCCAAGCTTAATACGTCACCGTACTTACACACGCAGCCTATCTACCTCGTAGTC
>CACWKD010000013.1 GCA_902761345.1 uncultured Ruminococcus sp. | reverse complement strand
ATAAGCTCTTCTCTTAAATTTGAGGTAATAATTGACGGTGAAATAGACGATACCTATACAAAATCTATTGTGCCGAAATACGCTAAGCAATATACTCTTACTGTTTCGTGAATGAGTACGGTAGGTTCTATTCAGGTAGTTGTTGCGCTCAACGATCAGACGTATCGAGTATATAAGTTCGATTTTGCGAATAATACAGTATCGACAGTAGAGTCCTATAACTTCCAGCTTGATACGGATACCGAAACGGACGAGGAGACAGAAACCGATACAGATACGGAAAATGAGAATGAATATGATTCTGATTCTGAATACGAGGATTATGAATCGAGCGATGAAGACTATTCATCAAGCGAGCCTGAGCCTGTATCATCAGAATACAGCGATGATGGTGACTCATCGGTAACCGAGCCTGATTATTCCGGTGACGGCTCTGTCGAACCCGAGGAAGACGACTGGGAATGACTTTAACAAAGGAAGGCATCATATTAAAATCTATCGGAGGTTTCTATTATGTAGAAGCCTCCGATACAGTATATGAGTGCAAAGCAAGGGGAAACTTCAGAAAAAAAGGTGTTAAGCCTGTTGCAGGCGACAAAGTAATAATAACCGTACCGGATAGCGGTTACTGCGCTTTGGAAGAAGTATTACCCCGCAGGAATAGTATTATCAGACCACCGCTTGCAAATATAGATACGCTTGTGATAGTAGTATCAACTTGTAATCCTACTCCAAGTACTCTTGTTATAGATAAAATGACAGCTTGTGCTGTACATAAGGGTATTGAGCCTGTAATTGTTATTTCAAAGAGCGATCTTGCGTCATCTGATAAGCTTAAAGAAATCTATTCTCTTTCCGGAATAAAAACAATTGAGTTTTCAGCAGTTGATAAAAGGGGATTAGACGAGATAAGAAGTCTGCTTGGCGGAAAGGTGACGGCATTTATAGGAAATACAGGTGTGGGCAAATCTACTTTGCTTAATGCACTGTTTCCAAACCTAAGCCTTGAAACAGGTGAAATAAGCGTAAAGCTTGGCAGAGGACGACATACGACACGTTCGGTTGAACTGTTTAAATCAGAGGGCGGATATGTTGCAGATACTCCCGGCTTTTCGACAGTAGATCTTGAAAGATACGAGGTTATTGAAAAAGACGATTTGAAATATGCTTTTCCCGAATTTTCGAAGTATCTTGATAAATGCAGGTTCAGCACTTGCAGTCATACCTGTGAAAAAGGCTGTGCTGTGGTTGAAGCACTACAAAAGGGACAGATCAGTCTATTCAGACATCAAAGCTATGTTGCAATGTATAATGAGGTAAAGGACTTGAAAAAATGGGAACAGTAAAGAAACGATGTGTAATAATATCAGCCTCGCCGACTGCGAACACAGATTTTATTTTGTCACAGATACGCAAAGATGATTTTATAATATGTGCAGACGGCGGCGCTGATAAGCTATTGGGAACGGGAGTTGTTCCCGATATGATAATAGGTGACTTGGACTCATCAAAAAAATACAGTGAGTTCAAGGATACCGAAATAGTTGAATTAAATACAATGAAAGATGATACGGATACTCTGCATTGTGCAGCAGTTGCAATGAATAAGGGATACAAAGATTTTCTGATATTAGGTGCAACAGGCGGACGTCTTGACCATACGCTTGGCAATCTGTCTGTACTTTTGTTTCTAAGCAAGTATGGGGCAAAGGGAGCTGTTGCAGATGAATATTCACATACATCTCTGCTGAGTTTAGGCTTAAATGAGGTCAAAGGTGTAAAAGGTAAGATAGTATCTGTAATGCCCTTTGCCTGTGAGAGTGCGACGCTCACATATCTTGGACTTAGATATGCTATGGACAGGGGTACTGTTACGGCGGATTTTCCTTATACAATAAGCAACGAGGCAATTTGTGACAGGGTAAGTATTACACTACACAGCGGGACTGCACTGTTAATAATATCAGACGAAAAATATTGATTTGAAATTGATGTTAGCGTTTCACCTTTTTTTGTAAAATGTATATAATGTACTATACGAAAAAAGGAGGCGGAGAAAAATGTGTCGGAGCAGATGTGCTCAGAAATGTGCATTTGCATTTGCAGGGGGATTGATACTCTCGTCCTTTACCGAGGGAGGAGCGTTTCTTTTCTTTGCAGGAGTTGCTGTGATTATATTGACCCTCTGCCTGAAAAATTGCTGTTAGGAGGCATTTCTATGAAATTCGTAGTAATTGATAATCCTAAATTTTTCGGTTTCTTTCTCAGAAGAATGTTTGGCATTAAGAAGTTAAAAAACGATAATGGTTAAAAAAAACACCCTCGGATTATCCGGGGGACTTTTTTAGTTCAAAGTTATTAGTTATAGTAGACGACATAATTCTTGACCTAATGCATAATTTGGAAAAGTGGGATTAATGAATGGATCTATAGTTTTTTAGACAAATATTACTATGAGATTTGAGATGTAACACACCAATTACTATCATACATTAGGAATTTTTCAATGACGTTTACTATAAGGTGGTTCTTTGAACTTTGGAGTTTGGACTAACAATTCCAAACTCCACACTCAAAGAATAAAAACTTTACCGCAAGAATAAAAGAAATTATTGCCTTTTCTCTTTATAAGTAATATAATTATATAAGTAACTCTTTTATCGGGAGGAAATAAAGTTGGATAATTATTTTAGACGAACATGGGCGCAGATAAGCCTGAACAGAATAGAGCATAACTATAAGGTTATAAGAGAACAGATAAGCGATGATACTAAGCTTTGCTGTGTTATTAAAGCGGACGCTTACGGACATGGCGCGTTGGAGTTTGCCGAGCTGTACGAAAAGCTTGGAGCGGATTTTTTTGCCGTGTCAAATTTAGAGGAAGCGCTGCAGCTTCGTATAGGCGGAATAAAACTGCCGATACTTATTTTGGGTTATACTCCTGCAAGCTATGCGAAGGAACTTGCGGATAATAATATTTCTCAGGCAATACTTTCTCTTGAATATGCAAGGGAACTGTCTGACAGTGCAAAGACGTTCGGCGTTTCAGTAAAATCTCACATCAAGATAGATACAGGAATGAGCAGAATAGGAATAATGTGTCAGGATATAAAAAGAGATAATGCGCTCAATGAGGTTATGGAGATATTCTCTTTGTCGAATCTTGATATAGAGGGTATATTTACTCACTTTGCAGTATCGGACGAAAAAGACGAGGGTAAGGATTATACTATGCATCAGGTTGAATGCTTTGAGTATATAATTAATTCTCTCAAAGATAACGGAATTGACACAGATAAGATAATAAAGCATTGTTCAAACAGCGCCGCTATTATGGATTACAAATCCGCGCATATGGATATGGTAAGGGCAGGAATAATACTGTACGGACTTTCGCCGTCCTCAAAGCTCAAAGGGCAAATTGCGTTAAAGCCTGCTATGGAGATAAAGTCGGTCGTTGCGCATATAAAGGAAGTTGATGAGGGAACAACCATAAGCTACGGCAGGACGTTTGAAGCAGAGAAGAAAATGAAGATAGCTACTGTTCCGATAGGCTATGCGGACGGTTACATACGCAATCTTGCAAAGGACGCTTATATGATAGTAAAAGGCAGGAAAGCAAAGGTTGTGGGCAGGATATGTATGGATCAGTGTATGATAGACATTACAGATATTGACGGCGTAAAAGTAGGCGATACGGTAACGGTAGTAGGCAAATCGGGAAACACAGAAATAACCATGGACGACGTAGCTTCTTGGACAGGTACGATAAACTACGAGGTAGTGTGTCTTGTAGGAAAGCGTGTTCCGAGAGTATATGTAAGGGATAAGGAAGTAACTGCGGTGACAAGCCTTATAGACTAATAGAGTAAGGAGTACAAAAATGACGCTTTTAGTTGTTGACGGCAACAGTATAGTAAACAGAGCATTTTACGGAATAAAGCTGCTCAGTACAAAGAACGGGCAGTTTACGAATGCCATATACGGATTTCTCACAATGCTCGATAAGATAAAAGAAGTATCAAACCCCGATGCAGTGGCAATCGCTTTTGATTTGAAAGCGCCTACATTTCGCCATAAGGCTTATGACGGATACAAAGCAAACCGTAAGGGTATGCCGCCGGAGCTTGCCTCACAGATGCCCGTTTTAAAGGAACTTTTAAAAACACTCGGGTATAAGCTTATCGAATGTGAGGGATTTGAAGCAGACGATATTTTGGGTACGCTTGCAGATGAATGTGACAAGAGAGGCGAGAAGTGCGTTATCGCAACGGGCGACAGGGATTCACTCCAGCTTGTATCAGAAAACGTAACTGTACGGCTTGCTGCAACTAAAATGGGTAAAGCGGAGGCAGTGCTATATGATACAGAAAAGATAAAAGAGGAGTACGGTGTAACGCCTGCTCAGCTTATAGATATAAAAGCGTTACAGGGGGATACTTCGGACAATATACCCGGAGTACCCGGTATAGGAAAAAAAGGTGCGGGCGACCTTGTACAGAAGTTTGGTTCTGTTGATAATATTTACGAAAATATAGATACAATAGACGTAAAGCCTGCTATGAGAGCAAAGCTTATTGCAGGAAAAGACAGCGCTTATATGAGTAAAATGTTGGGAACTATCAGCCGTGAAGCGCCAATTGACAGAGAGCTTACTCATTATGAAGTGCTGTCTGTAAATGCTGATGAGGTGGTTAGGAAGCTTGCGTCATTGGAATTGTTCTCGCTGATAAAGAAATGGGATCTAAAAAGTAATGTAAGCGTTACAGTTACAGAAGAAAAAGAAAACAGCGAAGAAAAGATCCCCGAGATCGATACAGAGCCAAATACAGATGATCTGTATAAAACACTTACAGAAAATAAAAAAGCCTATTTCACAGCAGATACCGATAAATCGGGCGCAGTGATATTGTATCTATATACAGAGGATAAGCTGTGCGTTATTACAGACGAGAGCAAGGCAAGAGAGTTTTTGTTTAAAATGCTTTCTGATGATACAATAGAGAAATATACATCGAACAGTAAACAGCTGTTTTCTTTTGCAATGAAATATGATACAGATGTTAAAAACATAGCTATGGATATACAGCTTGCGGCATATATTCTCAATCCGTCTGCAAGCTCTTACGATACAAGCAGACTTATGGAGGAGTATGCAGTTGGCATAAAGTATTACGAGGACTCACTTCTGTATATAAGCGAGTATGCGTCTAATACAGCGTTTTTGCCAAAGCTCTGCAAAATACTGGAGGAGAAGCTTTCCGAAAACGGACAGCTTGAATTGCTAAAGAACATCGAGATACCTTTGGCACGAGTGCTTGCAAGTATGGAGAATTACGGCTTCAGGGTAGATAAGGACGAGATCGAGAAGTACGGCAATATGCTCGGCGAAAAAATATCCGAACTGCAAAAGAATATTTACGAAGAGGTAGGATATGAGTTTAACATAAATTCTCCGAAACAGCTTGGAGAGGCATTGTTCGAGAAACTCGGACTTCCGTCCTCAAAAAAGACAAAGAGCGGATATTCTACAAGCGCAGAGGTGCTTGAGGGGCTGCGTTACGCACACCCTGCTATTGATATGATACTTGAATACAGATCGCTTTCAAAGCTGAAATCAACATACTGTGACAGCCTTGTAAAGGTAACGGACGACAAAAGCAGAATTCATTCAATATTTAATCAAACAGAAACAAGGACAGGCAGAATATCATCTCTTGAACCGAATTTACAGAATATACCTGTAAGAACTGAGGTTGGCAGAGAACTTAGAAGATTTTTCACAGCAGAAAATGGCTGGGTACTTGCAGACGCCGATTATTCTCAGATAGAACTCAGAGTGCTTGCGCATATTGCAGACGACAGCGAGATGATAAGAGCATTTAAAGAGGGTACGGACGTTCATACTGTTACGGCGTCACAAGTTTTTAATATGCCGGTTGAAATGGTAACGTCCGGTATGCGAAGTCAAGCTAAGGCTGTAAATTTCGGTATAGTGTATGGTATAGGAGCGTTTTCGCTTGCAAAGGATATAGGAGTATCGAGAAAAGAAGCAGATAATTATATAAAGGCATATCTCAAACATTACAGCGGAGTAGATAAGTATATGAAAGCCGTGGTGGAAAAGGCGAAGGAAAACGGTTATGTAGATACAATGTTTGGCAGACGCCGTTATCTGCCTGAGCTTACCTCGTCTAATTTTAATCTTAGGTCTTTTGGGGAGAGAGTAGCAAGAAATATGCCTATTCAGGGAACTGCCGCCGATATTATAAAAATTGCTATGATTAGAGTGTATGACAGACTAAAGTCGGAACAGATGAAAGCAAGGTTAATACTTCAGGTACACGATGAACTGATTGTGGAAGCACCCGAAAACGAAGCGGAAAAAGCTGCTGCAATTTTAAAAGAGGAAATGGAAAATGCTGTAAAGCTGAGCGTTCCTCTTACAGCAGATGCACATATAGGCAAGACATGGTATGACGCTAAAGGATAATGAAAGCAGGTGATTAAAGATGTATAAAAGATTGCTTGATTATATAGCATATATTGATGAACAGACCGCAAAAGAGAGATTGGAGAAGCTAAGTGAAAAAGAAATAGAGGCTCTGACAAGACAGCTTTTAACTCAGATAAGTTTTTTTCAGCATGAGAGGTTTATACATTTGATAGTAATGTCGCTGTTTGCGGTAATAGCGATAATAGTTTTGGTAGCTTTAGTTTATTTCAAAACATTATCTATGCTGTTACTGTTTGTAATGCTGCTTGTACTGCTGTTTCCTTATATTATACATTATTATCATCTGGAGAACGGTACACAGAAGCTTTACACATATTACGACAGAATAATAGGAGAAACCTTCGGAGTACAGAATAAGGAATAACAAACTTTATATTACACTTCTTTAATTATTTATTGAATAGTTGTTGACAATTTGTAACAAAGTCGTTATAATTTAAATAAAGGACTTAGATGATGAGAGGGTGTATATATTTTGAGTAAGAATAGTTCGGGAGTACCCGAGATTCTGCAAATTAAAGGCTATAAGTATCGTGCCCAAATGCTGATCGGCGCAGTAATAGTGCTGCTAATTATTCTGCTGATAATTATATGGATAATAAGCGGAATTGCGTCCCTTTTCAAGGATAAACCTACCGATACCGATACTGTAACAGACACTGATACTTCTGTTTCACAACAGGTACAGTCGTTACCTGCGGAGAGTACAGTTGTTTCAAGCGATACACAGTCCACAGATATCGTTACTGAACCAAAAGAATACAAGTATGACGCCGACAACAAACTTATTATAGATACCGATACACTTGACGGCAAAAAGGCTGTTGCAATTACATTTGATGACGGTCCGGGAGAATATACGGAAAGATTGATAAACGGACTTAACGAAAGAGGTGCAAGGGCAACATTTTTTATGTGCGGAAGCTGCGTAGAGGAGTATCCTGAGGTTTTGCCGATGATGATCGAGGGCGGTCATCAGATAGGCAACCATACATACAGTCACGTGGATATAACAGGCTTGTCATCACAAGAAAGAAACGATCAGATACAGCGTACAGATAATGCTATAAGTAATGCCTGCGGACAAGTATCAACTGCATTTCGTCCTCCGTATGGTTCGCATAATGCTGAAACGGATCAGGGTATAACCGACAAAACCATTACGTTATGGTCGCTCGATACGCTTGACTGGAAGTCAAGAAATGCCGAAGCTGTAAAAAAAGTTGTACTTGACGGAGTGTGGGACGGAGGTATTATCCTGTTCCACGATATATACGATACCAGTGTTGACGGTGCGTTAATGGTAGTAGATGAGCTGCAAAGTCAAGGATATGTTTTTGTTACAGTAGATGAACTTTTGACACGATACGGCTACCCAATCGAACAGGGTCATGCATATACATCGCAATTTGCAGTATATGAAACAAATTCACCTCACGCAGCAGAGTATCAGGAAGAAATTGAGGAGAACGAAGAATACTATTACGATTATTAAACATATTCCCTGAGAACTGACCGGATAAGTCTAATTCTCGGGGAAATTTTTTATTATATTATCATTTATTGATACCTTTGCATATTATGTAAAAGGCAATAAGTATTAATGCGTCAAAAGTCGGAGCAGACACATTAATACTATGCCAATAGATGAGAAAGGAATGAACAATTTGGCACAATTCACGAACCAGGCACAACTGACCTACAACAATACTGTTGCGGTATCTAACCTTGCAGTGGGGGAGATACAAGATGTGCTTTCTATCACAAAAACAGCAGTTAGCGAAGTATATACAGCGAATGATTCTATTTCCTATGTTATAAATATAATTAACTCAGGAAATACAGACCTTACAAATCTCACCCTGACTGATAATCTGGGTGCTTATACTCTGGACACAAATACATTTACTCCGCTTAACTTTACGGATAACAGTCTGCGTTATTTCAGAAATAACGTAATACAACCGTCACCGACTGTGACAGGAGGAAACACGCTTACCGTAACGGGATTTACAGTACCTGCAGGTGGTTCGGCAACATTTGTATATGAAACTCATACAAATGAATATACGCCACTGCAGCCTGACAGCGTAATCACAAACATAGCAACATTAACAGGTAATCTCACAACGATAACTGCTGAGGAAACAATAAGCGTTAGTTCAGAGCCTGACCTCTCTATTTCAAAGTCTATATCACCTGTGCCGGTTATGGAAAACGGAACGGTGACATATACTTTTGTAATTCAGAATACAGGAAATACTCCTGTAACAGGCGGTGCAGTGATAACCGATACTTTCAACCCTATAATATCAAATATAACAGCAGTGTTTAACGATACTCAGTGGGTTCAGGGAGTAGATTACAGCTACGATCAGTCAACAGGAGTATTTATATCGGGTTCGGACAGAGTTACGGTAGAAGCGGCGTCATACTCGCAGGATCAAACAACAGGAATTGTAAACGTCACTCCCGGAACATCAACACTTGTTATAACAGGAACAATATAAAAACAAATAGCCTCCCCGATCTCTCAGGGAGGCTATCCGTGTGTTTAGGAAGCATCAAATTATGACTACTGTAATATTCTTGTTAAAGAGGAAGTATTTTTCTTCCTTGAACTAATTATACTACACACTTTATAAAAAATCAAGACTTTTTTGAAAAAAATTATCAATTTTTTATTATTTAGAAACATTGTGTTTTTGTTGGATTTAATCACATAAAAAAACTATGGGAAGCTTTAGGATAACAGTGTAAAAATAAAGAGCAGCGTTCAGGCTGCCCCACAGATGTATTTTATCCGCTAATAATTTTAACAGCTTCTCTTACCGAACGAACTCCGATAAGTTCAATATCGCCGAAATTATCCTTTGACAAATTTTTTAGATTAAAGTATGGGAGAATACATCTTTTAAAGCCTAAGCGAGAAGCTTCGTTAATGCGTTTTTCAGCCTGAGAAACACTTCTTATTTCTCCTGCAAGACCGATTTCTCCGAAAGCGATAACGTCATCGGGAATAGGAAAATCCTTTAAGCTGCTTACAAGCGCAAGCGCAACACAAAGATCGACAGCACGTTCATCGAGTTTAAATCCCCCGACTACGTTTACATAAGTATCAGCGCCCGCAAAATAGAAACCGCCTTTTTTTTCGAGAACAGCAATTAGCAAATTCATTCTGTTGTAATCGAAACCTGTTGACATACGTCTTGCCGTACCGTATCCCGAATTTGCTGCGAGTGCCTGAACCTCTGCAAGTATAGGACGAAAACCCTCCATGGTACACGCAACGCAAGTTCCCGAAACCCCCATAGGTCTGCCCGAAAGAAGCATAAGAGAAGGATTAACTACCTCGGTAAGTCCTTTGTAAGTCATCTCAAATACTCCGATTTCGTTAGTTGAACCAAAGCGGTTTTTGACTGCACGAAGTATTCTGTAAGTAAGCTGCCTGTCACCCTCAAAGTACAGTACAGCGTCTACAATATGTTCCAAAACCTTAGGGCCTGCAATAGCGCCGTCCTTATTTACATGACCGACTACAATTACAGGAATTTCAAGGGATTTGGCAGTTCTCATAAGAACATTTGTACACTCACGAACCTGAGTAACGCTTCCCGGAGATGAATTGAGAGAAGTAAGGTTCATCGTTTGGATAGAGTCAATGATAACAAGTTCGGGTTTGATAGTTTTGATTTGTTCTGTAATTATCTCGATATCTGTTTCAGTCATAACAAGCATTTCGTTTTCTACGCCGAGTCTGTCAGCACGCAGCTTGATCTGTCTGCGTGATTCCTCTCCCGATACATAAAGGACGCTTATTTTTCCACCGAGATTTTTACAAACCTGTAACAGTATGGTTGATTTACCGATACCGGGATCACCGCCGATAAGTACAAGCGAGCCTTTTACGATACCTCCTCCAAGTACGTTGTCAAGTTCACCGATACCTGTTTTGTAACGAAATTCATCAGCGGTAGTAATTTCGTGAAGCTTTAGCGGTGTGGAGTAAGTCGATGAAGTTTTGACCTTGATTTCAGCAGATTTGCTGACGGGTAAAACAAGCTCCTCGTTCATCGTATTCCATTCGCCGCAGCCCGGGCATTTACCGTACCACTTTGGGGATTCATATCCGCATTCGGAGCAGATATATGCACTTTTAGATTTTGCCATAATAATTTTCCTTTGCTTTATATATTTCTGAATTTAAAAGTAAATTCTAAATCACTTTAGCTATGAGTTTTAAACTAACAATTCATTCCTAACTTATAATTCCTAACTCAACAAAAAACTCCACACTCCACTCTCCAAACTCCACACTTAAACCCGCCCCTCTTTAGCCAAGTATTCAAGCGTTGCCGTATATATTGCGAAAGCGATCTGTTTTTGATAATCCTCATCTGCAAGCTTTTCTGTTTCCTGTGGATTGGAAAGAAAACCGCATTCAACAAGTACGCACGGATTAGTGCAGTTGTTGAGCAGATATATATTGCTGTCTGCCTTTTTGTTTTGTCTTTCGTTGTCGGGCTGTAAAAGTCCCGTAACAGATTTTCTTATGTACTCCGCAAGGGCAGCGCTTCTCTCATCGTTTGGAGAATAAAACACCTGTGCTCCGCTGTATTGAGGTTCGGTAAATTTATTCTGATGAATGCTTATAACACAGTCAACATTATTCTTGTTAAAGAGTGCAAGTCTTTCTTTGAAGTCCTCACGCCTGCGTTCGCTGAGAGTAGGGAGAGTTTGGTCACCCATAGGCATATCGTTATCTCTTGTCATTAAAACTTTGATCCCCGATAACTCAAAATAATCTCTTAAAGTTTGTGCGATTGCAAGATTAATGCCCTTTTCTGCTATTCCGTCCGCACTTTCCGCACCGCCGTCCTCACCGCCGTGACCTGCGTCTATTACAATACAGGCAGTGGGGGAGCTTGTGTTTTCATCGGCATAGACGTTTATTTTCATTACAGCAAAAATAACTAACAGTACAAGACCGATTATCAATGCAATAATAACTATGTAGAATATGATGTTAAATAAACTCTGTTTTAATTTCTCCATAATAAAATACACCTCAATAAATAATATTCATTTATTGAGGTGCATAGAACATCAATCTACATAATTTCCGTTTACAAGCTTCGTGCCGCTTCTAACTAATGACAGATCGTCAAAGCTGTTGTCGTATTCCTGAATATTGTTGATTTTATAGAAACCGCTCTTAATAGTGGTGAGGTAAGTTGTATGCTTGTTGAGCAGATCTATCATAAGAGATATTTCTTCGTCAAGATCAGCTTGATCGGTACTTTCAGCTTTCGCAAGGTTTTCAAGGTCAAGCTTCATTTTAGCTATATCCTTGAGAACATACTCTATCATAGTAACAGCGTCCATACTTGTTTCTCTTACTTCGTCCATTAATCTCATGGAGTCTTTTCTCATTTGAGTTTTAGCTTCTGTGACGGTAGAGAATATTCTGTCGGTTTTCTCGAATTCTACTTTTAAGATGTCAAGCTCCTCATACAGCTTAGCTTTTTCCTTGGCAAGCTGAGCGATTTTTTCTCCGTAGAAAACTCTGTCCTTTTCAAGCTCCGTTCTGTACATACTCGCCTGATCCATAGATTGTTTTACGCTTTCGTAGAGCTTAGCGTTCTCTTTTTTTAGAGTAAGTATCTCGCTCTTTTTTTCTTCAAGCTCAAATTCAAGCTGCATGACTTTTTCTTGTAATTCCTGTAATTTATATTCGGATTCTGTCATAGGTGTTCACCCCTTTTTAATTTAATCTTACAATTAAATTATAACAAATAAGAGTATAAAAAACAAGTTTTTTTATAAAATATATGCAAATTTATTGCTGTGACTGTCTGATGATAACGGAAATTTTATCAGGGTCTGTTTTATCGGGCTGAATGATAAGCTCACCTATTTCATCTGCTGTAATAACCCCGTTTTTAGGGTTCAGAACACTGTCTATTTTTCCGTCAATATCCGCATTTACAGACGAGTACTCAAATGCAAGGGTAGTATTGATAAGAGTACAGTTTTTCATAATAAGGTTGTCTATGTAACACAATCCCTGAAGACTTTCAATAACGCAGTCGATAAAGGTAAGGTTTTTACTGTTCCAGCCGAGATACTCTCCCGTAATAAAGCAGTTGCGTACAGTGACGTTTTCGCAGTTCCAGAAAGCGTCTTTAGTAATAAGACGTGAGTTATTAACGGTAACATTTTTTGCTCCGTCAAAGGCATAATTCCCGACAAGATTGAGATTGTCTATTGTAATATTTTCGCTGTTCATCAAGAGGTAGTCGCCGTGTGATACCGAAACATCTTTTATTGTAATATTACGGCAATTCCATAGTGTTTCAAGTGCGTTTGTAAATGTAATGCTTTTAAGCTCCACACTGTTACATCTGCGAAAGCTTTTCGGTGCTTCGATGATAGTATTTTCGGCTTTTACGTTATCGGTGTACCAAATCCCTGCCCTTGCCATCTCAAAGAGGGTACAGTTATAAAGTGAAATATCTCTGCTGTACCAGAGAGGATACTTCCATCTGAAAAGCGATCTCTCAATTAAAATGCTGCTGCTATGTTTTAAAGGCGACTCACCGTTTTCAAATATACATTCCGTTATATGTGCGTCACTTTCTTCAAATAGGGCACGTTCTCCCGTGAGGTGCTGTCGAGTAATTTCTTCCATTTTTTTCTCCTTCATTACTGTAAATTCGAACAGTATTTTTTTAGTCTTTCAAGTCCGTCTGTTAATGTTGATTTAGGGCAGGCGATATTCATTCTCAGAAAACTTCTGCCGTTTTCTCCGTATGCAATTCCTGCCGAAAGATACAGCCCTGTTTTTTCTCGTAGATCAGTTGCAAGCTCTCTGCCGTCAAGCGGAAGTCCAGAGCAGTCAAGCCACAACAGATATGTAGCCTGTGATTTTACAAGCTTGATTGGCGAAAGATACTTTGAAACATAATCTTCCACAGTCTTTTTATTGTTAAAGAGATAAGTCCTGAGTTCGTCAAGCCATTCTTCTCCTTTGGTAAACGCTGCGATTGCGGCGTCTATTGCAAAGGAATTAGGTTCGGCAACCTCGTCTGTATTAATTGCACGGTTAACACGATTTCTGATGTTTTTATTCGGAACGCAGATCGCAGCGGTTTGAAGTCCTGCGAGGTTGAAAGCCTTTGTAGGGGTTATGCAGGTTACGCTTATGTTTTTGCAAATATCCGATACCGCAGCAAACGGAGTATAGGTGCAGTCGGGGTCTGTAATGTCACAGTGAATTTCATCTGAGATAACAGTTACGCCATATTTAAAACAAAGCTGCCCGATTTTGGAAAGTTCCTCTTTGCTCCAAATTTTACCGACAGGGTTTTGCGGATTGCACAGTATCATAAGAGTAGTCTGTGGGTCTGATAGCTTTTGTTCAAGGTCTGTAAAGTCAATGCTGTATTCACCGTCATTGTATAAAAGCTTGTTTTCAAGAACATTTCTGCCGTTGTTGAGGATACAGTTGTAGAAGATATTATAGACAGGAGTTTGAATAACGATTTTTTCCGCAGGAGTTGTAAGCTTGCGAACGGTGCTGGAAATTGCGGGAATAACTCCCGTACAGAACATAAGCCAATCCTTTTCCATTGTATAGGAGTATCTGTTTTTCCAATGCCCGATGTATGCGTTATACCATTCATCGGGGATAATGGAGTAACCGAAAATACCGTGTTCGGCACGTTTTTGTATTGCAGAAATTATTTCGGGCGCAGTCTTAAAATCCATATCTGCAACCCACATAGGAAGTTCGTTTTCTTTTACGTCCCATTTAAGCGAGTTTGTACCGCTTCTGTCTAAAACGGCGTCAAAATCATATTTCATTTTATCATAACCTTTCGTGATTTTTAGTTGATAGTCCAAAGCTCAAAGTTTAAAGTTTAAAGTTCAAAGTCCAAAGTCCAAAGTTCAAAGTTTAAAGTCCAAAGTCCACACTTCAAAAATATTCCTAACTCAAAAATCAAATGTACTCCCACGAATCGGCTTTCTTTTGGAAACGCACAGCAAGGAGAATAAGAAACAAAGTCCCCCTTACACAAAGCTCAATACACATAGCGAGCCATACGCCCTGTATGCCGTATCCTGCCGCAAGATATGCCGCAAGGGGAATACGCACTGCCCACATACTTACTAAGTTGAGTACAGTCGGAACGGAGGTATCTCCCGCACCTCTGAAAACGCCCGACGCAACAATAGAAGCAGCGTACATAGGTTCGGCGAAAGCTTCGATCCTGAGAATTTCACTTCCAAGCTCCTGTATAGCGGTGTTGGGTGAAAGTATGCTTATCATTAGAGGCGCGGCAATATACATAACAGCACCTCCGATAGTCATAACAGTCATTCCCACAGCGACTGCAAGCCAACCGAGTTTTTTAGTAATATCGTGACGTTTAGCACCGATCGACTGCCCGATGATGGTAGAGGCTGCCGCAGAAATACCGTATCCGGGCATATAGCAAAGACTTTCCGCCGTAATGGAAAAAGAATTAGCGGCTATTGCTATTGTTCCGAGAGGTGAAACTATCTTTGTGAAAGCTATATACGCAGAGCAGGTTATTATCTGTTCTATACCGACAGGTATGGCGATTTTAAGAGATGAAGTTAAATCGGACATTGAGAACTTTAGTTTTTCGGACTTTCTGATTTTAAGAGCAGGGGAGCGGAAAAGCAGATACCACAGCATAATAAGTCCCGTTACAGCCTCTGCAAAAGCTGTTCCGAGCGCAGCCCCTTTAATTCCCAGACCTGCACCGATAAAGAAGATATTTTTACCGAATATGTTTCTTGTACCCGAGGGAAAAATCAGCAGGGCGTTGAAAATAACGTCCAAAAAGCACATAACTATTTCAAGTATTCCCGGAGTTTTCATATTGCCGCTCGCTTGTATAATGCCGCCTGCCGTATAGTTTAGCTGCATAAACGGAATTGAAAGGGCAAAAATAAGGAAGTACCAAAAAGCTCCCTCTCTGATTTTTTCCTCTCCGCCGAGCAGAACAGGGAGAACATGGCTTACAGATACACCGATAAGAAGAAGCAGAAAGCTGAAAATCATAACGCTGATAAGTCCTGTTTTTACAAGCGATCTTGCACTTTTATCATCGTTTGCACCTATGCGTTTTGCGATCTGTACCGAAAATCCCGTTCCTGCCGCCATGCAAAGACCGCCGAAAAGCCATGTGCTTGATGACACAAGACCGATAGAAGCGCTGTCATTTGCCCCTAATCTGCCTACCATAGAAGCGTCGATGTACTGCATTATAATAGAGGAAAGCTGAGCAAGTATTGCAGGAATACTCAGCGTAATGATCATAGAGAGCTGCTGAGAGAATGAGAGTTGTTTACCCTCTCTCATTTTAACAAGGTAGTTATTTTTCATATAGAATAGAGCTCCTCCAAAGTGTTCTTAGCGATTATACCATAATTTATACTGTCGGGCAATGTTTTTTATAAACCGCAAAGTAAAAAAATTACAATACTCTTAAAAAAAACTTGAAATTTATTCCGATATATAGTATAATCTGTATGTGTATAATGCTTATTTTCAGTAAGATCACTTTACCGTACTTTTTGTGCGGATCAAATTATCAGGAGGATTTAATATGATTTCAGCAGGAGATTTCAGAAACGGCGTTACATTTGAAATGGACGGACAGGTAGTTTCCATTATCGAATTCCAGCACGTAAAGCCGGGTAAGGGTGCAGCTTTTGTACGTACAAAGATCAGAAATGTTATCACAGGAGCAGTAGTTGAAAAGACATTCAACCCTAATGACAAGTATCCGACAGCATACATCGAGAGAAAGGAAATGGAGTACAGCTACTCGGACGGCGATCTCTATTACTTTATGGATACAGAAACATGGGAGCAGATCCCGATAGGAAAGAGCGTACTCGGTGACAGCTTTAAGTTTGTAAAGGAGAATATGGTTTGTAAGGTTCTCTCGTATAAGGGCAATGTTTTTGGTGTTGAGCCGCCGAACTTTGTTGACCTTAAGGTTATCGAAACTGAGCCGGGCTTCAAGGGCGATACAGCTACAAACGCTACAAAGCCTGCAACAGTAGAAACAGGTGCAGAGGTAAGAGTACCTCTCTTTATAGACGAGGGCGAGATGATCCAGATCGACACTCGTACAGGCGAGTATCTCGGACGTTCAAGCAACTGAGCATAATAAAAAATCATACGGAGGATACACAGATGAACATTAACGAAAAGGTTGCATATATCAAAGGCTTGATGGACGGTCTTAAGCTTAATGAAAATGACGATACCATAAAGCTTATAAAAAATGTAGTAGATGTTCTTGAGGATATTGCTGATGAAGTCACAGACCTTGGCGAGTTATATGATGAACTCAGCGAGCAGGTTGACGAAATAGATCAGGATCTCTCACTTGTCGAGGACGATTTGTACGACGAAGAGGACGAGGATTTTGATGATTTCGATGAGGACAGCGAGTATTACGAGGTAGTATGTCCGACTTGCGGTGATGAGATCTGTGTATCGGAGGATATTCTTATAGAGGGTTCTATCGAATGTCCGAACTGCGGAGAGGAATTAGAGTTTGACTTTTCTTCCCTTTGCGCAGACGACATAGATTGTCCCGAGGGAGATGACTCCGACTGCGAGAGCTGTTCTTCGGAGGAGTGTCCCGTAAAAAAGGATACAGACGAATGATGTTCATATAATGTAACATTTTTATCACCCCTTGAGTAGTATGCTTGAGGGGTGGTTTTTTATGTTACGGTTAAAACGAATGGCAAGGATACGTTTCGGAAAGAGGTTTAGAAGCAGGACTAATGCAGGCGGTATTGCAGGATTGATAAGTGTGTTATTAGTGCTTTTGCTGATGGTATGTATTGTCCATTTTGAGTACGAGGCTTCACCCTTTATGGAGGAGTATACAGAAATAAAAGCAAAACAGATGATGAGTGAGCTTTTCGGAGAAACTGTTACAAGAAAAACCGAGGAGTTGGGTTTATCCTATGAAAGTATGACGGAAATATCGTACTCTCATAATGGGGAGGTTCAGGCGGTAAGCACAGACGTCAATTCAATAAATAAGCTAAAGAACGCAGTAACGGTAGAGCTTGCGGATATTCTGAACGATGAGTATGAATATATTGCCGAAATACCGATAGGAAGTTTTTTTGACAGTGAATTTCTGAGTGGATCGGGCATTAAGCTGAAGTTTAACAATACGGTTACGGGAGATGTGAGATCTGACTTCAGAAGCGAGTTTGAAACAGGCGGATTTAATCAGACGGTACACAGGTTATACATAGATATTACAGGCGAACTGATAGTGATAGCAGGAGGCAGACAAGAGCCTATCAGCTTTACAGACTCTGTTCTTGTCGGGGAAACTGTACTTGTAGGCAATGTTCCAAATACTGTATATTGATTTACCAATATTATTGCATTGAAAATATATTATGATTTCTGTATAATTAAATCAGAAAATCAATTACGGTTTTCTGAAAAAACTCGGATTGCTTTATATTATCAGTAAATCCGAAATCTACAATTATACAGGAGGTTTTTGTGAAAAAAATCAGATTGGCGGTAATAGCCGCAGGACTTATTGCTGTACTGTCGGGAGTGACAGCGACAGCACAATGCGGAGGGGTAACAAATTGCGGAGATTTTTTGTGTAAGGACACGTTAAGTAAGCTTGATGTAAAGACTTGCACGGTACAGAGTATTGACATGGCAAAATGCGGTAATGATTGGTGCAGTTCGCAGGAGATAAAGGATACTATACAGAACATACTCAATGATTATTGCCTGAACAATACCGAGTGTGCGACAAGCTGTAACAGTGGGGAAGATTGCGGTTCTGATTGCGGTGTAAACGAGAACTGTACTTCAGACTGTGAAACGGAAGATTTCTGTACAACCGACCAAGAAACAGAGAACACCTGCACATCTGATTGTGACACAGAAAACATTTGCACAACCGATTGCGGAACAGAGAACACCTGCACATTTGATTGCGACACAGAAAATATTTGCACATCAGACTGCGAAACAGAGGAAAGCTGCAATTCGGACTGTGCAGGCGAAGGAGCGGATACCTGCACAGATTGTACAGACAGCAGTGACAGCGATACGGAAAGCGTTATTGTAAAAACAGGCACATGGGAGGATTTGGAGAGTTTTCTCAAACAGTTCTATAATCGTGCAGACACAGATATTACTGTTCCCGACATAGAAACAGATGTTTCGGAAGATAATCAGGTACAGGACGGATATGACGTAAACGAATACGAACAAAGAGTTTGCGACCTTGTAAACGATATAAGAACGCAGTATGGACTTTCACCACTTACTGTTAATGAGGAGCTTTCTAATGTTGCAAGGATCAAGTCGCAGGATATGAGAGATAAGGGATATTTCAGCCATAATTCACCGACATACGGCAGTCCGTTTGATATGATGAAGCAGTTTGGAATAAGCTATCGTACGGCAGGAGAGAACATAGCAATGGGTCAGAGAACACCCGAAGAAGTAGTGAATGCCTGGATGAATTCCGAAGGTCACAGGGCTAACATTCTTAACAGCACATTTACACAAATAGGCGTAGGATATGTTTCGGACGGTAATTACTGGACTCAGATGTTTATAGGCTAACAACGCTAAAACTCACATAAGAAGCAGGGGCGAACAATCGTTCCTGCTTTTTGTATCAAATAAAAAGAGGCGGCAGTTACTATATTATAGCAGTCTAAATATTGCTTGGCGTAATGGATAATTTTGGAAAGTGGAAATAATGAATAATGAAGATTGAATAATGAATAGTGAATAATATCGGAAAGCCTTGCGGCTTTGGATTTATAGGGGGTTAGATGTTAGATTTTAGTTTTTAGACATATGTTACTTTGAGCTTTGAACTATGAACTTTGGGTTTTGAACTGCAACCTCACAATAGAATCTTTTCAATGACGTTTACTATAATATTTGTAAAAATATCCATAATGTTTAACCTATTAAAGATAAATAAATGCAAAATGCGGTTTTTGCTGTTTTCTATGGAATTTTAAGTATAAGCTATTGAAAAAAAACGTAAACTATGTTATATTAAATATAGTAAATCGGACTGATTTGCGAGAAGTACAATAAATTGACAAAAAAATAACAATGTGCGTACGGCACAAAAACAATTTAAGTCAGGAGAGTTATTATGAGCGAGATGTACACTATCGTTGACAGTGTTGAGAGCTTTGAAAAAAGATTTGCACAGGTTAGAGAAGCGCAGAAGAAATTTGCGTCCTATACTCAGGAGCAGGTTGATTTTATTTTTAAGTCTGCTGCCCTTGCCGCAAATAACGAGAGAATAAGACTTGCAAAGATGGCAGTCGAAGAAACAGGAATGGGCGTAGTGGAGGATAAGGTAATCAAAAACCACTATGCGGCAGAGTATATCTATAACGCATACAAGGATACGAAAACTTGCGGAGTTGTTGAGGAGAATACCGCTTTCGGAACAAGAAAGGTTGCAGAGCCGATAGGAGTAGTTGGCGCAGTTATTCCTACAACAAACCCGACTTCAACTGCAATATTTAAAGCGCTTATATGTCTAAAGACGAGAAACGGCATTATAATCAGCCCACACCCAAGAGCTAAACAGTCGACAATAGAAGCAGCAAAGGTAGTATATGAGGCTGCCGTAAAAGCAGGCGCACCCGAGGGAATTATCGCATGGATAGATGTTCCGTCACTCGAACTTACAAATACGCTTATGAGAGAGAGCGACATTATTCTTGCAACAGGCGGTCCCGGAATGGTAAAGGCTGCATATTCAAGCGGTAAGCCGGCACTTGGAGTTGGTGCAGGCAACACTCCGGCTATTATTGACGATACAGCAGATATTTTGCTTGCTGTAAACTCAATTATACACTCCAAAACTTTTGATAACGGTATGATTTGTGCTTCCGAGCAGTCTGTAATTGTACTTGAAAATATTTACGACGCAGTAAAAAAGGAGTTTGCAGACAGAGGCTGTTACTTCCTTAATGCCGATGAAACAGAAAAGGTTAGAAAGACAATAATTATTAACGGCGCTCTCAATGCAAAGATAGTAGGTCAGAAGGCTTATACTATTGCAGCGCTTGCAGGCGTTGAAGTTCCCGAGAGTACAAAGATTCTTATCGGTGAGGTAGAGAGTGTAGAACTCGAAGAGGAATTTGCGCACGAGAAGTTATCCCCTGTACTTGCTATGTATAAGGCAGCAGATATTCAGGACGCATTTGCAAAGGCAGAAAGACTTGTAGCAGACGGCGGTTACGGTCATACATCATCTATCTATCTTAATGCTGTAACCGAAAAAGCTAAGCTTGCAGAGTTTCAGGAGAGAATGAAAACCTGCCGTATTCTTGTGAACACTCCGTCATCACACGGCGGTATCGGTGATCTTTACAACTTCAATCTTTCTCCGTCACTTACCCTTGGCTGCGGTTCGTGGGGCGGCAACTCGGTATCAGAGAACGTAGGCGTAAAGCACCTTCTTAATATAAAAACAGTAGCAGAAAGACGTGAAAATATGCTTTGGTTCAGAGCACCTCAAAAGGTTTACTTTAAGAAAGGCTGTCTGCCTGTTGCGCTTAACGAGTTAAAGACAGTAATGGGTAAGAAGAAAGCCTTTATAGTAACAGACAGCTTCCTTTATAATAACGGATACACTAAGCCTATTACAGATAAGCTTGATGAAATGGGCATTACGCACACAACATTCTTTAATGTTGCTCCCGACCCGACGCTTGCTTGCGCAAAAGAGGGTGCAGAGCAGATGAAAGCGTTCCAGCCTGATACTATAATCGCAATCGGCGGCGGTTCTGCAATGGACGCAGGCAAGATCATGTGGGTACTCTATGAACACCCCGAGGCAGACTTCCTCGATATGGCTATGCGTTTCATAGATATAAGAAAGAGAATTTATACATTCCCGAAGATGGGCGAGAAAGCTTACTTTATAGCTATTCCGACATCTGCCGGTACAGGTTCGGAGGTTACGCCTTTTGCGGTAATTACAGACGAGAGTACAGGTGTGAAGTATCCGCTTGCAGATTATGAACTTCTCCCGAATATGGCGATAATTGACGCAGATATGCACATGACAGCACCTAAGGGTCTTACATCTGCTTCGGGTATAGACGCTGTAACTCACGCACTGGAGGCTTACGCTTCTGTAATGGCAACAGATTATACAGACGGTCTTGCACTCAGATCACTCAAGATGATTTTCGAGTATCTCCCACGTGCATACGATAACGGTCCGAACGATCCTGTTGCTCGTGAAAAAATGGCTAACGCTGCAACAATGGCAGGTATGGCATTTGCTAATGCGTTCCTCGGAGTTTGCCACTCAATGGCACATAAGCTCGGCGCATTCCACCACTTGCCGCACGGTGTTGCAAATGCTTTGATGATAAGCTATGTTCTTCGCTTCAATGCGGCAGAAGTACCGACAAAAATGGGTACATTCTCACAGTATGATCACCCGCATACACTTGCAAGATATGCAGAGGTTGCTGATTATCTGGGTCTTGGCGGCAATACAGACGAAGAAAAGCTTGAAAACCTTATCGCTGCTATCGAGGAACTTAAAGTTAAGATCGGTATTAAGCCGACAATCAAGGATTACGGTATTGACGAGCAGGATTTCCTTGAAAGACTTGACGAAATGACTGAGCAAGCATTTGACGACCAGTGTACAGGTGCTAACCCACGTTATCCGCTTATGAGTGAGATTAAAGATATGTATCTCAAAGCATATTACGGATCGGATAATAATTGATAATAATATTAAAATTTGTAAATATTACCGTTGCAAGTAACATTGCAGCGGTATTTTTTTATAAAATATTATGTGAGTTGTTTTGTAATATATTAAAATACATCAAAAAATCAAAAAAAATAAGTTACAATTGTGTAATTTGTATTGTTAAAAAACAATATAAATGATATGCTGAACATAGCACATATTTAAAGTGCAAAACTACTATTGACAGACAGAATTACTGCTTGTCACAATACATTTTATTAAGGAGGCTTTTATATGCAATTTCGTGGGAACAGCGGTTTTAAACGACTTCTTGCGGCGTCAATGTCTATGCTTATGATTACAGGCTCATTACCTGCATTGGCGGCAGACTTTGCGGTTATGCCGATAGTCGCAAGTGCAGAAGCAGCAGACATTGGTACTATTGATCTTGCAAACGGCTCTGTCGTGTTTACGCCTACGGGCTATACTCAGGCAGGCAAGACAACTAAGTACACCGGCAACTATGTTGTCAAGGGCGATTTCTACGGTGCAAATCCGCTCACATTCCAAAACGACACGGGTAAACCCGTAACTTTCAATGTCACTCTCGAGAATGGCGATAGTGAAACTCTTGAGATAGTGGCTACAAACAATAACGGCAGTGCTATTACTCTGAAGGGTGACAGCGATATTACTCTTAATATCGAAAACAAGAGCAATACTCATTTTACCGGCAATTTGTACGGTATCTACGGAACTACCCATTCTTCTGTAAACATCACTAACGATGGTTCTAATACCGTTGCTTTTTCGGCTTATGACAGCATGACATCACCTTCGTCATCAAGCTCACTATTTTTGTACTGTAACATTGAAATGGTTGCTCTTACTATTGATGGTAAGGCAGTTAACGAATTCGGCGAACCACTCGAGGGATATGCTGTCGGCGGCGATAGTTCTTTAGTTACAGCTGTAACTGTAAACGGTGAGAATGTTGAGTACTCGAGCGGCGGCTACCCGATTCCGAGTAACGGCAAAAAGGTTACGGTTGTTACATCTTGCCCGGCTAAGTTTAACGGCAAGGAGATAGAATACGCAAGCTATGATGAGGAGAACAAGAAGTATACTTATGAGGTTACAGCAGACCGCTATTATGAGGTGACTACTGCTCTCACTTATCATAAAGGCAAAGACGCAACTTGTAAAGAAAAAGGCAAAAACAAGTATTACTCTTACGGTGACAACGAGTTTTACAGCGATCCTTACGGACAAAATCCAATAGAGAAAAATTCGTGGATAACCGAAAAGATTGCACATAATCTTGTTCCCACAGTTGAAACTACCAATTGTGGGCATAATGGAACAAAAGCAGGCTACTGGCAGTGCGAAATGTGCGGCAAGTATTTTTCCGATGAAGAGGGAAAAACAGAAGTTCCTGAGAGTGAGGTTATAGTACCCGAGAACAGCCACGAGTATGACGACAACGGTTTTTGTACGAACTGCCCGACAGGCTATCAGCCTGCAGAGGAGAAAGACGGAGTATGGCAGATCTCTAACGCAGGTCAGCTCTACTGGTTCGCTCAGCAGGTAGACAGCGGTGTTCAGAAGGACGCAGTTCTCACAAAGGATATTGTTATCCAGGAGATCACATTCGGCGATGACAATATACCCACAAACATTGACGAACTCAGAACTTGGAAACCTATATCACAGTATTCAACTGTTGGCAGTGAAAACAAGACGTTCAGTAAGACATTTGACGGCTGCGGTCATACTATAAGCGGTATTTATGTACCGGGCGGTGATTCGGAGAAGGATGATAATCAGGATCACGGTCTTTTCGGTTGCGTATACAATGCCGAAATAAAGAACCTTGGTATTCTTAACAGCTATTTTGTAAACGGTTACTGGGACTGCGGTTCGTTTGTCGGAGAATGCTATGGTTTAGAGTCTGCATTGACAAACTGCTATTCCCTCGCTGTTATAAACGGTAACGAAAGACGCTTTTGCGGCGGTCTAGTAGGTCTTTCCGGATCGAACTTCACAAATTGTTACTTTGGCGGAAAGATGTTTGATGTATCTTATTCCTGTGATGCAATCTGTGATGGATACCGCCAGCCAGCCAACAATGTATGGTATTTTGACGACTGCGGTTACTCTTCATCTATTGGTTCAAGCTTTACAGCGGAGGAGCTATCATCGGGTGCTCTTGCATATAAGATTAACAAGAATGCCGACGCTCTTGTATATTACCAAAAGGTAGGCGAGGACGAATACCCCGTACTTGACAGCACAAGAGGTATTGTACATTACGACAGTGAAAATGACAAATATACAGACGAACATATTCTTATTAAAATACCACAGAGAGATTATGTTGCACTTGATCCCGACAATGGTATTGAAGAGCAGGCTGGCATTAAACAGGACGTATGGTACGATGAAGTTTGCCACAAGTGTTATACGGATGAGGCAGCAACAACTGAGATAAATCTTGATGACGTAATTTACTATGAGAACAGCATTATCGGTGTGATTGTTTCAAATGAGAGCGTTACAGATGTAAATGTTCCCGATAGTTGGGCAAAGGCAGATGCTTCCGCAGACGATTGTGCAACATATATTGTAACAGGTACTGCCGAAAAAGCTCAGACTGTGATCAAGTCAACTGCTCCCGTATTGGTATGGCAATCTTATGCCGAGCAGGTTGAAGTACATGAAGACCCTACTGATTCGGGTTCACCTGTAATAGGAACAAAGTGGAATATAACACATGGAGAATTGATCCCTGTAACTGTAACAAGCGACGGAGTATATTCTGTTACTCTTGAAAGAAATAAGCTTTATGACCTCTGTGATGAGTTTGATATTGACGAAAACGGTATTATCACAGATTATTACGGACCGGAATATGACGCAGAAATAGTTATTCCCGAAACAATAGACGGAATAACCGTTGTCGGAATAGGCGAAGAGGTATTTAAGAATTGCGAAATCACTTCTATCGAGTTCCCTGATACATTGACTACGATCGGAGAGAAAGCATTCTATGATGCAGAGTTTGATTATGATATCCTTGACCTTAGTGCGACAAAGGTTACAGAAATAAAGAGATTTGCTTTTTATGATTGTGGTTTGAATTTAGTAAACCTGCCCGAAACACTCGAGGTTATAGGAATAAGTGCATTTTGTTCTAACGATCTTCGTTATGTTACTATACCAGAATCGGTTAGATATGTTTCCATGGGTGCATTTGAATATAACGGCCTTAAAAATGTAACATTTGAAACTAACGAAGACGGAACATCAGCCCTTGAAGTAATTGAAACAAATGCATTCCCAATTTATTCGGGCGGCGGATTTATGATTGGTCCTGATGATCCCTATCAAACATACTACGGCAGCAGAGGACCTACTATTACAGTTCCTGCCTGCAAGATGTACGGATACGCTTTTGGCAGTCTTGATTATTTGACAAGACAATTTATCAGCGATCCTGATAACTATTATGGAAGCAATTACTCACAGATTCCACGTATAGTTGTAACAAAGAACGGCGACAGAGAGCTTGAACTAAGTGATCTGATAGTATGCGATTTGCTGGAAGAGTATAATACTAAAGGCAACAATCCTATACAAAATATGTTTTCAAATGTTACAAACGAATTTGTAGAAACAACCGATCTTCCGGCTAAATTACCGTTAAGTTTCTATAACGTGGTAACAAGATATTATCCTGATGGCGTTTTAACACCGGTAGGCAGCGCCGCTACATATGCGACAGCTTTGTTTATAGAAGAAGGTACTCCGATAAAAGCGCTTGGTGCTTACGCAGAGGGTACGAACTATAAGCCGTATTTCGACTATTTTGGACAGGGTGACGAACCGGTCATAGTCGATCCCGATACGAATCAGAACGAACTGATGGCAAATATGGTAAATATGCTTGCAAGTAATGCTCCCGCTTCGGGCAGAACAGTAGTATTCACAGAGAGAAACGATCTGCTTCGCACAGTATGCATTGAAGAAGAGAACATAGGCACAGGCATTACCGATACAGAAAAAGCAGCATTCAGAAGAAGTAACCCGTTAGATCCTACGGTTACTGTAACAAGTATGGAGATGCCGTACTTGGCTATCAACAATTCCGATTACGAGATAGTTAATAATTACAGTGTGGTTATTGATTCGGGTGAGAACAATTCTTATCTCGTTGCTGCAATGAGAAATCAGCTTAACCCTGATGAGATTAAGACACCGAGAGCTGTACCGATGTTCGATGAGTATTATTACGATTATTATAATGACGACTATACACCGACAGACGAAGTAATCGAAGTAGCTTCAAACGACACACCTGTAAGACTTACAGAGAGAATGCCTTATGTAGTTCTTTCAACATGCGAGCTTGAATATGCAGGTACTAATGAACCAACAGATACTCCCGACAGAGCTGACAGAGATGGAGAGCCTGAGGAAGAATCTATTGCACATAACCCGTACTTCTCATTCAGCGAGCTTACAGAAGAGCAGCTTGAAGAACTAAAAACAGAATATCCGAACCTTTACAATTATATTGTAGAGAATAAGGCTAATGGTTATACTTATATTTATGTAGTAGAGAGTATTGAGAATTTACTTGATAAGGATAATTATCATATCCTCAAGCATACTCCGAAGTATGAATACTATGTAGATACAGAAGACCCAAGCAGACTTATGGCTAACTGCATTAACGACAACAATGATCCGTTTGTATATGCTCAGCTGAACATTGAAGATGTATATTACATCGGAGAAGAAATGCCGAATGAGAATAATGTAGAATTTACAGAAACTCCCGACATGCCTGATGTATCTGTAAAGATCACAAAGGATAGTAATGATATTCCGGAAGTGACCGAAGAGGGTACGTACACAGCCGAGGCAACTGTTGTTATTGATGGTGTAGAGTATGTTCTTGTTAAGGACTTCGAGGCAAAGAATAGACCTGTTGATACAGAAAGTGACGAAAGCTCCGATAACACTGACAACTCGGATAACACCGACAACACGGATAACACAGATAACACGGATAACACCGACAACACGGATAACACGGATAACACAGATAACACGGATAACACCGACAACACGGATAACACCGACAACACGGATAACACCGACAACACGGATAACACAGATAACACGGATAACACCGATAACACGGATAATACCGACAACACGGATAATACAGACAACACGGATAATACCGACAACTCGGACAACACCGATAACACGGATAATACCGACAACTCGGATAATACCGACAACTCGGACAACACCGATAACTCGGATAACACCGATAACTCAGACAACTCCGATAATACGGATTCCGAAGAAAGCCCCGATCAGCCGACAGATTCTGATCCCGAACCCGGTAAGAAGTACCTTATGGGTGACGTTGACTTTGACGGTAAGATCACAGCAAAGGACAGCTTGCTTATAATGAGATATGTTATTAAGCTGTATAAGTTTAATAATATACAGGAACTTGTAGCAGATGTAAACTATGACGGCAAGGTTACGAATGCAGACGCAATGGTTATATTGAGATATACCATTAAGTTGCCTGTAAACGGATCAGTCGGACAAGAAGTTATACTTTGATTGCTGCAAAGTAATATGAGCGTTTAAGAGATCCCCCCGATAAGAAAATTGTCGGGGGGATTTTTTTACAGAAAAGATAAAAAGTATTTACTGAGGTAAACTAATAAAATATGCAAAAACTATTGAGAAAATTTCAGATTTGTAGTATAATAAAATTTATATTATGATTGAGCAAAGAAAAACAGATTTACTTGCTGCTCATTTATAGGATATTTAGATTTAGAAATAGCCGAAAAGAGGTTTTGTATATGTTTAAGGTTATAGAGAAAACAGCGCTAAATCCATACATGACAAAAATGGTAGTAGAAGCTCCGCTTATTGCAAAAAAGGCTAAGCCGGGACAGTTTATTATTTTCAGAGTAGATGAGTACGGCGAGAGAGTTCCGCTTACTATTGCAGATCATGACGCAGAAAAAGGTACTGTAACAATTATTTTTCAGAAGGTAGGATACAGCACAAAGCTTCTTGACACGTTAAACGAGGGCGATTATCTGCTTGATTTTGTAGGGCCGCTTGGCGCTCCGAGTGAACTTGAGGGATACAAGAAAGCCGCTGTAATAGGAGGCGGCGCAGGCTGTGCGATAGCGTATCCTCAGGCAAAGGCGCTTCATGATATGGGTACAAGCGTAGATATGATAGCAGGTTTCCGCAATACGGATCTTATTATACTTGAAAAAGAGATGAGCGAAGTAAGCGATAATTTCTATCTCATGACAGATGACGGCTCTAACGGCAACAAGGGATTTGTAACAACTGCTCTTGAACAGAATATAAAGAACGGAGCAGATTACGATCTTGTTATAGCGATAGGACCTGTTCCGATGATGAGAGCAGTCAGCGAACTTACACGCCCTTACGGAATAAAAACTATTGTTTCTATGAACCCGATTATGATTGACGGAACAGGTATGTGCGGAGGCTGTCGTCTTACAGTAGGCGGCAAGATAAAGTTTGCCTGTGTAGACGGCCCTGATTTTGACGGACACGAGGTTGATTATAACGAGCTTATGAAACGCAGTATCACATACAGAAATAACGAACAGACAGCAAGAGAAAGAAATTGCCGTCTTATCAGAAATGCAGAGGTGAATTGAAATGGCTAATATGATTTCTAATAAAACTGCGATGCCCGAGCAAGCTCCCGACGTAAGAAGAAGAAACTTCGATGAAGTTGCAACAGGATACACGGAAGAAATGGCAATACAAGAAGCAGCACGTTGTCTTAACTGCAAGAACAGACCTTGTGTAAGCGGTTGTCCTGTAAATATAGCGATACCGGACTTTATTGCACATATGGCAAAAGGGGAGTTTGAAGAGGCTTATTCTGTAATTACAAAAACAAGTTCACTTCCGGCTGTATGTGGCAGAGTCTGTCCACAGGAAACGCAGTGCGAGGCTAAGTGCGTAAGAGGAATAAAAGGGGAAAGCGTAGGTATTGGCAGATTAGAGAGATTTGCAGCGGATTACCATTTGAAGAACGATACTGCAAACATTACGAAGCCTGAGAGCAACGGACATAAAGTAGCCGTTATAGGTTCAGGCCCCTCGGGACTTACTTGCGCAGGCTCACTTGCAAAGCTTGGGTATTCGGTAACGGTATTTGAGGCGTTTCATACAGCGGGCGGAGTGCTGATGTATGGTATTCCCGAATTCAGACTGCCGAAAGCTATTGTTCAAAAGGAGATAGAGGGATTAAAGAAACTTGGAGTTGAGATAAAGACTAATATGGTCATGGGAAAAGTAATGTCCGTTGACGAGCTTTTTGATGACGGTTATGAAGCGGTGTTTATAGGAACAGGCGCAGGCTTGCCTAACTTTATGGGTATGGAAGGCGAGGGGCTCAACGGAGTATATTCCGCAAATGAGTTCTTGACAAGAATTAATCTGATGAAAGCCTACAAAGACGAGTACGATACACCTATTATTCATCCTAAGAATGTTGCGGTAGTAGGCGGCGGAAACGTAGCTATGGACGCTTCAAGAAGCGCATTAAGACTTGGCGCAGAGAATGTTTATTTAGTTTACAGACGAAGTGAAGAGGAGATGCCTGCGCGTAACGAGGAGATACACCATGCAAAGGAAGAGGGAGTAGAGTTCAGGCTTCTTACCAATCCTGTCAGAGTTATAGGCGATGAAAACGGCAAGGTCATAGGTCTTGAATGTGTAGAAATGGAACTTGGAGAGCCTGATGCAAGCGGCAGAAGAAGTCCCGTTGCAAAGGAGGATTCAAACTTTGTGCTTGATGTTGACGCTGTAATTATTGCAATCGGAAATGCTCCCAATCCGCTTGTACGTTCCACAACAAAAGGTCTTGAGGCAAACAAGAAAGGCTGTATCATAGCAGATGAAAATACAATGGCAACCACAAAAGAGGGCGTATATGCAGGTGGTGACGCAGTAACGGGCGCAGCAACTGTAATAAAAGCAATGGGCGCAGGAAGAAAAGCAGCAGAATCAATTGACGAGTATATCAGAAATAAGAATAACTAATAGAAATATAAAAACGGCTTAAACTATCTTGTCTAAGCCGTTTCTTTTTGTTCGATAAAGGTTCAAAGCCGTTATTATATGGTACTTGGGTTTTTCGCTGGATTTTAATTAGAGCTTTGTTACGCCGATATGGGTGTGTTTATTTTGCTGTTTGGATCTTCTAATCCTACGCTGTACCTTAGGACGGCCAGAGCGTCGTTTGCGGTAATGCTGCCATTGCCGTCTATATCTGCAAGCATTGCCTGCTCGGGTGTGCGAGGGTGTCTAAAGCTACGCTTGCAGGCAGTATTATTAGTGCGTCATTCGATGTGATGTCACCATCTCCGTCAATGTCGCCGTATATACCGTTTGTCTCAGGCTCCTCACCAGCGGCATAGTGTAGGCGGTGATGAGCCTTGGTCTGTCTTTTATAAGCTGAAAGTTATAAGTAACCTCGACGCTCAGCCTCCTCTATTAGCTTTGGTTGAATCAATGGGTATGTCCATTGATCTACGAGATGCTTGGTAATCACAATTCGCTCAATCTCGCTGTGCAACTCTTTTTCAAAAGAAAAAATGTCCGCATAGCAGAGCATCCCAAATGTTTCTTCCCCGTCAAAGTTATCTGGTGCAGTAACGGAATACACACAAACAGGCTTTAATGTATACTCAAGTGCGCCTGTTTCTTCGTAAAGTTCTCGTTTTGCGGTATCTATAATTAACTCGCCGTCTTCTCTGTGACCGCCGGGAACCTCGAATGTATTTCTTTTTCTGTGCTTACAAAACACCCATTTGTTGTTTGTCTTAGCTATGATAACAGCAAATTTAAGTAAGCTGTCGTCAACCTCATCGTAAAATTTTACCTCTACCATTTCTTATACCTCCACAAATCCCAATTTGTCGCTTTGGCATCCAAACCACAGCCACAACATACCAACATCTAAATCGGACACGTAACTCTCCGCAAAAATCGGTTGATATGTTTCCAAAGTCGTCAGTGCCACTCAGCATGCTGCTCGCTGCACTCGCTCATAATGTCTAAAACACTACGATTCATAAAATACTCACCATACCTTTCCAATTCAGATTTCTCATTTTGGGAGCGGCGGCTCGCCGCTGACATCAATACCACCGTCTCAACATGCTGCGTCCTCGGGAACATATCTACAGGCGTAACCTCACCGACAACATATCCCTTTTGTGAAAATACGGATAAATCCCTTGCAAGTGTTTCGGGGTCGCAGGATACGTATACAACCCTTTTCGGCGACATCGTGCATACTGCATCTATTACTGTATTGTCACAGCCCTTTCTCGGAGGGTCTATCACTATAACATCGGGATTAGCTTTTTCAGCTGTAAGCCTTTTTGCCGCGCTTGATGCGTCCGAACATATAAACTCGGCATTTTTAATACCGTTCTTTAATGCGTTTTCTCTTGCGTTCTCTATCGCCTGAGGTATTATCTCTATCCCCAACAGCTTTTTTGCCTTGCCTACCATTGAAAGTCCTATCGTTCCCGCCCCGCAATAAAGATCTATCAAAAACTCATTTCCCGTAAGGTTTGCATATTCTCCTGCAATAGAATATAATTTCTCCGTCTGATCGTGGTTTATCTGATAAAACGATAACGGTGATATATCAAACTTTAATCCGCACAGCTCGTCTGTAATATGGTCGTTTCCGTATATGGTAATACATTTCTTTCCTGTGATTACATTTGTACGCTCTCTGTTAATATTTAATACTATACTTTTTATGCTCTCCGAATAGCTTACAAGCGTTTTTACAAGCTCCTCTTTTTTCGGAATACTGTCACCGTTTATTACAATGCAAACCATAATCTGTCCTGTTTTTTTCGCTTGCCTTATATAAAGATGTCTGATAAGCCCTTTACCTGTTGTTTCATCATATACCGAAACATTATTCTCGGCTATCCACTCTTTTACAACTTTTACAATATCATCAAACTGTTTTGGGTGAAGCATACATCTCTCACAGTCGATTATCCTGTGACTGTGTGTTCCGAAAAATCCCATAATTACATTACCGTTCTTATCCCTGCCGACAGGTATCTGCGATTTGTTGCGGTAATGGTCGGGGTTGTCACAGCCTTTTATCTCATTCATAGTAAAGCCGCTTAATTTGCCTATCCTTGTCAGTGCGTCATATACTCTTTGCTGTTTTATCTTTAGTTCTTCATCGTATGAAATGTGCCTGAAAACACAGCCTCCGCATTTAGAATAACACTCGCAGTCAGGTTCTATTCTCATAGGGGAGGAGGTAATAACGCTTTCGGCTTTGGCAAAGGCATAGTTTTTCTTAACCTTAAGTATATGTGCGTTTATCTTGTCGCCCACGGCTGTCAATGGTACAAACACCGCCATACCGTCTATATGTCCGATACCGCTGCCCTGTCCTGTAATGTCGGTTATTTCAAGCGGTATGATGTCGTTTTTCTTAATATCCAAAATATCACCTGCTTTTAATTTTCATATAAATTTTATCATGTTTTGACGGTTATTTCAACAAAAAAATCCGTATAAACATTTATTAATAGATTAATATTAAGGTTGATATTTTTTTCGTTTTGATATATAATGATTAATAGTCCTCTGTATTAATTTACAGAGGTGTATATGCTGAAAAATTTACGGATCGTAATCTGAAATAGAGGTGCTTTTCTTGTACGTTGATAAATTTTGCGATAAAACATATGACAGTATTCTTGACAGAATCAAGAGGATACATTTTGTAGGTATAGGCGGTTCGGGAATGTGTCCGCTTGCAGAAATAATGATTTCGGAGGGCTTTGAAGTAAGCGGCTCCGATATGAATGACGGCGATACTCTTAGAAGAATAATCAGCTACGGCATTCCTGTATATATGGGTCACAAAGCGGAGAATGTTGAGGGTGCGGAGCTTGTTGTATATACGGCTGCTGTAAAACAGGATAATATCGAACTTGTAACGGCAAGACAGAATGGGATCCCGACAATTGAGCGTTCTGTAATGCTTGGTATAGTGAGCAGAAGATATAAACGCTCGATCGCCGTTTCGGGTACTCACGGAAAAACGACTACTACCGCTATGATCTCTCAGATACTTATAGGCAGCGGTGCAGAGCCTACTGCGATAATCGGCGGAACACTTCCGTCGGTAGGCGGAAACAGCTACGTTGGAAAATCCGATATAATAGTGTGCGAGGCTTGCGAGTATGTTGACTCATTCTTACAGATTACTCCTGCTGTTGCGGTAATTCTCAATGTAGACGCAGATCATCTCGATTACTTTGAGAATATGGATAACATTAAAAAATCATTTAGAAAATTTGTTGCACAGACATCGAACGCCGTTATAGTAAACGGTGATGATAAAAATGCACTTGATTGTGTAAATGAAACAGACCTTAAAGTCCTTACATTCGGTTTTGGTGAAAACAACACTTACCGTGCAGTTATGACCTCACCAGAGAGTACGGTATATGACGCATTTGATTTTTACTACAATAATGAAAAGCTGTGTAATATCGAGCTTTCTGTTCCGGGCAAGCACAATGTTTACAACGCGCTTGCTGCGGCGTCTGCGGCACATTTTGCAGGAGTATCCCCGGAGGCTATCAGCGAAAATCTACATAAGTTTACAGGCGTACACAGACGCTTTGAGGTATTAGGCAAGCATTGCGGCATTACCGTTGCAGATGATTTTGCTCACCATCCCACAGAAATAACGGCAGCCCTTTCAGCCGCTATGAAAATGGGCTTCCGCAAGGTGTGGAACGTTTTCCAGCCGCATACTTACTCACGCACGGCTATGCTGCTTGATGATTTTGCAAAGGCATTGTCTATCGTTGATGAGGCTGTAATACTTGAAATTCTGCCTGTACGAGAGAAGAATACATACAACATTTACAACACAGATCTGGGTGCAAAAGTTCCCGGTTCAAAGTGTATTGATACGTTTGAGGACGCTGCAAAATATGTATGCGAGAATGCTCAAGACGGCGACCTTATACTTACAATGGGCGGCGGCAACGTATATATGTGCGCAAATATGATAAACGATATGCTTAAAGCCAAAGAGGACAATAATTAACAGAATATATACTATACTCT
>CACWKD010000012.1 GCA_902761345.1 uncultured Ruminococcus sp. | reverse complement strand
CGGGAGGAGTGTTTGTGTCGGAACTTCCGTCGGGTCTTTCGGGAGGAGTGTTTGTGTCGGAACTTCCGTCGGGTCTTTCGGGAGGAGTGTTTGTGTCGGGACTTCCGTCAGGTCTTTCGGGAGGAGTGTTTGTGTCGGAACTTCCGTCGGGTCTTTCGGGTGGTGTATTAGTATCGGTATTGTCGGAAGATACGTTCTGTGTATCGGAGTCGGGGAGTACAACATCTGTGTCGGAGATTTTTGTGATAGAAGTTCCGTTTACATAGAGATTATATCCGTTAGTAACAACATTGGAAGCACTGCCCGAGAAAGAAGTTATATATGTGTCTGCTGTCAAAGTCCACTTACTTGTAGAGTCGAGCGTTACATTAACTGTACCTGTTTGGCTTGAAACGGTACTGCCCTTTGCGTTTGTAATGTTTCCGCTGATTGCTCCTGTAAAATCAGAACCCTCAGCTATATTAAGAGTAAGTGTGGAGTCATCGCCGACTAAGATATTGCCGTTCATAGTTTGACCGTTTGCGTTGAGAGTTGCTATATTTGAAGCACCGCTCCAGCCGTCGTCACAAACAGAAAGCAGAACATTGGAACTGTCGGAGTTGACGAGAGAAACTCCCGAAAGATTGATAACAGCGTTAGTATTGGTAACGTGGAAGATATGTCCGCTTTGGCTTGTCAGAGTACCGCCTGTCATATTAAAGTATGACGTACCGCTTGCGGCGTCGCCCGACTGTGACTGATAGATCATAATAGAGTCGAGGAAAGTAGCGTTGCCGTTAGTTTTTGTGTTATTAGCGGTAAGAGAGCAGTTGTTAAGGGTAACGGAGTTTTTGCCCTCAATGCAAACGCCCTCAGAAAGCTTAGAAATAAGGTTTGCGTCGTTTACTGTAATGTCTGCCGTGCTGTAAATAGCAGGCGAGCCTAAGCCGCTTGACGTAAAGCTGCCGCCGTTTACTGTAACAGTTCCGCCGCCTCTGTCTGTTCTGATAGGAGCGGAGGATTGACCTGTTGTAGTAACCGTAAGGTTGTTTGCAACAGTAATACCGCTGCCTGTTGTCATAATACCGCCGCCGTTATCGCCTGTTGTATTGATTACAGTATCGGAGATATTGACAGTAGTGCCGTCGCCTGCCGCACCGTTTTTGCCGCCGTTGCCGCCGTAGGAGAATACTCCGTTTGCACCTTTAGCGGTTGCCGTAACAGTACCGCCTTTTATAGTAACGGTAGTGCCGCCAAGTGCCATAATAGCCGAGTTAATGCCGTAGAAGTTGCAGTTATCTCCGCCGCTCGAGTCGCCTGATTTTGTAACGGTGGGGTCAGTTACAGTAACATTTTCAGATGTGTTGATAAGAAGTGCGTTTTGGTCTGCTGTGACCGAACTGTATGTGCCGTCGTTTTCTGTTGCGGCGGAGGTTATTGTTTTAGCCCCCGAATACGTTACGCTTGCACCCGATACGATAGCGTTAGTTGATTGTGCAGATGTCTGATTGGTTTCTGCGGCAAGTGCTGTATATGAAGCACTGAGCAGCGATATTGCTATTGCCGAGGCGAAAAGTCTTTTAGTCATAGGTTTCATAAAAACTCTGTCCTTCCTGAATGTAATTTTGATGTCGAAGTAAATATTACCTAACGTTTACAATTTGTATTTTAAAAATTTTGATTGAAGTTTTGTTTAAGTAATCTAAAAAAATCTTCAATAAATAAAGTTTCATATAATAATCACACAAATGACATAAAAGCTTCAATTTCAGCAAAAAGCAATTACATATAACCAAAAAAAATAAAAATGTAATCTTTGATTGGTGGACGGAGATAAAAACGTATATTATAATATATACAAAAGTTGCAAAGGTGGGATTTGTATGAGAAAACATTACTTAGACAACATCAGGTGGACAACGGTGTTGCTTGTAGGACTTTATCACGTAATTTATATTTTTAACGGTGTAGCTACATTCGGAGTTATAGGACCGTTCAAAGAGGTACAGTATCAGGATTCTTTCCTGTATTTATGTTACCCGTGGTTTATGCTATTGCTGTTTATAGTATCGGGAATAAGTTCAAGACTTTATCTTGAAAAGCACACTGTAAAGGAATTTATCAAATCAAGAACGACAAAGCTTTTAGTTCCCTCTACCATAGGAGTATTGGTGTTCGGCTGGGCACAGGGATATGTCAGTATGAAAATTTCAAACGCATTTGAAGGTATTCCCGAAGGTATTCCTGCGCCCATACAATTTATAATTATGTGTTTGTCGGGCATAGGCGTACTTTGGTTTGCACAGCTTTTGTGGTTCTTTTCACTTGTGCTTGCGCTTATCAAAAAGCTCGAAAAAGGCAAGCTGTATGAACTTACAAAGAAAACAAATATTATAGTTCTTGTATTGCTTGTTATACCCGTATTTCTGTCGGGACTTGTTTTAAATGCTCCGATGGTAACAGTTTATCGTTTCGGTTATTACGGAATGGGCTTTTTACTGGGATACTTTGTATTTGCACACGATGAAGTCACAGACCGCCTTATAAAGTACAGATATATATTGATTGCGGCAGCAGCTGCATTGGGTGTTGTATATACGGTACTTCATTTCGGAGATAATTATGGCGAGGCTCCGTGCTATAATTGTGTATCGGCAGTAGCTTTTGCGTGGGCTATGTGTCTTGCAGTATTTGCAGGATTTAAGAAGTGGGGAAACAAATCATCAAAGCTTACGCAGTATATGACAAAAAGCAGCTTTGGCTTTTATGTGTTCCACTATCTTCCGATGTCGGCATCTGCATATCTTTTGCATACTTATACACAAATGCCTGCATTACCGTCATACATTATTACGGCAATAGCTACATTTGCAGGCGGATTTTTGCTCTATGAAATCTTTTCGAGAATACCCGTACTCCGTTGGTGTTTGCTCGGAATAAAAGGCAAGAAAAAGGAGAAAAACAATGTTCAATGAAAATCTTGTTCAGCTAAGAAAATTAAATAAGCTTACACAGGAGGATATAGCGGAGAAGATAGGAGTATCCCGACAGGCTGTTGCAAAGTGGGAGGCAGGGGAAACCTTACCCGATATTGAGAGGTGTAAGCAGATAGCAGATATTTTTGGTGTAACGCTTGATGACCTTGCAAATTACAGCAGTGATAATAATTACGGTCTTGCACCGCCGCCAAAAGGAAAACATCTGTTTGGTATTGTGACGGTTGGTGAAAAGGGACAGATAGTTATACCTGCAAAGGCGAGGAAGGTGTTTTCGATAAAACCGGGCGATGAGCTTGTAGTTCTCGGTGAAGAGGGACAGGGGATCGCTATAATGAAGTCGGAGGGATTTCTTTCGTTTGCAGAACAGATACGTTCAAGGTTGGGAGATAAATAAACGCTGCCCGCAACTTGAATTGTTTATTATATTATATAAATAAGTAAAAAATGTGCCTTTTAGTAAAGTATTCCCGTAATTATGGAATTGGAACACAAAAAGCCTTTTGTATTCAGACGTATGCCGTTATCGTCGCATATGAGCAGTTTTGTTTTGGCAAGCTGCTCTGCTTTTTTTCTGTACATAATCGGGAAAGGCGTACCGAAATATTCCTCAAATTTACTGTACTTTAATCCCTCGTTTAACCTTAATGTCATAGCGATGTACTCCTCAATGTCGCCGCCTGTGCCGTCGTCTATTATAATTCCTTGTTTAAACTCCTCTATACTCCTGTTATAATAAAATCGCCTTTTATCAATGAACGAATGTGCGGCAGGGCCTATTCCGAGGTATTCTTCGCAATGCCAGTATTTTAAATTATGCCTGCTCTCAAAACCGTTTTTACAGAAGTTTGATATTTCGTACTGATCATATCCCAGAGATTTTAGTTTTTCGACTGCAAATTCGTACAGATCGCATACGGCGTCATCATCAGGCAGGTCAAGCGTATCTGCCGTTTTGAAATAAGGCGTCCTCTCCTCAATTTTGAGAATATATGCAGATATATGGTTTACGTCAAGATCGCTGCAGAATTCGATACTTTTTCTAAGACTGTCGATTGTCTGATGTGATATTCCGAGCATCAGGTCGAGGGAAATATTGTCGATACCGCCTTTTCTTATCTTTTCGGCAGAATACATTACATCTTCACAGGTGTGACGTCTGCCGAGAAGTCTGAGTTCCTGTGGGTCACTCGATTGTAAACCCATAGATACCCTGTTTATTCCGAAGTCGTGCAGCAATGAAAAATCAAGCTGCTGTGCCGAACATGGGTTTACCTCGATAGTTGTTTCAAGGGAGTTTGTACCGAATGAGCCGTTCACAGCGTTTAATATGTCACACAGTCTTTTTGTGCCGAGAATACTCGGAGTACCGCCGCCGATGTATACAGTGTCTGCCGGATATTTTCCTTTGTACGAATTAATACGGTCTGTAATAATACAGGTGTAGCGGTCAAGTGCCTCGCTGTCTGCTTTAACAGAATAAAAATCACAGTATGGACATTTTGCCGTACAGAATGGTATATGTATGTATAAGCCGATAGTTTTCATTTTATTGCTCCTTTGCATAAAAAGGGGATGACCCGAAGCATTTCTGCCCCGGGTCAGTTTGGAAGGTATATGAAAATTAGTAGAACGCTTAATTGATTTGACTATATTATATAATTTAATTGTTACGAAAATATGAACAAATTCAAAAAATATGAAATTCGGAACATTTTCGCAAATTCTTTCTCAGACGAATACATTATTATACAAAATGAACAAAGTGAGAATTTCTTTAGATTTTATCCTATAATAATGTCATGTTTTGTATTGACAAATTTCTGAAAAATAGTAGAATTGATATGGCAGAGATTTTTTTTAGAAGATCTAAGTTCACAATTACTGTAATTTTGATTGTGTATTTTAGATAATATGATAACGAATACTTAATTAATATAAGGAGGTTGTTCACTTGGCTGATTTAAAGACCGAGATCAACAAAAGGCGAACATTTGCGATAATATCGCACCCCGACGCAGGTAAAACCACGCTCACCGAAAAACTGCTTTTGTACGGAGGAGCAATCAATTCCGCAGGCTCTGTAAAGGGAAAACACTCGTCAAAGCATGCCGTATCGGACTGGATGGAGATAGAGAAACAAAGAGGTATTTCCGTTACATCGTCTGTACTGCAGTTCAAGTATAACGACTGTTGTATAAATATTCTTGATACGCCCGGACATCAGGATTTCTCTGAGGATACTTACAGAACACTTATGGCGGCAGACTCGGCTGTCATGGTAATAGACGCTTCAAAGGGTGTTGAGAACCAGACAAAGAAGCTGTTTAAAGTATGTGTAATGCGTCATATTCCGATAATTACATTTATAAACAAAATGGACAGAGAAGCACAAAGTCCGTTTGATTTGCTTGAGGATATAGAAACCGTACTCGGCATAAATACCTGCCCTATGAACTGGCCTATCGGAAGCGGCAAGGAGTTTAAGGGCGTTTATGACAGAAAAAACGAAGAGGTGCTTGTCTTTACTCAGAACCGCAACGGACAGAAGGAAGCGGAGAAAGTAACGGCTAAACTTGATTCTCCCGAGCTTGAAGAGCTGATAGGCGTGTATCACAAGAAAGATCTGCTTGACGAGATAGAACTGCTTGACGGAGCAGGCGACAGCTTTGATCTTGACGAGGTAAGATCGGGCAGACTAACACCCGTATTCTTTGGTTCGGCACTTACAAACTTTGGTGTAGAGCCGTTTTTGGAGGAGTTTTTGAAAATCACTACTCCGCCTCTCCCACGAGAAACAGAAACAGATATAGTCGAACCTGTATCGGATTGTTTCTCTGCGTTTGTGTTTAAAATTCAGGCTAATATGAATAAAGCGCACCGTGACAGAATAGCATTTATGCGTATATGCTCGGGTAAGTTTGATAAGAATATGGAGGTTTACCATGTTCAGGGGGGAAAGAAACTCAGATTATCTCAGCCGCAGCAGATAATGGCTCAGGACAGAGAGATAGTTGACGAAGCGTATGCAGGAGATATAATAGGAGTTTTTGATCCGGGTATATTCTCAATAGGCGATACTATATGCACACCCGGTAATAAAATAAAGTTTAAGGGAATACCGACATTTGCCCCGGAGCATTTTGCTGTGATAAGACAAAAGGATACAATGAAGCGTAAGCAGTTTGTAAAAGGAACAACGCAGATCGCTCAGGAGGGTGCGATACAGATATTCCAGGAGTTAGGCTCAGGTATGGAGGAGGTTATTGTAGGAGTTGTAGGAACTCTCCAGTTTGACGTTCTCAAATACAGGCTTACAAATGAATATAACGTAGAGATAATTATGGAGGGTTTGCCGTACCAGTTCATACGCTGGATAGGAAACACCGTAATTGACCCCAAAAAACTTGACCTTGCGTCCGATACAAAGAGAATACAGGATCTTAAAGGAAATTACCTTTTGCTGTTTACAAGCCAGTGGAGCATAAACTGGGCTTTGGAGCATAACAAGGGACTTATCCTGGAGGAATTTTCTACAAAATAAAAAGGAAGGGAGCGAATAGACGTTCCCTTTTACTTTTTTATTTCACATCTGTCCACAGCGTAATCAAGAAATAACCCTATAAGTTCATTGCGGCTGCGGCCTGTTTGAGATGAAATATCCTCTATCTTAGCAACGGTTTCTTCCTTTATGCGTATAGAAAAAGTTTTATAGCCGTCATCGCCCTTTGGACGTTTCGGTGTAATGATAAGTTTTTCGTTATCCATATAATCACTCCTTATAACATATTTTATGCTTGAATTTAACAAATATATATGTTATAATTAATGTGATAAGAGATAACATATCGTAAAATTGTATAAATAATCATTACTTTTCTGCAATACTTCAAGTGCCCGAACTTTATATGTTCGGGTATTTGAATGTATAGGGTTGAGAATGGTTAAGCCGATCAAAACAAGAAACTGTTTTCAACGGGTTGACAAAAAAAGAATTTAGTCCGATAATGGATATAGCATAAAGGAGGGACTGTTATAATGTCACTTAAAGAAAATATACTGAAATTTCTTCTTGAAAATACAGATACATATATTTCGGGGCAGCAGCTTGCGGAGAACTTCGGCGTATCAAGAAACTCTGTTTGGAAAGCAGTTAATCAGATAAAGGCTGACGGCTATACAGTCGATTCGGTAAGCAACAGGGGATACCGACTTTCGGCAAAGAGTGACGTATTGTCGGGCAATCATATTAAAAGCAAGCTTCACGGCGAGGCTGAGGAATTAAATGTTATAGTGCTTGACAGTGTTGATTCTACAAATAACGAGGCTAAACGAATGACGGCAAACGGCTGTGACAGAGATACTCTTATCATAGCAAATGAGCAGACAGGCGGCAGAGGAAGGCTCGGCAGGAGTTTTTATTCTCCGAAAAATACAGGTATATATATGTCGTTTCTTTTGCATACTCAGCTTGAATTATCAGACGCAGTAGCAGTTACTACCGCCGCCGCAGTATCGGTTGTGAGGGCGATAGAAAAGCTCACTCCCATAACTCCCGTAATAAAATGGGTAAACGATGTCTATATCAGCGACAAAAAAATCTGCGGTATTCTTACGGAGGGAATGAGCGGATTTGAACAGGGTACGGCTCAGACTGTTATTATAGGTATAGGAATAAACATAACCACAGAGGATTTTCCCGATGATATAAGGGATAGGGCAGGCGCTGTAAACGCAGACGGTCTGCACAGAAATGACCTTATAGCCGAAACCGCAAACGAGCTGTGCAGGATTTTTTGTAATCTCTCGGATAAATCGTATATTGACGATTACAGACGCTGTTCAATGGTCATCGGAAAGAAAATAGATTTTTACAGGAATAATGTAAAGCAGACTGCCAAGGCTATGAATATAGACCAAAACGGCGGACTAATAGTAATGCTCGGTGACGGTACTGTTACAACGCTCACAAGCGGAGAAGTCACAGTAAGGCTTTCGGAATAATAAAAAATAGTAAAAACAAAAACGCTGCATAAATACATTTACAGTATCTATGCAGCGTTTAAAGCTGGGCTGGCGGGATTCGAACCCACGGGATGACGGAGTCAAAGTCCGTTGCCTTACCGCTTGGCGACAGCCCAATAAAAAAATAAGCTGTTACAATGAACAGCTTATGGTGACCCATCGGAGATTCGAACTCCGGACACCTTGATTAAAAGTCAAGTGCTCTGCCAACTGAGCTAATGGATCAAATGGGGTGGATAGTCGGATTCGAACCGACGGTCTCCAGTGCCACAAACTGGCGCTTTAACCAACTAAGCTATACCCACCATATATTATGATTAAGACAAGACATTCATTTTGTTTTGCTGTGTCTCAACCCAACGATAGATATTATAGCACAGCGAGAGGGAGTTGTCAATAACAAAATTTAATTTTTTTAAATTTATTTTTTGCAGGGTAATTTTTTAATTTACGGTTTGACATACATTTGCAAACAATTAAAAATAAAAAGTAAAAAATTCGGAAAAATTAAAGCAGTATCTGCATATTCTATTGACATATAATAAAATAAGTGTTATCATAAAATTACTGCAATTATGATAGAGGTGCGAATACTATCAGTAATGTGTGACGAGGGCTTTCGCAAAGCTATGGCACAAATGAAAGGAGTATTTGCCGAAGAAACCGAGGCGAAAGGTTTTCTGGGAGTGCGGACAATATCCGTTCTACTGTCGCAGATGCGGAGTGCTATCTTAATTATGAAAAACTATTCGTAGAACCTGTTTTGAGTAATTTGGGTAGCCGATGTTTATCGGCTTTTTTTCTTTTTATTGCAGAAATCAAATTATCAAAAGGAGTTTGTTATTATGAGTAAGAATACTATCTTTAAAGGTGTGGCTACTGCGCTTATTACACCTCTGAATGAAAACGGAATTGATTACGAGAATTTCGGACGCTTGATTGACTGGCAGATCGAGCAGGGGATCAACGCACTTGTTATATGCGGAACAACAGGAGAGGCTTCTACTCTTACAGATGAGGAACACAGAAAGGCTATCGAGTTTGCCGTTAAGAGAGCAAACAAGAGAGTACCGATAATTGCGGGTACTGGCGCAAACGATACTGCTTATGCCGTATCTCTTACAAAGTTTGCTTGCGAAGTCGGCGCAGACGCCTGCCTCGTGGTAACACCTTACTACAATAAGGCTACGCAGAACGGACTTGTAAAGATGTTTACAACTATTGCAGACGCTTCAACAGTTCCGCTGATACTGTATAATATTCCGTCGAGAACAGGCGTAAATATTGCCCCCGAAACTTTTGTAAAGCTTGCAGATCACCCGATGATAGCAGGTATCAAGGAGGCAAGCGGAAATATCAGCCAGTGCGTGAAAATCATGCAGCTTGTAGGCGATAAGCTTGATATGTACAGCGGTAACGATGATCAGATAGTTCCGCTTATGTCTATCGGCGGAAAGGGAGTTATTTCTGTTTTGTCGAACGTGTTCCCGAAAGAAACAGTCGAGCTTTGCGATAAGTTCTTCGCAGGCGATGTAGAGGGAAGCGCAAAAATGCAGCTTGACTATTTGCCGCTTATTAACGCGCTTTTCTCAGAGGTTAATCCTATTCCCGTAAAGGCTGCTATGGCAAAAATGGGATTTGGCGAAAACTATGTGCGTTTGCCGCTTACTCCTATGGAGGACGCTCACGCAGAGGTGCTTTACAGCGAAATGAAGAAAATGGGCGCTGATATATAAACAGGAAAACGGCGGAGAGTGTTATCTTTGCTCTCCGCATAAAAAGAGGGGATTGTTGAAAATGATATGTAATAATTTATCGGTGAACGGAGAGGGACATCTTACTTTTGCAGGTGCTGATGTTGTAACGCTTGCACAAAAATACGGTACTCCTCTTATGCTTATGGACGAAGCAAAGATAAGAGAAAAGATGACTATATACAGAGAAGCTATGAAAGAGTTTTTTACAGGTGACTCTATGCCGCTTTTTGCAAGCAAGGCTTTGAGCTTTAAGTATATTTACAAGATAGCAAAGAGTGAAAATATAGGTATCGACTGTGTTTCGGCAGGCGAAATATATACGGCTGTACAGGCAGGGTTTCCTATGGAAAAAGCGTACTTCCACGGCAACAGCAAAACAGAAAACGAGATACGTTACGCGATAGAAAGCGGCGTCGGACATTTTGTGTGTGACAGTATTGAGGAAGTATCCGTAATAGATGAAATTGCAAGGAATATGGGCGTTACACAGAAGATACTTTTGAGAATTACCCCGGGAATTGATCCTCATACTCATAAGAAAATATCAACGGGAAGCGTTGATTCGAAGTTTGGTGTTGCGATTGAAACAAATCAGGCATACGAGCTTGTAAAAAAGACGCTTACTCTTGAAAATATCGAGCTTGTAGGATACCACTGCCACATAGGTTCGCAGATTTTCGAGTATGATCCATTCTGCGACGCCGCAAGAATAATGATAAAGTTTATCGCGGATACAAGGGATATGTTTGGTTTTACCGCAAAGGTGTTAAACCTCGGCGGAGGTATGGGCGTACGCTATACGGAAGATGATCCCGAGATAGATTACAGAAACAATATCAAGGGAATAGCTGAAATAGTACGTTCGCTTTGCGGTGAGTATTCTCTTGAAATTCCGAAAATTCTTATGGAACCCGGCAGAAGTATAGTGGCAGACGCAGGTTTGACGCTCTATACGGCAGGTTACTTAAAGGAGATAACAGGTCTTAAGAACTATATCTCGATAGACGGCGGTATGACGGATAACCCGAGATTTACTCTGTATCAGTCGCCTTATACGGTACTGCTTGCAAACAGAATGGAAGACGCTTGTGATTACAAGTGTACGGTTGCAGGAAGATGCTGCGAAAGCGGAGATATTATTCAGGAGGATGTTATGATGCCAAGACCGTGCAGGGGAGATATTGTTGCCGTACTCACAACAGGTGCGTATAACTATGCTATGGCGTCGCATTATAACAAAGTTCCGAAGCCCGCTGTTGTAATGCTTACAAACGGAGAGGATCATATTGTTATTAAGAGAGAAACTTATGCAGATATGATCTCTAACGAAATATAAATTCACTATGTGTGAGAATGGGCGACTGTTCTCACACTTAATTTTATAAATCGCAGGGGGAATATAATGAAGAAAATAAAGGAAAAACTAACAATAAAGAAACTGCTTAAATTATTGGCTCTAACCGCCGCAGGAATAATAAATGCTTTTGGAGTATCCCTTGTTCTTGCCCCTGTAAATCTTTTCGACAGCGGTATATCGGGTACTGCGTATTTGCTTGATGTGGTAACTCCTCCAATTTTTACAATGAGCTTGTTTTTGCTTGTGCTTAACATTCCGTTCTATCTGCTGGCAGTAAAAAAAGTCGGCAAAAGATTTGTAATAAAGTCGGTTTATGCGATTGTGGTATATTCGCTCTTTGCATTTATTTTCAGAGATTTATTAGAGAATGAGGCTTGTAATGACATAAATAATGAATAACTAAAAGAACGGGAGTGAAGATATGATTAAGTATCAAAATATTTTTTATCATATTATCGGCAAACATATGAATGAAACTCCGCAACAGATAATCGAGAGAAAAGCTGCTGATTTAGAGAAAAATACTTATAGCTTGTGGACGGCTAAGATAAATAAGCCTTGTATAGATGAGGTTCGCAAGCTGTCGGAGAATGATGAAGTATATGTTCTTTGCAGAGTTAATCCTAAGGCAAAAGATCCTAAAGGAGAAAAAACTGTTGCTGTTGCTGTAAAAATGAAATGGGATAATGCGGAGCAGATGATCTCTCCCGACATCAGTCAGGTTACTTATACGAAGGGCACAAAATATCAGGCTTATGTTGTGGGGGAGTATATTATCCCCGATAATCCTGTATCATATGATTTTAGCGGTTATGTAAGCTCCAACGGAAAAACCTTTAGGGAGAGAATGGAGAAGTTTTCGAGGTTCCAAAATTGTTTCGGAAAGCTTGACAGCAGTATTTCGGAGGATTCAAAAACAAAGGATATTTCGATAATTATGAAATTAAAATACCCTTTTGTAGTTGACGTTGAGTGAGTTGTTTATTTATGAATGCAAAGGGGATTTTGCAAGCGTAAGAATTATTTGTAAAAAAACGTATAACAAGGAAAAAATACCCTTGCAATTTTGTCAAATATGTGCTATTATAAAATAGGATAGGTTGACTGTGAATTTGTGCATTTTATACCATTTGTGTGAACAAGGACGTGTAATGAAATTAATAAATCAAGTTAGTTTTTAGCTTGCCAAATTGCGGGTTGATCTATATTCTAAAAAAAGGAGTATGTTTACTATGAACTATTTAGAAATTGAAAAGGTAGTAGGAAGAGAAATTCTCGATTCCAGAGGAAATCCGACAGTAGAGGCTGAGGTTACACTTGTTGACGGTACAGTTGCAAGAGGCACAGCTCCGAGCGGTGCTTCAACAGGTGAGTTTGAGGCATTGGAGCTTCGTGACGGCGACAAGTCAAGATACCTCGGTAAGGGCGTACAGAAAGCTGTTGAGAACATCAATACTATCATTAACGATACAATTACAGGTATGGACGCTTCCGACATTTATGCAGTAGACGCAGCAATGATCGCAGCAGACGGCACAAAGGACAAGTCAAACCTCGGCGCTAACGCTATACTCGCTGTTTCTATCGCAACTGCAAGAGCAGCTGCAACAGCTCTTGATATTCCGCTTTATCGTTTCCTCGGCGGCGTTCAGGGAACAAAACTTCCTGTTCCTATGATGAACATTCTCAACGGCGGTGCTCATGCAGACAGTGCTGTTGATACACAGGAATTTATGATCATGCCTGTTGGCGCTCCGACTTTCAAAGAGGCTCTCAGATGGTGTGCAGAGGTGTTCCATACACTCAAGAAGCTCATTAAGGACATGGACGACGTTACAGCAGTTGGTGACGAGGGCGGCTTTGCTCCAAACAAGCTTAAGAGTGACGAGGACGCTATCGAGAAGATCCTCGAGGCAGTTAAGGCAGCAGGCTTTGAGCCGGGCAAGGATTTCATGATCGCTATGGACGCAGCTTCTTCCGAGTGGAAGAGTGAAAAGGGTAAGGGCTTCTACAAGCAGCCAAAGAGCGGCAAGGAGTTCACTTCAGACGAGCTTATCGATCATTGGGAGGCTCTCGTTGACAAGTATCCGATCATCTCGATCGAGGACGGTCTTGATGAAGAGGATTGGGAAGGCTGGCAGAAGATGACAGCAAGACTTGGCGGCAAGGTTCAGCTCGTAGGCGACGATCTCTTCGTTACAAATACAGAAAGACTTTCAAAGGGTATCGCTATGGGTGCAGGTAACTCTATCCTTATTAAGCTCAACCAGATCGGTTCTGTTTCCGAAACTCTTGAGGCTATCAAGATGGCTCACAAGGCAGGCTACACAGCTGTATCTTCACACCGTTCGGGTGAAACAGCAGATACAACGATCGCTGACCTCGCAGTTGCACTCAACACTTGCCAGATCAAGACAGGTGCTCCGAGCCGCAGCGAGCGTGTTGCTAAGTACAATCAGCTTCTTAGAATTGAAGAGGAACTCGGTGCAAGTGCAGTATATCCGGGCATGAGCGCTTTCAATGTAAAGAAGTAATTCCCCGTTGGCAGATTAAGAACTAACATAACATATAAAATCTCTCTGTACGGTTAAGACTGTACAGAGAGATTTTAATTTTAGGAAAATTTGAAAAGAGGGGAAGTATGAGAAAAAATCGTATTGTTAAAGCTTTACTATTTGCATTTCCAAAAACAATACCAATTTTTGCGGGATTTTGGTTTTTAGGATTTAGCTACGGAGTTTTGATGAATGTAAACGGCTTTTCTTTTGTCTATCCTATGCTTATGAGTATGACCATATTCGGAGGATCTCTTGAGTTTGTTGCCGCTTCTATGCTTTTAAGCACATTTGCACCTTTGCAAACTCTGTTAGCCGCACTGATGATACAGGCGCGTCATTTGTTTTATGGTATCTCTATGCTGGAAAAATACAAGGATACAGGTTGGAAAAAGCCGTATCTTATATTTGGAATGTGCGATGAAAGCTTTTCTATAAACTATTCGACAGAAATCCCCGATGATATAGATAAAGGCTGGTTTATGTTCTTTGTAACACTGTTAAATCGAGTATACTGGGTTACGGGTTCAACACTCGGAGGAATAATCGGAGGACTTATTAAGTTTAACACATATGGATTGTCTTTTGTAATGACAGCAATGTTTGTAGTTATTTTTCTCGATCAGTGGCTAAAGGAAAAACAACATATTTCTTCTTGTGTTGGTTTATCAGCATCGGTACTGTGTCTTATTGTTTTTGGTGCGGAGAATTTTATGATACCGACTATGATCTGCATAACATTAATTCTTACTCTTTTGCGTAAGCCGATAGAGAGAAAGGATAGTGAGGATAAACAATGACTGTTGCTCAACAAATAATAACGATTGGATTATGTGTGATAGGAACTATGGCAACGAGATTTTTGCCATTTTTAGTTTTTAAATCGGATAAGCCTGTTCCGAAATATATAGACTATCTCGGAAAGGCACTTCCTGCCTCGATTTTTGGTATGCTGGTTGTTTATTGTATGAAAGATGTATCTATATTAGGCGGATCTCACGGACTGCCCGAGTTTATAGCAATTGCAGTTGTGATAATTCTTCACTTATGGCGGAAAAATATGCTGCTTTCGGTAGCGGGTGGAACAGTCTGCTATATGTTGCTTGTACAATTTGTGTTTTAGGCGTTGCTACGGACCTTACACCAACGCTTAAACTTCGTACAACAGAGTTCAGGGAAAAATCGAACATATCGCATTAAGTGGATCGAGTAAACTATAACATATAAAAATAACAGGCATACAGATGATTTCCGTATGCCCTTTTTTATTGTAAATGTATCAGTATAGCCGATTATATATTTGATGTTTCGACAATAAACAAAATATGACGGCAAATTGTACAAAAATAATAGTCATAAATTGTAACTAAGTGTTAATATGCTGTCGAAACAGTATTTTTTTATTGACTTTTACGATTTAAAGTTTTATAATAAGTAAGCGACGATAAAAAAGTTAGACTTGAGTGCAATAATTTTGTAGATTATGAAAGCAGTCTTTCGGCATTCTGATAGAGTATCATATCTTTTTCTGTGTCGGACAGACCGTCAAGGGATTTGAGTTTTTCAAGATAAGCCGTCTGATCATTCCAAGGGCTGTCTGTTGCGAAAAGCACCTTGTCTGCACCATGCATTTTTATCATATCAACAACTTCCTCGTCGGTTGTATCACAGTAACTGCCGAGCGAGGCGAATGAACAGCTTATATCTATGTAACAGTTTGTTCCTGCAAGATATTTTAAAACCTCTTTGTGACAGTATATGCCGCCAAGATGAGCAAATACCAGAAACGGCTTTTCGGCTTTTGTTTCGGCTGAGATCCTGTCGAGTACGGCTCTTGCTTTTTCGGGCGGACAGTGTATCACATCAAAAGCAGGATCAACTCCCGCATGAGTAACAACAGTAAGTCCGAGCTTTACGCATTCGGTGATTATCTTTATGTATCTTTCATCGTCGATAAATGTTCCTGTGTAATCAGGGTGTATTTTGACGCCTTTAAAACCGTTTTCTTTGAGGTAAAGCAGTTTGTTCTCTATATCGTCATCATCGGGGTGTATTCCGCCGAACGATACAAGGTCGCTGTAAGTATTGTTAATGTCAAGTGCAAAGCGGTTAATAGTGTCAAATTGACCTTTGCGTGTTGCTACGGGAAGAACTACCGATTTATCAATGCCCGACTTTTTCATACTGTCACGCAGCGCGTTAAGCGTACCTTTTGTATAGACTTTAACATCGGGTGCAGATGTCATAAGGGTGCTGATAGTTTTCTCGGCGATTTTGTCGGGGTAAATATGTGTATGAAAATCAATTACCATGTTTCGTCCCTCTCAATCATGTAAATATAATTTGTGTTAAAGCTTTCTGCCGTTTTATGCGGCATTTTAGAATATAGCACAAATTATTGATAAAATATTTCCATAAATGAATTAATTGGAGGAAACATAAAATGGATATGTTAATAAAACTCTTGTTTCTGGTCGTCTTTTTTGCTATAATGATAGGGGTGGGAATATACTGCCGCAAGCAGGCAACAGACGTAAACGGATTTGTACTCGGAAATCGTTCGGTAGGTCCGTGGCTTACAGCGTTTGCTTTTGGTACATCATACTTTTCCGCCGTTATCTTTGTAGGATATGCAGGACAATTCGGCTGGAGATTTGGACTTGCGTCAACTTGGATAGGACTGGGTAATGCTTTTATCGGTTCGCTCCTTGCATGGAATATCCTCGGAAGAAGAACACGAGTAATGACGCAGCACCTTGATTCGGCAACAATGCCGGACTTTTTCTGCAAAAGATATAATTCACAGTCGCTTAAAATCACAGCGTCGGTAATTATATTCATATTCCTTATTCCGTATACAGCGTCACTGTACAACGGACTTTCAAGACTTTTTGAAATGGCATTCGGAATACCCTATACTTACTGTGTAATAGGAATGGCAGTGCTTACGGGCGTATATGTTGTGCTTGGCGGCTATATGGCAACGGCTATAAACGATTTTATACAGGGTATCATTATGCTTGGCGGTATAGTCGCAGTAATTGCCGCTGTAATGAACGTACACGGCGGACTTACAGAAACGATAGCGCTTTTATCTCAGGAGAGCGTTATAACAGCTTCGGGTACAGAATTTAAGGGAGCTTTTACATCATTCTTAGGCCCCGATATATTCGGACTTATCGGAGTTGTAATACTCACGTCTTTGGGTACATGGGGACTTCCTCAGATGGTACAGAAATTCTATGCAATTAAATCCGAGAAGTCGATCAGCACGGGTACAATAGTATCTACAATATTTGCGATCATCGTAGCAGGCGGCTGTTATTTTCTCGGCGGTTTCGGAAGATTGTTCGGAACAATGAGCGCAGACGGTGTAAAGCCTGAGGGAGGTTACGACAGCGTTATCCCGACAATGCTTGAAAATCTTTCTCCCGTTATTATCGGTATTGTTGTAATACTTGTACTCTCCGCTTCTATGAGTACGCTTTCCAGTCTGGTGCTTACATCAAGTTCGGTGCTTACGATTGACTTTATTGACCCTGTGTTCTGTAAGAAAAAAGCAATGACTGAAAAGAAAAAGGTTCTTTGTATGAGAATTTTCATTGTTTTCTTTATAGCAGTTTCGGCTGTAATCGCTATAATTCAGGCAAGCTCGCCCGTACTCTTTATTTCACAGATGATGGGTGTTTCGTGGGGCGCTCTTGCAGGATCATTCCTTGCGCCGTTTATGTACGGACTTTATATGAAGAAAGTTCCGAAAGCTGCAGTATGGGTAAACTTTGTTATGGGAATAGGAATTTCGATCGCATCGTTTGTATGCAACCTTACAGGTGTTAAGTTTTCAAGTCCCGTACTTGAATATTTCAAATCCCCCATTAACGCAGGTATGCTTGCCATGCTGCTTGGAATAGCTGTTACACCGCTGATAACACTTATTGCACCTGCAAAGGACAGTGACAGAACAGATAAGATATTCTCTTGTTATAACAAGAAAGTAACAGTTTCGTCAAAGAAGTCTATTGCAGAGGACGAAACAACTGAAAATGCTTAATCATTAGGTACAAATGTTTGTATCGGATATAATAATAAATAAAAGAAGGAAATGATAGAAATGATGTTTCAGAAGGATATTGAAACACTCCCAAGAAAGAAAATTGAAGAGATCCAGCTTGAAAGATTAAAGCAGACTGTAAAGTATTGCTACGACAACGTACCTCTGTATAATAAGCGTCTTACGGAATGCGGCATAGGCGACGGTTCTAAGATAAAAACCCTCTCCGATATAGAGTACATTCCGTTTACTACAAAGGACGATTTCAGAGATAACTACCCGTTCGGACTTATGGCTGCTCCTATGAAGGATATAGTTCGTATCCACGCTTCATCGGGTACAACAGGCAAGCCGACAGTAGGCGTTTACACAAAAGACGACATCAAGCTTTGGGCAGACTGCGTATCTCGTGTTGCAGTTGCAGGCGGAGTTACATCGAACGATATTATTCAGGTAAGCTTTGGCTACGGACTTTTTACAGGCGCTTTAGGTCTGCATTACGGACTTGAAAACCTCGGCGCAACGGTTATTCCTGCGTCGTCGGGCAACACAGAAAAGCAGCTTATGATGATGCGTGATTACGGTGTTACGGGACTTGTTGCAACTCCCTCGTATGCACTTTATTTGTCCGAAAGTGTTAAAGAGGCAGGCTATCCGCTGTCCGATTACTCACTGCGTTTAGGTATTCTCGGTTCGGAGCCGTGTACGCCTGCGATGAGATCTCAGATAGAGTCAAACTTCAATATCCGTGTATCGGATAACTACGGTATGACAGAGTTGGGCGGCCCCGGTGTATCGGGCGACTGCGAGGCAAGAAACGGTATGCACTTTGCAGAGGATCACTTCCTGCCGGAGATAATCGATACCGAAACAGGCAAAAGACTTCCCGAAGGCGAAGTAGGCGAGCTTGTTATTACAACACTTACAAGGAGAGGTATGCCTGTTCTCAGATACAGAACAAAGGATATTACAAAGATAACATACGAGCCGTGTCCGTGCGGAAGAACACACGCAAGAATGGCTAAAACTATGGGAAGAACAGACGATATGCTGATTATCAAGGGCGTAAATGTATTCCCGACACAGATAGAGAATATCCTCATTAATATTAATGATATAGCGCCGCACTATATGCTGGTTATTACAAGAGAGCATTTCAGAGATAATCTTGAGATCAAGGTAGAGCTTGACAATGCTGAGCTGCTTGAGAATTATCAGAGATTGAGCGATCTTAAAAAGCATATCGAGGCTAAAATGCAGTCTATTCTCGGGCTTAGAACTAAGGTAACACTTGTAGCGCCGAAAACTATCGAGCGTTTCCAGGGTAAGGCAAAGAGAATAGTAGATCTTAGAAATCAGTGATATAAAAAAGGTATATAAAAAGGTGGTTTAATAATGAAAGAACTTATGATCGGCAACGCAGCCCTTGCCCGCGGGCTTTATGAGGCAGGCTGCTCCGTTATATCAAGCTATCCCGGTACACCGAGTACCGAGATAACAGAGGAGTTCGCAAAGTACAGTGATGTTTACAGCGAGTGGGCTCCCAATGAAAAGGTAGCGACAGAAACAGCGTTTGGCGCATCGCTCCGTGGCAAGCGTTCAGCCTGCTGTATGAAACACGTTGGATTGAACGTAGCGGCAGACCCTCTGTTTACAATGTCTTATACAGGCGTTAATGCAGGTATGGTTATTTGTGTGGCAGACGATCCGGGAATGCATTCATCACAGAACGAGCAGGATTCACGTCACTATGCTATTGCGTCAAAAGTACCGATGCTTGAACCGTCCGATTCTCAGGAGGCGCTTGATTTTGCAAAGCTTGCATTTGAGATCTCGGAGCAGTTCGATACTCCCGTATTTATAAAGATGTGCACAAGAGTTGCGCATTCGCAGAGTATTGTTGAAAAGGGAGAAAGAGTTGAGCATGAAAAGGAGTATGTAAAGAACCCGAAGAAATATATTATGGCTCCTGCTAATGCTATTGCACGTCACCCGTTTGTAGAGGAAAGAACAAGAAAGCTTACAGAATATGCAGAAACATCACCGCTCAACAGAGTTGAGAATGGCAGCGGCGAGTATAATTTCGGTATCATTACTTCATCAACATCATACGAGTATGTAAAGGAAGTTTTCGGCGACGGCGCAGCGATACTCAAGCTTGGTATGGTAAATCCGCTTCCCGTAAATCTTATAAAAGAGTTTGCCGCAAAAGTAAGCAAGGTTTATGTTATAGAAGAGCTTGACCCGATAATCGAAACACACTGTAAGAATATCGGTGTTGATGTTGTCGGCAAGGAGAAATTCTCTATTATAGGGGAGTTTTCACAGAAAACTATTGCGCAGGCATTTGATATGAAAGCTAAGGATAATGTCTGTCTTGATACAAATGTTCCCGTAAGACCGCCAATGATGTGCGCAGGCTGTCCTCACAGAGGTATGTATTATGTTCTTGCAAAGAATAAAATCACCGTACTTGGCGATATAGGCTGTTATACGCTCGGCTCAATGCCGCCGCTCAACGCACTTGATATGACGCTTTGTATGGGTGCGTCTGTATCGGGACTTCACGGCTACAATAAAGCGGGCAACGGTGAAACAGAGAGCAAGACAGTTTGTGTTATAGGCGATTCGACGTTTATGCACTCAGGTGTAACAGGACTTATTAACATAGCGTATAACCAGTCAAACTCGACTGTTATTATTCTCGATAACTCCATTACAGGTATGACAGGACATCAGCAGAACCCGACAACAGGCTATAATATAAAGGGTGATCCGGCAGGCAAGGTCGATCTTGAAAGCCTTTGCAGATCTGTCGGAATAAATTCTGTAAGAGTAGTAGATCCGTATAACCTTGAAGAGTGTGAGAGAGTAGTAAAAGAGGAGCTTGCAAAGAACGAGCCGTCTGTTATTATTTCACGCAGACCTTGCGTACTTTTGAAGTATGTTAAGCCGAAAAAGCCGCTTAGAGTTAATCCCGATAAGTGCAGAGGCTGTAAGAGATGTATGAAGTTTGGTTGTCCTGCAATATCGTTCAGAGATAAGCACGCAGTAATAGACAATACTCTTTGCATAGGCTGCGGAGTATGTGCAGGATTGTGTCCGTTTGACGCATTTGAAAGTGAGGTAGAGGAATAATGGCATCAAAAAACATTATGATCGTAGGTGTAGGCGGTCAAGGCTCTCTGCTTGCTTCAAAGCTTCTTGGAAGACTGCTTGTAGATGAGGGCTATGACGTAAAGGTAAGCGAAGTTCACGGAATGAGCCAAAGAGGCGGTTCTGTTGTAACTTATGTAAAATTCGGCGATAAGGTTTATTCCCCCATAATAGAGGAGGGCGAAGCAGACTTTATAGTAAGCTTTGAGAAAATTGAAGCGGCAAGATACATTAAGGATCTCAAAAAAGACGGCACGGTTATTGTAAACACACAGCAGATAGACCCTATGCCTGTTATAATCGGCAGTGAAACATACCCCGAGGGCATACTTGACGAGATGACAAACAAGGGCGTTCACGTTGACGCTATCGACGCTTTGTCACTTGCTTCACAAGCAGGTTCTGCTAAAGCCTGCAATATCGTGCTTATGGGCAGACTTGCGAAGTATTTCGATATTCCGTACGAGAAGTGGGAAGCTGCAATAGAAAAGTGTGTAAAGCCGAATTTTATCGAGATCAATAAGAAAGCGTTCAGCTTAGGCTATAACAATTAAACTATAAAAGACAAAGGTGTGATGACAATGCAGAGGAAATATTTTCAGCCTGAAATTGAAACAATGTCAGCCGATTGGATCAAGAGAGTTCAGGACGAAAAGCTTGTTAAGCAGGTTAGGTATGTTTACGATAACGTAGAGTATTACCGTCATCTTATGGACGAAAAGGGTGTAAAACCCGAGGATATTCACGGTATAGACGATCTTCACAAGTTACCGTTTTTGAAAAAGGACGATTTGCGTGAGGCGTATCCGTACGGACTTCTTGCAACCGATATGAAAAACTGTGTGCGTATTCAGTCTACATCGGGTACAACAGGCAAGAGAGTAGTAGCATTCTACACACAGCATGATGTTGATTTGTGGGAGGACTGCTGTGCAAGAGCATTAGTTGCGGCAGGCTGTACAAATGAAGATGTGTGTCAGGTATGCTACGGTTACGGACTGTTTACAGGCGGTGCGGGACTTCACGGCGGTTCGCACAAGGTAGGAAGTTTGACGCTGCCTATGTCAAGCGGCAACACCGACAGACAGATACAGTTTATGATGGATCTTGAATCCACAATTCTCTGCTGTACTCCGTCTTATGCGGCTTATATCGGAGAAACACTCAAAGAAAAGGGCTACAAGCCCGAGGATAACAAGCTCAAAGCAGGTATTTTCGGAGCAGAGCCTTGGACAGAGGAAATGAGAAGGGATATTGAGAAATCTCTCGGTATAAAAGCGTACGATATTTACGGTTTGACAGAGCTTAGCGGTCCGGGCGTTGCATTTGAGTGCGAGGAGCAGACAGGTATGCACATAAACGAGGATCACTTTATAGCAGAGATCATAGACCCTGATACGGGCGAGGTACTTCCGCTTGGTACAAAGGGCGAGCTTGTGTTTACATCTCTTGACAAAGAGGCGTTCCCGCTTCTTCGTTACCGTACAAGAGATATTTGCGTACTTTCTCGTGAGAAATGCTCCTGCGGACGTACTTTTGTAAAGATGACAAAGCCGCTCGGACGTTCTGACGATATGATGATCATCAGAGGTGTAAACGTATTCCCGAGCCAGATAGAGGCAGTTCTTCTCAATAACGGCTATGCGCCGAACTATCAGATCATAGTTGACAGAGTAAACAACACAGATACATTTGATATAAATGTTGAGATGAAGTCAGAGGATTTCTCAGATACACCAAAGGGTATTACAAACAAAGAGAAAGAGCTTCAGGGCGCTATGAAGACAATGCTTGGCATTAACCCGAAGATACATCTCGTACCGCCAAAGAGTATAGAGCGTTCAGAGGGTAAAGCTGTCAGAGTAATTGACAAACGTAAGCGTCTTGGAATTAATGTTTAATAAAAGGAGGATTATGTCATGGCAGTAAAGCAGTTATCAATATTTGTTGAAAACAAAGAGGGCAAGCTTGTAACTATTACAGACTCTATCGCAAATGCTAACATAGACATTCGTGCGATGAGCGTTGCAGATACACAGGATTTCGGTATATTCAGATTAATTGTTACAGACCCCGAGAAAGCAAAGACAGCCCTCGAATCCTCAGGCTGTTTTGTATCGATAACACAGGTAGTAGGCGTATCTATACCTGATGTTCCGGGTTCGCTTGCAAAGGTAGTAAATATTCTTGCAAGACATAATATCAATATTGAGTATATGTATGCGTTCATTACAGTATCAAAGAAGAATGCATCGGTAGTTCTTCGAGTAGCTGATAATGATGCTGCTGAGAAAATACTGGTAGAGAACGGCGTAAAGCTCCTTGAAGAGAAAGATGTTATCGAAATGTAAATCCGCAGGATCATAAATAATTCATAACGCTCTGAGATGAAAAATTTCAGAGCGTTATGTTTTTCTTGACAAAATTGAATTTATTATGTAATATGGTTTTATCGGATTTTTTTGGAGGATTGTATTATGATATACGATAATATATTGGACGCTGTCGGAAATACCCCCATGATAAGGCTTAACAGGATCTGTGAGCCTGATAGTGCAGAGATACTTGTAAAGGTAGAGGCACTAAACGTGGGCGGTTCGATAAAAACACGCACGGCCTTGAATATGATAGAACAGGCTGAGAAAGAGGGTCTTATTAATAAGGATACAGTTATCGTAGAGCCTACAAGCGGTAATCAGGGAATAGGGCTTGCGCTTGTAGGAGCTGTAAAGGGTTACAGAACGATAATTATAATGCCTGATTCGGTAAGCGAGGAAAGAAGAAAGCTTGTAAGACATTACGGTGCGCAGGTAATGCTGATACACGACGCAGGCGATATAGGAAAGTGCATAGAGGAATGTTTACAGACGGCGCTTAGAATGAAAGAGCAAGATCCAAAGGTGTTTGTACCGCAGCAGTTTGCGAACATTAATAATACTCTTGCGCATAAACGTCATACAGCACTTGAAATAATGGCACAGGCTGCAAAACCTATTCACGGATTTTGCAGCGGAATAGGTACGGGCGGCACAATAACCGGAATAGGCGAGGCGCTTAAAGCACAGTATCCCGATATAGAGATATGGGCGATAGAGCCTGAGAATGCCGCTATACTAAAGGGAGGTACGATCGGAACTCATATACAAATGGGTATAGGCGACGGTATTATTCCCGATATTCTCAACAGAGAAATATATGATGATATATATGTTGTAACAGACGAGGAAGCACTCGAAACATCAAAGCGACTTGCCCGTGAGGAGGGCTTGATGTGCGGTATATCGAGCGGTTCAAATGTAGCAGCGGCGATAAAGCTTGCAAAAAAGCTGGGTAAGGGTAAGACTGTTGTAACGATTTTGCCCGATACAGCGGAAAGGTATTTTTCAACACAGTTGTTTTTTGAGTGATTTTTTAGTAAAAAAAACAGCATCGATTACATTCGAAATATGTTCGAGCAGTAATCGATGCCGTTAGGTTTAAGTGTCAATATTTTATATTATATTTATTATATTATTTATTATAAATTATTGTAGTAATTATCTATGTCTTGTAATTGTATGTTGCCGTTCTCAAGGTCTTGGCGAAATTTGTTTGATAAATTTTCTGTAAGCTTTTGTTTGCCGTAATGATCGAGGACAAATTCACGACATCTTATTCCGTTTACAATTACATTACTCTGCTTAGTTAAAATCCAATTGCCATTGCCTTTGCCTAATTCTCTGATATGCCATTCAGGGTAATATTTTTGATAAATTTCTTCTCTTTTACCCTGTTTAGTAGTGCTGTATGCGTTTATATAATAATAATTCATCTTCATTATAATTTTCTCCTTACTTGAAAAATAGCTAAAATCGACACTTGACCTAAATCAATTATACCATAAATTATTCACCCTGTCAATATTTTATAACAAAAAATATTCACAAATATATATTGACTGAATAAATGAATTTTGTTATAAATGCAAGAATAGATCGTGCTGCTTTAAGATTGTTGGTATTGGAAATTTCAAGTAACAGTTAAATTTACTCTTTGTCATTAACGACAGAGAGTTTTTTTATTGAAAATAACAATAAGTCTGTTGAAAAAAATTCTGTTATCTGCTATAATTAATTAAAAATAAAATACGAGGAGGAACACCATGAAAGCAAAGAATGTTATAATAGTATCCCTTTTGACAGCAGCTATGCTGTGCGGCTGCAGTGCGAACGTATCGGAAAGTTCATCTCCTGCGAAAAATGCAGATGATTCTGCTCCTGCTCAAACTCAAAGCAGTTTGGTAGGTTCTATTCCCGATGACATAAAGGATAGTTTATCCTTGCCCGGTACTTCATCTGATGAAAATAGTTCTCCTGCCGATGAAAGCTCGTCTGAGAATGAAAGTAAACCTAAGAAGAAAACTCCTCCGAAGGAGAAACCTTCATCAAAAAAGGAAACATCATCAAAGGAAGAAACTTCATCAAAAGAAGAAAATTCATCAAAGGAGGAAACTTCGTCAAAGGAAGAAACTTCATCGAAAGAAGAAACTACATCAAGTGAGGAAACTTCTTCACAGGAAGATTATCCCTCGGAAGAACCTGCGTCCGAGCCTGATGAAGATAACGAAACACCGTATGCACCGTTTGACGGAATGGCGTATTATCTTGATGACGGACAGATAAAATATTACCTCGATACAAAAGACGGCTTTAAGCTCCATTGCTTTTTTCAGTATGGTTCGCCCGATTATGTCGAGGATATTTATACAATAAATCTTGATACTGCGGCATATCCTCAGAACAGACTGATTGTGTTTGATGTAACAGACGGCAATGGTTACGATATTTCATTTGAGTTCAAGAGTTTTATATTTACCTTTGAGGGCGACCATGTAATAATGGACGTTGAGCGAGATGAAACAACTCTTGCAGGAGGTTCAACAGGAAGTATAATGACAGGTTCATATACTTTGAGCTGATAATAAGAGGTGTAAATATGAAATCATTGAAACAGGTGCAGGACGAGAATATACTTATGCACGTTTTTACAATAGACGAGTTTCTCGAACTGCTCGCAGACGGCGACATAAGTCCTTATGACTATGATTCGTACGGTTATTACCATGACGGAGAAAATCTCACAGAAGAGTCTGTTGTTTTGATTGAGAGTTATATCAAAGACGCAGGTAAAAAATACCCATACATAGTTTGGAGATTTCTCAACTAACAGTTGAGTTTAGGAGGTGCTAAAATGTCATCTTTTGATATTATGTGTAAAAGCTGTCAAAGCAGGATACGCCTTGAAACGGAAAACGACAAGCAGATAAAGTATTGTCCGTTCTGCGCGGAAAAAGTAACTCTTGAAACAAAAGAAACAGTAGAAAATCATACTGTAACCGATGAACATACGCCTATTAAGATGAAACTGCCGCCAAGACCGCAAAGGAACAGGAGAGAGGTACAGAAAGAAGAGCCGAAGGAAGTGCCGAAAGAAACAGCGGCTGAAAATAAGAATGCTCCGGAGAAGAAAGAAACAAAAACAGTTACACAGTGTATTTACCCGCAAGCAGAGAGTAACGCAAAGTTTATGGACAGTGCAAATACACACTGCTGCGACGGTTGGGTACCGAACGGGTATAAGACTTCTGTAAAAGTAGACGGAAAGTCAGGCAACGCTGATTTCCCGGTAATTGTTTGGGCTTATGCTAAAAATGACAGCGGTAAAGAGATGTTCAAAAGGATCATTCAGCCTTACAGTGTGTCTAAATCGAATATGACCGAGGAAAACCGTTTCCGTGAGTTTGAAGAATATCTTGATACAAATGCTGTTGCTCTGTTAAAGACGGACAAAATAAGGCTAATCAGAACATTTCCGATAAGCCGAGCCGAGGAAGAAAATCTCAGAAACAGATTAAGAAGCAAGCGTGAGCAGTTGGAGAAACTATCTCACGGAGATATGATGCAGTTTGTGGTACAGTCTTTGTACGCAGGAGAGGGCGGCAGACTGTACGAAGCAGATGTGAACGGCGAAAAGAGGTATGCGCTGTTATATACGCTGATAATGGGTTCCGAGTACGGCACATACAGCCCTATGAGCAACCAAATGCAGGCAAGAAACCAGCAGCTTCTGAATAATATAATGGGTATGGTAAACAGAGGATATGGCGGCGGATATTTTCCGAATTTTCAGCAGCCTCAGCAGATGAATACAAATGTACAGATCGATACAGACCCAAATACACCTTTTGGCAGACATCGTGCAGACGGACTTTCAACGGCAGTAGCAGAATGGCAGATAATATCTTATTCGGGTTTTCTGTCACCAACAATGCCGACAGAGCAGGAGATAGAGGACTTTTTCCGCTTTGTAAATACCGTAAGAATAAGCGACAGCCTTAATGCGCGTATTGAGCAGGTACAGTGTGCGATAATTTCACAGAATATGCAAACTCAGCAGGCAATATTTAACGCAAACCAGAATATGCTCAGAAATCAACAGGCAAGCTTTGAAAGAAGTCAGGCTGCTATATGTTCATTAAATGATACTCGCGATAGTATTATGCAGCAAAGGATAGCAAGTGACAATGCAAGGTTTGACAGGAGTGTAAGAAGAAATCACGAAATGATAATGGGTGTAAACACATATACACGAACAGACGGCGTAAATATCGAAGCGCCTGTAACGGCAGACAGAGTTTTCCAGAATACTAACGACCCGTCACAGATAGTGGGAGCGTCGGCAGCGGCAGACGTACCTTACGGCTGGACGGAACTGCATAAACTTGATTGATCAAATTAAATAATAAAAACAGCACGAGTTAGTTATTATTCCGTGCTGTTTCTTTTTGCAATTATGAATACAGATTAGCAAAAAAAACAAATCCAACATATACTGCTCTTTATTTGTACTAAATTTTAGTGATTTAAATTGTGCAAGTCTACAAAATTTACTGTTTTCATTGACTGATTACTGAAAAATGTATATAATAAATTATTAGCGGCGAATTGTTTTTATTTGTTATGCTTTTGCTGCTGTTACATTTATATGATTACACATAGGAGGTTGATTGTTATGGAGAAAAAAATCCCGTATAAAATATATCTAAAGGAGGACGAGATACCGAAGCAGTGGTATAACGTCCGTGCAGATATGAAGAATAAGCCTGCGCCGCTTTTAAATCCCGGCACACATAAGCCGATGACTTTTGAGGAGCTGCGTCCTGTTTTCTGTGACGAGCTTGTTAAGCAGGAGCTTGACGATAATACGGCATATTTTGATATTCCCGAGGAGATATACAATTTTTACAAGATGTATCGTCCCTCGCCTCTCGTTCGCGCATACTGTCTTGAAGAGAAGCTCCAGACTCCCGCAAAGATCTACTACAAGTTTGAAGGCAACAACACAAGCGGCAGTCATAAGCTTAATTCTGCTATTGCGCAGGCATACTATGCAAAAAAGCAGGGCTTAAAGGGTGTAACTACCGAAACAGGCGCAGGTCAGTGGGGAACAGCGCTTTCAATGGCTTGCTCTTACTTTGACCTTGACTGCAAGGTATATATGGTAAAAGTATCTTATGAGCAAAAACCGTTCAGAAGAGAAGTTATGAGAACCTACGGTGCGTCTGTAACCCCCTCTCCGTCAGATACAACAAAGGTAGGCCGTCAGATACTGGAGAAATATCCCGGCACAACAGGCAGTCTTGGCTGTGCGATTTCCGAGGCGGTAGAGGTTGCGACTGAAAACGAGGGTTACCGCTATGTTTTGGGAAGCGTGCTTAATCAAGTACTTTTGCACCAGTCTGTTATCGGTCTTGAGGCAAAAGCTGCTCTTGACAAGTATAATATAACTCCCGATATAATTATAGGCTGTGCAGGCGGCGGCTCGAACTTAGGCGGACTTATCTCGCCGTTTATGGGAGAGAAACTCAGAGGTGAAAAAGATTACGATATTGTAGCGGTAGAGCCTGCGTCATGCCCGAGCTTTACAAGAGGTAAATTTGCTTATGATTTCTGTGATACGGGAATGGTTTGCCCTCTTGCTAAGATGTACACTTTAGGCAGCGGCTTTATTCCGTCCGCAAACCATGCAGGCGGTCTGAGGTTCCACGGAATGAGTTCAATTCTTTCTCAGCTTTACCATGACGGATATATGAGAGCAGTATCTGTTGAGCAGACAGCTGTATTTGAAGCCGCTCAGCAGTTTGCAAGAGTAGAGGGAATACTCCCTGCGCCCGAAAGCAGCCATGCTATTCGCGCAGCTATCGACGAGGCGCTCAAATGCAAGGAAACAGGCGAGGAAAAGACAATTCTCTTCGGTCTTACGGGAACGGGATATTTTGATATGGTTGCATATCAGAAGTATAATGACGGTGTTATGACTGATTATATCCCGACAGACGAGGAACTTCAGAAGAGTTTTGACAGTCTGCCGAAAGTAGATTAATATAACAGGTGATATAAAATGAAAAACAGCTTCCCCATAGCATTATGCTCGGTGATTACAGCGGTGGCGGTAGTTATAATGCTGATAACGGCTGTGCTGCCTGTTGCGGCTTATTCCTGCGTAATGCTTACGGGACTGTGTACGGCGATTATAGCAGAGGAGATAGACGGAAAGTACGCTTTATGCGCATATACAGCCGTTTGTATTCTATCTGCCGTACTTGTACCCGATAAGGAGTCTGTAATACTCTACGTTGTGTTTTTCGGGTATTATCCTGTTTTAAAGGAGTTTTTGCTGAAAAAGTGCAAAACGGTTTTTTCATGGGTAATCAAAATGCTCGTGTTTAATGCGGCTTGTTTGGTGTCGTATTTTACAAGTATTTATCTTCTTGCAGTTCCGCGGGACAGCTTTATGATAGGAGATATGTATTTGCCGTGGGTAATTTTGATAATGGCGAATATACTTTTTGTCATTTATGATTACACTTTAGATGTAATGAAAAAACTGTATAAAATAAAGTTTAAGAAATATATACAAAAGATGAAAAGGTGACTTATATGAAGAAAATAGGGTTTATCGGTGCGGGCAATATGGCTACTGCTATAATAGACGGTCTTATCAGAAATGATCCCGACAACGCAAAAAACATTACTGTCTTTGACGTAATTTCCGAAAAGCTCGATATTATGAAAGATAAGGGCGTACAGACTTCGGGTTCGGTTGTTGAAGTAACAGGAGCAAGTGACATAATAGTGCTTGCAGTAAAGCCGCAGAATTACGCCGAGGTGCTTGCAGAAGTAAAAAAGGCAGTAACAAAAGAAAAGGTTATAGTAACTATTGCCGCAGGAATATCCACAGATTATATTGCAAAGACGATAGAGTGTGACTGCCCTATGGTAAGAGTTATGCCGAATACTCCACTTCTGCTTGGCGTAGGTGCGTCGGCGCTCAGCAGACGAAATATAAGCGATGAAGATTTTGGGTATGTATATAAGATGTTTGCGAACGGCGGAGTTGCCGAGATACTTGACGAAACACAGATGAACAGTGTAATAGCAGTAAACGGCAGCAGTCCGGCTTATGTTTACCTTTTCGCAAAGGCAATGATAGATTATGCAAAACAGCAGGGTATAGATGAGGATAAGGCGCTAAGGCTTGTATGTGCAACTTTAAAAGGCAGCGCCGAAATGCTCGAACACTCAGGCGATACTGCCGAGGTACTCATCAAAAAGGTATCTTCTCCCGGCGGCACAACTCTTAAAGCGCTTGAAAAGCTTGAGGAGAAAGATTTCTACAATGCAGTAATAGAGGCTATGGACGCCTGCACAAACAGAGCAAACGAGTTATCTAAATAATATAAAGTCCTCTGTGTATAAAAAGTTATCTCAAAACATACAATGTGGTGAGATTAACAGACGGAGGACGTTTTTATGAAAAGTATAGTATTGGCGGTAAGACCTGCCGAACAGAGCGGTGATTTTCAAAGAAACAGATACAGAAGAGCCGCAGCGTTACTTAGATATTTTTTTAGAAAGTACGGAATGGCGGCATTTTTTGTTACTGTACTGCTTTCGGGAATGGTAATAGGCGCATCCTGTGCGGGGATAAAGCACGGCGAACTTATGAGTAGGGCAGTAGAGGCTGTAACAGAGCATATTACAGTCAACAGAAACTCGACAGCAATAGGAGTGTTTGCCGATTCGTTTACGGTTTCATTTGTTTTTGCAGCGGCTATGATATTAATGGCAATGTCGCCGTTCGGTATTATTACTATCCCGACAGTAATGCTTGCAAGGGGAGTATGCTGCGGAATAATATCAGGTTATCTTTGTGTAACATACGGATTAAAGGGACTTGCGTATTATATATGCGTTATGCTGATAGGAACATTTATATCGTCGCTTGCGCTTGTATATGTGTCGCAGTATTGTATGGATTTTTCTTTTTCGGTGTTCAGAGGAATATTTTGCAAAAATCTGTACACAGGCGATACACTGCGAAACAAGCTTGGTATAATGATACTGAATACATCATATATGCTCATACTTATAGGATTTGCGTCTTTGGCTGATACGGTGCTGTTTTTTCTGCTTGGAGGATTATTTGGTTTTTAGGAAAATAAAAGAATTTCGGAGGTATAAGCGTGGCGGAAAATCAAAGCGGAATCAGGAAAACTATGAGGACTGTGGATTTTTTTAATATTTATTTCTCAAAATTTAAATATATAATCCTGTCAAACCTTATGTTTTCAATATTTACGATAATTGCAGCAGGGTATATCTATATGACCTATAAACTCGTGGGAGGTTTTTCTGTACTTATCAGTGCTGCTGCGGTAATACCTCTGAATGTCGGAATGGGCGGTATGGCTCAGGTTTGCAGATATATTTACACAGGAAAAAGCTTTTCGTTATCTAAAGCGTTTTTTGGCGGAATAAAGGAAAACTTCTTAAAAACTTTACTTCACGGAGTAGTTTTTTATTTGCTGTTTGCTGTGTGTTATTCATCGGTTGTTTTATATTACAGCGGAACAAAATCGAGCGTGATTTTTTGGGTTCCGTTGGTGATAACGGGGCTTATATCTCTGCTTATGCTGTTTGCGTCCTATTATCTGAATATAATGACAGTGACTATGGATATAAAGCTGAAAGACTTATACAGAAACTGTGCTTTGTTTTCGTTTGGCGAGCTGAAAAACAACATACTTGTAACGATTGCATTACTGATATTATCAGCTGTGATATTTGCACTTTCCGTAATAGTATTCAATCCGATATACACTGCGGTGATGATAGGATTGTTTTCATTGTTGATAGTACCCTCAACGCTGCAATATATAATTACATTTTATGTATATGACGGTATGATAGATATTCTTGATGCGTCGAGGAAAAGAGATACAGATAACGAGAAAAAGAAAACGAGAACTGTTATAGAAAAAAACGAGGCAGAGGAGATATCAAACGCAGTAAGCGGTTCTGATGACGAATATATTTTCCACAACGGCAGAATGTTAAAACGCAGCGAGGTAGAAAAGCAGCTTAATAACGATATGTTGGAAGACGAATAAATGATTTTTAGCGGCTAAGGTAAGACTTGGCTGCTTTTTATTTGAAAAATCATTTCTGTAATACATTTCATATTAACCTTGAAAACTGTACGAAAGTATGATAAAATAAGATGATCTTAGTTAAATTTTATAAAAAATCTTTATTGCGGATAATGTTTTACAAAATTATGAAAATAATTATATGGAGCTTCCTGTAAACAACAAAATGAAAAAAAAAAAAAAAAGAACACCTCATAGTAGAATGTAAATACCGACCCGAACCGTTGGTAAAACAAACTAAAGAGGTGCTCTAAAATGAATTATACACAAAATGAAAG
>CACWKD010000011.1 GCA_902761345.1 uncultured Ruminococcus sp. | reverse complement strand
TGTCGTTCTGAAATTCAAGGCATAGTAACGTATGGCAGACTATATCTTAAACGAGCACAACAAGGAAGAGTTCCCGCCAGCCCATACGGCGGAGCATCTGCTGAACCAGACGATGATCCGCCTCTTTGGCTGCGAGCGCTCTTTCAACGCCCATATCGAGCGTAAGAAGAGCAAGATGAGCTTCCATGTCGATCATAAGCCCACGCGTCAGGAAGAGAAGGAGATAGAGCGTCGCATGAATGAGTTGATCGACGCCGACCTGCCTGTCACCTTCGAGTTCGTCACTCGCGATGAACTCCCGGAGGAGGTCGATCCCAGCCGTCTGCCCGAGGATGCCTCCGAAACCATTCGGTTGGTGCGCATCGGCGATTACGACGTCTGTCCCTGCATCGGCAAGCATGTCAGGAGCACCTCTCAGATAGGCCGCTTCGAGATGCTTGGCACTAATTGGGACGAGCATGAGCGAGCCTTCCGCATCCGCTTCAAGATCGTCTGAGAGATATCGTCGTCACTGCCAGCCGCCACAGACGCGATGAGTTCCACAAAACGTTATTGTACCATCATTTGGCGCTGGTTGTTTATGTGGCGAAATGGTTACCAACCGTATTGCTGCCAGCGGATGATGTTGTTCCACTGGAAATCCTGGATGGCGGTATTCCAATTGGGGGTTGTCGATTTGTAGAGGGTACGGGGGAAGAACATGCTGACTACGCCACATTCGTCGGCCTTTACGTTGAAATTGTTCATGTCGTACATCAGCTCTGAAAATCCTGTGAGCCATTTGGCAGAGAAACGGCTGTAGGGCACCGCACTCTTAAAGGCAGGCTTCCAGCTGTTGAAGTCACTCTCCGACGTGTTCATACTAAGGGTATGATAGATGTCGTAGGCATACATGTAATTACTATATGCATAGTGGCAGGTCCCCTTGAAATTGAAGTTGCCTTCGGGGGTCAGCTTGTCGGGGATGGTGCTGAGCAGACGGGCTGTTGCCTGAGCCAGATTGTCAAGCTCGGCACTCTTGATGGCTACAAGGGGTACGCTGTAGCCAGCTAAGTCGCCTGGACTCTGATTGTAATAATAGTCGGGGTTCCAGTCATGGGTAAGCTCCTTTGTATTCATACAAGAGAACAGGTCGGGAATTGATATTTTCATCGGGCAGCCTGCTGTACAGTAGCGACAGGCTGTGCAGGCAATAAGCTTTTTGGAGTGAAGAATATCAACTACCCTGTTTACCGCTGCAAGCTCCGTATCATTGAGAGGCTGAAAATCTTTCATATAACCGATGTTATCCTCAAGCTGTTCAATGCTGCTCATTCCCGAAAGGATACAAAGCATACCATCAAATCCTGCGGCAAAACGTATCGCATAGCTTGCAGGACTGCCGCCGTTAAGCTCGGTTAAAACACTTTTTGCATCGTCGGGAAGATTTACAAGATTACCGCCCTTTACAGGCTCCATAACAAGTACAGGCTTATTATACTTCCGACAGACTTCGTAAACCTTTCGACTCTGCACGGCAGGGTCATTGTAATCGAGATAATTAAATTGTATCTGAACAACCTCTATCTGCGGGTACTCTGTTAGTATCTGCTCCAAAACCTCTGCGGTGTCGTGGAAGGAAATTCCTACGTGTCTTATTTTGCCCTCGGCTTTCAGCTCAAATGCAGTTTCGTAGGCTTTACACCTCTTGAATTTACCGTAATTTCCTGCACCCTGAGCGTGCATAAGGTAAAAATCAAAATAGTCAACTCCGCACCACTTCAGCTGGTTTTCAAAGAACGGACGAATATCCTCCTGTTTGTTGAAATAGCTGTCAGTAAGCTTATCGGTGAGAAGGTAGCTCTCTCTCGGATAACGTGATGTCACACAAGAACGAATTGCCGTTTCACTCTGACCGCCGATATATCCGTGAGCCGTATCAAAATAATTGAAACCCTCCTCAATGAAACGGTCAACCATTTTGCAGAACTGCGGCTCGTCTACCTTGCCGTTCTTCATAGGCAGACGCAAACAGCCGAATGCAAGCTTTTTCTTAACCTTATCCATAAATTCAAAACCTCCTGTGATTATGTTATATGCTGAAAGGATATTATCATTACGAAAAATCAGACTTTACTGTTTGTATTTTCCTGTGATTTCGATTACATTCCCATCTGGATCTACGATATTAAAATACCAGTATGGCATATTAACATTAACATACATTAAATTTGAAACTTCTCCAATACTCAAATCTTTTAGTCTTATATATTCATCCATCAAATCTTCAACCTCGAAATTAAAGATAACTATATTATTTTTAGGTGCTCCTTTATCAGCCAAGAAATATTCAATATATGCTTGATTAAACATTTCAGCAGTTTCGTTACTAATGATTTTTTTATCATATGAGCTATTGTATAGTGCAATAGAATTGCTGAATTGTACCCACCGATCATCGTTTCTGTATAGCGGTTCTTCCTGCAATAGTTTTCTATAAAAGTCAATTGATTTTTCAATATCTTTCACAATGATGTAAAAAGTACCGAGTTTCATTTTACTGCTCCTTAAAATTCCAATTTATAAAAAAATTGTTCCTTTAAAATATTCAGGAACTCCTCTGTATGGTTTGTAAAATTGTCCGACTTAATGAATGCACAGTATCGGCGGATAATCGGTTTGTCGTTTTTTGTAAGCTTAATTTTGCTTGTAATCTCTCCTCCGACATACTTCTCGCCGCCCTCTATCGGCATATACCCCTTGCCCTGAATAAGCAGCATACGAGCGTTCTCTATATTATCTGCAAATCTTATCTCGCTGCGAATACCGAAATATTCCCGATAAAACATTTGCTCCGTTTCCTGCTGAGATTCGCTTGCAAGCAATATACACGGAATATTTTTTAGATCCTCCGCATTCACCGAATCAAGCTGTGCAATAGGATTATTTGCCGATAACTCTATACAGTACTCCTGCATATCGAGTACAATATTAATGTATTCATCTGAGAATGCTCTGCGTTGGTCGTTAAGCGCAATATCTATTTTTCCGCTGCGAAGGTCGTTGTACAGCTCCTCGTGATTACCTGTTGTTATCTCAACGGAAATATCGGGATTTTTAGCAGAAAAATCAGAAACCGCAATCCTAAATTCGTTTCCGCTGTATCCCCTCAAAACTCCTATTTTCAAGTGCTGCTCGCTTTCACCCGAGAGATGATGAAGTTCTCGGCAAACAGCATCGTAATCGGCAACTAAAACAAGACTTTTCTTGTAGAAAAATTCTCCTGCCTTTGTCAATGTAAAGCTGCGTTTTTTTCGCTGCAGCAACTCCACTCCAAGCTCATTTTCAAGAGCCTTAATTTGCTGTGATATTGCCGATTGAGAAATAAAATGCTCTTCGGCAGCCGCAGTAAAGTTTCCTAAACGTACTACCGATTGAAAGTATCTGATTTGTTTGAGCATATAATCACCTATTATTTAGTTAGTTTACTACATTCAATTATAACAATAAACTCAGCGTTATCTTTAGCAATAATCTTTATAGATCTACATAAGTACTTATCACTATTGCTTAAGTAATAGATAACAAGAATTTTTACATAAAATTTATCTTTTATATTCATTCATTGGTATAATTATACAATAGTCTATTAGATAAATCAATTCAAAATATTAATAAAAATAATAAGTTTTTCTTATAAATATTTCTGATAAGCTTTTTTATTCACTTAATGTTTAAAAGGCACACAACCGTATATTTACTCGGTTATGTGCCTTACCTTAAAGGTCATTGAATAATTATTTTTTTATTGCAGCTGTGTAACTACACCGTTCTTTACACCTACTGCACCTTCTGACAAGCTGTAATCCTTTTCACCGTTGTTATCCCAATTATTATTGCCATCGTTAAAGCAGCATTTTACTATAGAACTCTTTGCGTCAAGAGGTATTACATATTTAAATGAATATCCGGAGACATCGCTGTTTGGCGTCATCTTTACTCCCGGAGGCGTTGTCCATGTACCCGAACCTACCTTATAATGTATATTCGGTGAGGAGTATCCACTATAATAAACAACAACCGCTCTCTCTGCACTGAACTGTTTTTTCTGTGTGTTATACTCTGTTCCATCGGCAGTCTTTACCTTAGCGTAAACTACATAGCTGCCTGATTTGCTTAAAAGGAAACTTGCTGTATTGCTGTCTGTATACCCGCTCTCAAAAATCGTATCTGATCCGCTCATACAGATTATATTGTACTTGTATGTGCCTGATTCCGGTACGTCAATTTTTACAGTCGCATATTCACCCTCATATATTGTTTCACTGCCTGTTGTAACAGACGCTGAACCAAACGGTTTGTAGTTCTCATACTGTGCAGTTACCACCATATCGGACGTTATGTTTGTTATATCCATATCCCAGCCTGTAAATGCACCGTACTTTTCGGACGCTGACTGTTGAGGCGGATTTGCCCCCTCTCCCTCAGGTACAAACTCAAACCACAGTTTCTGTCCATCGGGATCCATAAACTGTACCTTACATATTTTTTCTCCTTCGGCAGAGGTTGGGTTCATAAGCTGTCCTATATAATCAAACTCACCCTGCGGGAATGTATCATAAACTTCAGAACCTGTTGCTTCGGGGTGTTTCTTATTATAACTTCTCTGCAAAGACATCATCAAATACTCAAACTTTGCTCTGCCTGTATTGTAGCGTGGATCATAATATTTTGCAAAGCCGTGGAAAGTATCTCTTGCTATATCCCAGCCAACTGCATTGACAGCTCTTGTAAGAACGTAATTCATATTATCGTAATGCATTGTTCCGCTTCTTACAGCTATTGTTTTATCATAGCATTCTCCGCTTATACTCTTTGTGTATTCATATAACTGGTCGTATGCAAGCTCCATACCCCAACCGTGGTTCTTAAATTTGCCTTCTCCATGCTCAAGCAGACAATAAAGTTTTCTGAATTCCGCTCCCATTTCCGAGCTGTAATAACACCACTGATATTCTTCAAGGAAATCATACAGATGTCCTATCTCATGATACGCTACGTCAGACCATATTCCCTCTGTACAGAATCTAACACAGGCAGGTCCCATGTAATCGCCTCTCCACTTGATAACTCTGTTTCCGCTGAGTGCCTGGAATCCTGTCATATACGGCTCGTAGACAGATATAAGATAAATTCTGTCACCCTTATAAGGAGCCACTCCCATAAGGTCATTCATCTTCTGATAGCTCCACTCTACGTCCTCGCACCATTCCTGCATTTGTTCAACTGTAAGTCCCTCTACATCGCTGTTCATAAGTACAAGTCCTATGTTTTCAGTCATTACTCTTGTTTTGTCACGAGGCTCGCTGTCATAATCAACTTCTTCAATCGTCATATCATCAAAGTACGCTGTACCCTTGCCCCACAAAACACACTCTATATCTGCAAGACCTCTGCTTGTTGATTCAAAATATACTGTAATTGTTGTGACATCACAATCTTTCTGTATCCAGTTGTTATAGCAATCAAAGTATGCACCCCAACCGCTAATTGATTTTCCGTTTTCATCAACATACGGAGCACCCAAACCTGAAAGCTGTCCAACATTCAGATAAATTCCGTTATGATGCTCGTCACACTCCGATACGTTACCCCATGCCTTTACGGTTAGCTTATATGTATGTTCAGGCTTCAAGCCATGCAAACTGTTGTATGCAAATGTAGCATAATCACTCGTAGTAGTAAGCTTCAAACATTTTGAACCATCTGTGCGTGAACCGCTCTCAATAACTACACTGTCGCTCTTTGTTCGCAGTCCTTGCTTCCATGTATCTCCTAACTGTGTTCCTCTTTCAAAATTACCGTCAAGCATATACTGTATATCTTCCATAGGCAATATATCATAAGGTTCTACACTGTCTGTGTCTTCTTCACTTTCGGTATCTGTTTCGATTAAACCGCCATAGAAACCTTCTGCATTTATTGTAAGATCGCTCTTAACACCTGTTATTCTGTAACGGAAATTATCTTTGTCAACAGTAATAAGCTCAGAATACTCGCCTTCAATTTTGATTTCGGTAACTATCATCATTCCGTGATTGTACAGCTCGAAGTTTATTTCACCCTCTCCTGTACTGTCTATATGACCCGTTACTCCGTTTCTTGCATAGACATCTTCGTCAGCGGCTAATACTCCGTCTGTGAAATCTCTTGTATAATAAATGATCGCATCGGTATTTGTACATTTAAAAGTAGCTTTGCAGCCCTTTTCATTTTCAGTGTCGGCTGTGTCTGTATCTGAAAGTGCACTGTCGGTTTCACTCTCGCTATCCGTTACTGTATCAATTGTACTATCTGTTGTGTTGTCAGTTTCAGTATTGATTTCACTATCCTCTGCAGTATCAGTTACTGTATCAATTTCGCTATCCGTTGCAGTATCTGTTGCCGAATCGGTTTCACTATCTGTAACTGTATCTGTTTCGGTATCCGCTGCAGTGTCGCTTTCTGTGTTAATATTGTCACTTTCCGTATCGCTGTCTGTATCAAAATAAATAGTATCTCCGATAATTTTTCCTTTTGAATTCACCGCATATTCATCAATTATGTTCAAAGCATATCTCTGTATAATAAATGCGTCCTTTAGCGATAAAAACTCACTTCCGTCAACACAGGCAAGCATATATTGCACTTCGTTTATATCCTCTAATGACAAAAGTGCCCTTTGAATCAGTGACGCATCTTTAAGAGAGATTTTTTTGTCACAATTAACATCTCCCAATATGTATTCTTCAGGGTAATCAGACTGTTCTGCACCTGCCTGCATTACAGAAAAGCCCGAGCCTATTACCGTAGCTGAAAGAACCATACTTACTATTTTTTTAAATATCGCTTTCATAGTTTCCTCCGTTACATTAAACACATTACACAAAATTTTAACTCTATTTAAAAAGTATAAGTATATTATAACCTTTTATTGAATTTTTAGCAATAACTCATTCAAATATAAAATTCATCTTTTATCATACATTTTTTTTTTTTTTTTATAAAATGAATGAAAGCAAAGTGTAATTTAATAGTTTATTTATAAAATTTTCTTTGCATAACCTTTTTATTTTAAATTTTTTTGAAAAAAATACTATTAATCGTTTTCAGCAATATACGGATATTATTAGATTTTTATTAATAATTTCTATATTATCAACAATGTTAAAAATTATTCTAATAAATTATTTGTAACATTGCACAATTTTTGTGATAATAGAGTAATGATTAATTAAGCTAAGGCATATTATAATTCTGATTTAATAAATTAATACCCTGAATTTCCAAAAAAATATTAACTCAAAAGTTTGTCAAATTTTAAAATTTGTGGTATAATACAGTATAATAATGTAATGTTGAGAAATGACATCGTGATCTAATGCATCAAGAGAGCATTACCAATTTATTTTAGGAGATGTGTTTATGGAGTTAAAGGTCAAAGAGCTGTATGAGGAGTGGCTAAAAAACGCATCCGATGACAGCAATCTTATTTCGGAACTGGAAAACATTAAGAATGATGATGACGCTATTTATGATCGTTTTTACAGATCACTTGAGTTTGGTACAGCAGGCTTGAGAGGCATACTCGGAGCAGGTACTAACAGAATGAATATTTACACTGTAAGAGTGGCTACACAGGGACTTGCAAATTATTTGCTTAAAAAATATGATTCCTCTTCTGTATCTATTTCTTACGATTCAAGAATAAATTCCGATCTTTTTGCAGCAGAGGCAGCAAGAGTTCTTGCCGCAAACGGCATTAAGGTTTATCTTTCAACCGAACTTCAGCCTACTCCTGTGTTATCGTATGCAGTAAGATATCACAAGAGCCAAGCAGGTATTATGGTAACAGCAAGCCATAACCCATCTATGTATAACGGCTACAAGTGCTATGGTTCAGACGGATGTCAGATGACAGACAACGATGCAACGGCTGTTTACAACGAAATTATTAAGCTTGATTGTTTTACTGATGTTAAGCTCTGCGACTTTGATAAAGCTTTGGCTGACGGTTCTATCGAATACATTAAAGATGAGTTTTACGAGTCCTATCTTACAAAAGTTGAGGAACAGGCTGTAAATAAGGGTATTTGCGAGGGTTCCGGTCTTAGAGTTGTTTATACTCCCCTCAACGGTGCAGGCAACAAGCTTGTAAGAAAAATACTCGACAGAACCGGTGTGAAGGATGTACATATCGTTAAATCGCAGGAAATGCCCGATGGAAACTTCCCCACCTGCCCTTATCCTAATCCCGAAATCAGAGAAACTCTTGAAGAGGGACTTAAGCTTTGCCGTGAAGTTAAACCCGATCTTCTCCTTGCAACAGACCCCGACTCAGACAGAGTTGGTATAGCAGTACCCGATGGTGACGATTACCGTCTTATCACAGGTAACGAAACCGGTATTATGCTCTCCAATTACATTCTCAGCAACCGCAAGGCACTCGGTACACTTCCCGAAAACCCTGTTCTTGTAAAGACTGTTGTTACAAGTGTTCTTATGGAAAAGGTTGCTCAAAAGTACGGCTGTGAACTCAAAAACGTTCTTACGGGCTTTAAGTATATCGGCGAACAGATCCTTGAACTTGAGCAGAAAAATGAAGAAAACCGCTATGTATTTGGTTTTGAGGAGAGCTACGGCTATCTTGCAGGTACTTATGTAAGAGATAAAGACGCTGTTGTGGCATCTATGCTTATTGCGGAAATGACAGCTTATTACAAGCGTCAGGGTAAAACTCTTGCAAATGTTATCGATGAACTTTATAAGGAGTACGGTTTCTATAACAACACAACACTAAGCTTTGAGTTTGACGGCGCATTGGGAATGCAGACAATGAAGAATATTATGGATAGCTTGAGAAACTGCGAGCTTACCGAAATGGCAGGTTTCAGCATTGTAAAGCAAGCAGACTACCTCTTGTCGTTTGAAAAGGATTACATCAAGGGTACTACAACAGAGATCAAGCTTCCTAAGTCAAATGTAATCTCGTTCTCTCTTGAAGGCGGAAACGCTATTATCGTTAGACCTTCGGGTACAGAGCCTAAGATCAAGATCTATTTCACAGGAGTTGGAACAGACAAAGAGGACGCTGTGCGAGTTACTAACGACCTCATAGATTATGTGAAAAACTCCAAGATTTTCTTCCCCGAAAATTAATATGGAGAAGTCATATGAAGAAGTTTTTTATATCGGCACTTATTGCAGTTATTACAGTTGGTATAACAGGCTGTAACAGTGACAATAATGTTTCTGATACACAAAGCGAAACTTCAGTGCAGTCTGAGCCTGTTGTTTCTGACACTGATAGTGCTGACGCTGAATTCAGAAGTGCAATTAAAGGTTTTACCCGTCCTGCTTTCTCTTTTGTCGTAGAAGAGGATACACCCGAACCTTATATCGAAAATGTTGTTTTACAATATGACGAACAGGGCAGAATTAAGCAGTGTGATTATTTGTCATTAGAAGGTATGAAATGTAAAGCTTATTACACATATAACGATACCTATGCACACATTTTCACTTTTTGCGGTGACTATTTGGTTGACGATTTAGTCATACATTGCGAATACAATCAAGAGAATGACTGGACAGTTATTGACGGATATTATTTTAAGAATACGATATCCACTGAGAACTCTGATAAATAATAACTCACAATAAATAATACCTTGCAGTAATTGAGTATGTAACATACAGACTTTGCTGCAAGGTATTTTTCATTACAAAAAATAAAAGTGCATAAGTCCGATATACATCAAAACTTATGCACTCAATACAATCTATGAGTTAATTCTTAGGACGCTTATTGCCAAATCTCTTGTCGCTGCCGCTCTTTTGCTTTCTTGATGTCTGAGGAAGATCGTTCTCAGGCTTTAAGCCCTCTACCTCTATCAAAGCATCTCTTCTCGAAAGGTTTAATCTGCCCTTGTCGTCAATCTCAAGAACCTTGACAATAATCGTATCTCCCTCTGTAACAACATCTGTTACCTGCTCTGTACGTTTTACATCAAGTCTTGAAATATGGCACAAGCCTTCCATACCCGGTGCAATCTCTACAAAAGCACCAAAATCCATTATTCTTGTTACTCTGCCGTAGAATATTGCTCCTATTTCAGGGCCGTTTGCTATCAATTCGATCGCAGATACTGCTCCTTTACACTTATCAGCGTCCATACCGCTAACAAATACATTACCTGTTTCGCCATTTTCCTCAATATCTACTTTTACTTCAAACTGTGCCTGTATCTCTTTTATAACCTTACCACTCTTACCGATTACTTCGCTTATCCTATCGGCAGGTATAACTGTATTATACATCTTTGGAGCATACGGTGAAAGCTCTTTTCTCGGTTCGGGAATTGCTTTGAGCATAACCTCGTCAAGAATATAATTACGAGCCTTGTGTGTCTTTTCAAGTGCGTCTTTAACCATTTCAGGTGTAAGACCGCTGATCTTAAGATCCATCTGTATAGCTGTAATACCGTCCTTTGTACCTGCTACCTTGAAATCCATATCTCCGAAGAAATCTTCAAGTCCCTGAATATCTACCATGGTCATCCAACGGTCACCCTCTGTAATAAGACCACATGAAATACCTGCAACAGGTGCTTTGATCGGAACACCTGCATCCATAAGTGAAAGCGTTGAACCGCATACAGAACCCTGTGATGTTGAACCGTTTGATGATACAACCTCACTTACAAGACGAATTGCATACGGAAACTCTTCAACTGAAGGAATTACAGGTAAAAGTGCTCTCTCTGCAAGTGCACCGTGTCCAATTTCTCTGCGTCCCGGACCTCTGCTCGGCTTTGTTTCGCCAACAGAATAGCTTGGGAAGTTATAGTGGTGAATATATCTCTTTTCAATCTCGTCATCAATACCATCAAGCAGCTGCTTGTCTGATACAGGACCGAGAGTAGTTATTGTAAGAACCTGTGTCTGTCCTCTTGTAAAAAGACCCGAACCGTGTACTCTTGGAAGAATACCTACCTCGGAAGCAAGCGGACGTATATCATTCATACCTCTGCCGTCAACACGCTTCTGTTCGTCAAGCAGCCAGCGGCGAACTATAAACTTCTGTGTCTTGTAAAGGCAATCATCTATCTGCGCTTCCATCTCGGGATAGATTTCATCAAACTTCTCGTGTACTGCCTCATAAATAGGCTTCAATCTTTCATCTCTTACGGTTTTATCGTCTGTATCAAGAGCAATTTTTACATCTTCTTCACAAAATGCTTTTATTGCTTCAAACATATCGTGATCTGGTTCATTGCTCGGATACTCAAACTTCTCCTTGCCTATTTCTGCCTGGATACCCTTGATAAACTCTATTATACTCTGATTAGCTTCATGACCTGCCATGATACCGTTGTACATAACCTCATCTGAAACACAGTCTGCACCTGCTTCGATCATTGCAATACGAGAATCGGTTGAAGCTACCGTTACCGCCATCTTGCTTACTGCTCTCTGCTCTTTATTCGGGTTTATTACATACTCTCCATCAACATAGCCAACAGAAACACTGCTTACCGGGCCGTTCCACGGAACATCTGAAATAGAAAGCGCTATTGATGTTGCAACCATTGCTGTGATCTCAGGTGAACAATCGGGATCTACCGACATTACTGTTGCTACTATTGAGCAGTCGTTTCTCATATCCTTCGGGAAAAGCGGTCTTATCGGTCTGTCTATTACTCTTGATGTGAGTATTGCTTTCTCAGACGGCTTTCCTTCTCTCTTGAGGTATGAACCGGGGATCTTTCCTATTGCGTAAAGCTTCTCTTCATAATCTACCGATAATGGGAAGAAATCTACGCCCTCTCTCGGCTTTGAAGCTGCTGTTACTGCCGCCTGTACTACTGTATCACCGTAACGCACAAGGCATGATCCGTTTGCAAGCTGTGCCATTTTTCCTGTTTCTACAACAAGAGGACGGCCTGCAAATTCTGTTTCAAAAACTCTGAACTTATCAAATGTTTTCATTGAATTAGCCATTTTTACATCTCCTTTTTAAAAAGCACGGCAGTTACTTAGCAATAAAATATACATTCACAGATCGTTCTGAAAACACATATTTTACCGCTAAATATATCTGCGCTGCTCATCTTTTATTTTAAGTGATTTAACACTTGTTTAACTGAACTTGTGGGGACAGACGAATAAACATCTGTCCCCTTTCTTTTGTTGAATTATTTACGAATACCAAGTCTCGCAATGATAGAACGATATCTCTCAATGTCAACCTTTATGAGATAGTTGAGGAGATTTCTTCTTTTACCAACCATTTTAAGAAGACCACGACGTGAATGATGATCCTTCTTATGTGTCTTGAGGTGCTCGGTAAGATCGTTAATTCTCTTTGTAAGAACTGCAATCTGTACCTCAGGAGAACCTGTATCGCCCTCATGTGTAGCATACTCTGCCATAATGGCTGTCTTTTCTGCTTTTGTCATTTTTGTTTCCACCTTTTAATATAAATTTACCCATTACGGACATCTCACAGTATGCGGTCAAGGTGAATCCTGCAACCGTGAAAAGGGGTATTACCGATACTGTTTTACACAGTACCTTGATATTATATCATAATAATAGTTATTTGTAAAGTGTGTTTTTATGATTTTTTTACTTTTTTATCTCTGTCAAGGTTCTCTGCACGATACTTTTTTATCAGATCAAGCACTTTGCTCTTTTGATCACTTGTAAGCATTCGGTACAAAAGCAGCATATTCTGCTCGTCTTTAGCAATTGCATACATTCTTTCTCTGTCTCTCCACGAGACATCGGTAAGTGTAGTAAAGCTTTCGTCTTCCTCCGAATTGTCGAACTCAACATCGGACACAGCTTCCATAAATATAGAATAATTAATGTTAAATATATTCGCAAGCTTAATTATCATTGAGCCGCTCGGTCTGGTTGTGCCTGTTTCATAGTATGCATAAGTCGATCTCTCTACTCCCAATGCATCGGATACCTGCTTCTGCGTTAAACCGGCATTTTCTCTGCATTGTCTTAAAACCAATGAAAATTTAGTATTATTCATTATAATCTCTCCATTACTTTATGTAATTTACCGGTTAATTTTAATCTTGAAAACAGATACTATTACTGCATACAATAAAAATATCATTCTCAAAATCAATACTTCATTAAAATAGTTGTTAAAATGTTGTTTCTTTTCTGTACAAAAGCAAAAAAGTATGCTAAAATAAAAGTTGGCTGTTACCTATCAATGCGTATAGCAGTAATTTTCCCACTTACATCTTTAATATTCTTATAATTTCTATTTTTATTTTAGCACTTAATTCGTTAATTGTAAATACAATTTTCAAATTTTTATTATAGATGTTGTGGGTTTTATGCAATATTTTAATGGAAGTGATGTGTATGGTAATACTCTCTGTGGACATTGGAAAAGCAAGAACAGGGCTTGCTGTCTGTGACAAAAGTATGTTTCTTGCATCTCCTCTGCTTGTTATTGATGACCGCTGCCGTGAAAATGTAATAAACAAGGTAGCTCAAATTGCAGGTAAAAAACAGGCGCAGAGAATAGTTGTAGGTTTGCCCAGAAATATGGACGGCTCCGAGGGTGAGAGCGCTGTTTCCGCAAGGGAGTTTGCCCAAATGCTCTCCGGCATTACCGATATCCCGGTAGTTCTGTATGACGAGCGATGTACAACTATGATCGCTCACAGGTATCTTAACGACAGCAATACAAGAGGGAAAAAACGCAAAAAAACAATTGACGCTGCCGCTGCCGCTATCATTTTGCAAAGCTATATTGATTATCTCAGAAATTCTAATACCGATCAAGAAATTAAGGAGGCTAAAACGTGAGTAAAAACAAAAGTTCAAATAAAGAAAACAACTCAAATGCTTCAACCGGCAAAAAAAGCGAAGTCAAGAAAACAAAATCATCATATGCACCGACACTTAACGATACTCTCTCTATGCACGAAAAGTTTACCAATCTGTATGTAATAGGAATGTTTACACTGTTCCCTGTATTTATGACTGATAAACTTTTCAATCTCAGAAAAGACAGACTTCACTACTTCGTAGGAACTACAATCGTTCTTCTTTTCTTTGTTATTGCCACCTATCTTTGTGGTATTGATAAAAAGAAGTGGGTAAAAAACATTTTCAAGCCAACTGTTGAAGATATTGGAATGTTGTGCTTTTTGATCGTAAGCGTCATCTCTACAGCTTTATCTGAATACGGTATGGAAGCTGTTACAGGCTCTGAGGGACGTGACAGCGGTTTGATAATTATGGCAGGATATGTATTGTGCTATTTTGTAGTTTCAAGGTATTACAAATATCACAAGCTTCCTTATGATATTTTTGTCGTATCCTCGGCTATTGTAGTTATAATCGCTATTCTGCATGAGTTCTATATTGATCCGTTTAATTTGCTTACAGAAATAGCTGAAAGCCAGCAAACGATTTTTATTTCTACTTTTGGAAACATTAATATCTTCTCATGCTTTATATGTGTTTCTATGCCCGTTATAGCAGCTTTGCTCGTCACCTCTAAGGATATTCCATCCACCGTTTTTTATAGTATAGGAGTATGCATTTCATTTATGGGATTACTTGTTGCAAACAGTGACAGCGGATATGTTGGACTTGCAGCATTTATGTCTATACTGTTCGTATATTCATGCAAAAATGCTCAGAGAATGTTTAAGTTTGTATTCTGTGTTTTCCTTATGCTTCTATCGTGTAAGATTTTCAGATTACTCTCACTGGTATTTAAAGATAATTATAAGCGTCTTGATACTATCCCAAAAACCCTCATCTTCAATAATAAAATATATATTCTCATTGCTGTATTCGGCGGTCTTTCAGTTTTGTTTTATTTTATTCAGAAGAAATACAACGATAGACCCTCACCAAAAGCAGTTCAGATCACTGTAGCCTCTTTAGTTGCATTATCCGTTTTATCGGTAATCGGTCTGTTTGTATATTTCAGCGCTATTGACACAACCACCGATCTTGGCAAATTATCAAATTATCTTCGTCTTAATGATAAATGGGGTACACACAGAGGTTACGCTTGGATCAGAAGTGTAATTCTGTTTAAAACTAACGGTATCAAAAATATGCTTGTCGGTTCGGGACCGGATACATTCGGACAAGTTATGAAAAAATACTACCGTGAGGATATGATAAAACGTCACGGCAGTGTGTTCGACAGCGCACACAACGAGTTTCTCACTTACCTCGTAACTATCGGCGCTTTGGGACTTCTCTCTTATGTAACTGTACTTGTCTCTGTTGTTGTAAAGGGTATGAGAAGATTTGAATATTCAATCGGCGCACTCATTACTACACTTGTTATCATCTCATATTGCGCTCAGTCTATGTTTAGCCTGTTCACTCCGATCGTAACACCGTTCCTGTTCCTTTTCATCGCACTTAGTGAGGGTATTATCAGACGTATACCTTTAGAAAAAAAGGTTAAGGAAAAACAAACAAATAAAGAATAAAACAGTTATAAAAAACCAAACGGCATTATTTTTATAGTGCTGTTTGATTTTTTATCTGAAAGACAGGAGTTTTTATATTGAGAAAGCTGCTCAAATATTTAAAGGATTATAAGATCGAATGTATCTTGGCTCCTCTTTTTAAAATGCTTGAAGCTCTGCTTGAGCTGTTTGTACCTATGGTTGTCGCTTCTATCATAGATAAAGGTATCGGAAACAATGATGTTGATTATATAATCAGAATGTGCCTTATCCTTGCGGGGCTTGCTGTTTTTGCACTTACAGGTTCTCTGACAGCACAATACTTTTCTGCAAAGGCGGCAATAAATTTTACATCAAAAGTAAGAAAAAGCTTGTTTGACCATATCCAAACGCTTTCTTACAGTGAGCTTGACAGCATTGGTACATCTACCCTTATCACTCGACTGACAAGCGATATGAACCAGATACAAAATGGTGTAAATATGACGCTCAGGTTGTTTCTGCGTTCTCCGTTCATTGTGTTTGGGGCTATGATTATGGCATTTACCATTGATACCAGGTCTGCCCTCATCTTTGCAGCTGCTATTGTACTTCTCAGCGTTGTTGTTTTTGGAATAATAGTTGGCTGTATTCCGCTGTATAATAAAATACAATCTCAGCTTGATAATATTCTCGATATTACAAGAGATAATCTCATGGGTGTGAGAGTTATCAGGGCTTTCTGCAAAGAGGATAGTGAAACTAAACAATTTAAAAAGTCTAATCTGCTGTTGACTAAATCACAGAGATTTGCAGGAAGAATTTCGGCGCTTATGAACCCGCTTACATTTATTATCATCAACTTTGCTGTTATCATACTTATACACTCAGGGGCAATACAGGTCAACTCGGGAAATCTTACACAAGGCGAGGTTGTTGCACTGTACAATTATATGTCACAGATACTCGTTGAACTCATTAAACTTGCTAACCTTATAATTACTATGACAAAAGCCGTTGCCTGCGGTAACAGAGTACAAGCTGTTTTTGAAATAAACTCAAGTGTAGTATCCGGTGCTTTGTCTGAAGATATATCTGTATCAGAATATTCTGTTGAATTAAAAAATGCCTGTCTGAGATATAAGGACGCCGCCGAGTATTCGCTTGAAAACATTGATCTGTCTGTAAAACGTGGTGAAACAATAGGCATTATCGGCGGTACAGGTTCGGGAAAAACATCTCTTGTAAACATCATTTGCAGATTTTATGACGTTGAGAACGGAGAGGTTATTGTAAACGGTCATAATGTCAAGAATTATTCCCTGCAAACTCTCAGAAGTATGATAGGTATCGTACCTCAAAAAGCCGTACTGTTCAAGGGAAGTATAAGAGATAATATAAAATGGGGTAACATAAACGCAACAGATGAGGAAATAATGCAGGCTATAAAATCAGCTCAGGCAGAAGATATTATCACAGCTAAAGACGGAGGTCTTGATTATATTATCGAGCAGGAGGGAAAAAATCTCTCCGGCGGTCAAAGACAGCGTTTAACTATTGCAAGAGCATTAGTCAAAAAGCCGGAAATTCTGATACTTGATGACAGTTCGTCCGCACTCGATTACGCCACAGACGCAAAGCTTCGCAAGGCACTCAGAAACTCAGACTACTCCCCTACTGTATTTATTGTGTCGCAAAGAGCAGTATCAATACAGTACGCAGATAAGATAATCGTACTCGATGACGGAAAAGCTGTCGGTATAGGTACTCACAAACAGCTTTTGAACAACTGTAATATTTACAGAGAAATATATGACTCGCAATTCAGCAAGGAGGAATAAGCTTGAAAAAGGTACGTGACAATACTAAAAAACAAACCTTGAAACGTGTACTGGCTTATATCTCCAAATATAAGCTTTTGATCATAATATCTATGATTTTTGCCGCTGTAAGCTCCGCTTTAACGCTTTATATGCCTATTCTTATCGGAAACGCTATTGATATGATCGTAGGCAAAAATAATGTGGACTTTAACGCCATAGGGAAAATATTATTTTATATTGGAATAATGATTGCAGTTAATTCTGTTATTCAGTGGTTTATGAACACTATCAATAATCGTGTAACATTCAGTGTTGTTCAGGATATTCGTGACGAAGCGTTCGCTCATCTGCAAGAACTTCCCCTATCGTACATCGACTCTCATCAGCACGGTGAGCTTGTAAGCCGCCTGATAGCTGATGTTGATCAGTTTGCCGATGGTTTGCTTATGGGATTTACACAGCTTTTTACAGGAGTAGTTACTATAATTGGTACACTTGCATTTATGCTTTCTATTGATATTAAAATTACTGTTTTAGTTGTCTTTCTTACTCCCCTATCTTTTTTTGCGGCAAAGTTTATTGCAAGCAGAACTTACGGTTATTTTAAAACTCAATCGGAAATAAGGGGCAGTCAGACAGCTCTTATCGACGAAATGATCGGCAATCAAAAAATCGTACAAGCTTTTTCTTATGAAGATAAAGCCTCCGAGAGATTTAACGAGATCAACGAAAAGCTTACAAAAGCCTCTGTCAAAGCGGTGTTCTTCTCATCGCTTACCAATCCCACTACAAGATTTATCAACAGTCTGATTTATGCAGCGGTAGGCTTGACAGGTGCATTATCGGTAATTAAGGGCGGATTATCTGTTGGCGGACTTACCTGCTTTTTAAGCTACGCCAATCAATATACTAAACCGTTTAATGAAATTTCCGGAGTAATAACAGAACTTCAGAATGCGATCTCTTGTGCTGCAAGAATTTTTGAGTTGATAGAAGAGAAGCCTCAGACACCCGATAGATCCACGGCAATCAGGCTCGATAATGTAAAAGGTCAGGTAACGCTTGACGATGTAAGCTTTTCCTATGTTTCAAATAAAAAGCTTATTGAACACTTTAATCTCTCTGTAAAAAACGGACAAAGAATTGCTGTCGTAGGCCCTACGGGCTGCGGAAAAACTACACTTATCAATCTGCTTATGCGATTTTATGACGTAAACAGCGGTGTAATAAGTATTGACGGAGTTGCTGCGGACGATATTACAAGAGAGTCGCTGAGAAAAAATTATGGTATGGTTTTACAGGAAACATGGATAAAGAAGGGTACTGTCAGAGATAATATTACCATGGGAAAACCCGATGCTGATATACAGGAAGTAATTGCCGCCGCAAAAGCTACCTATGCACATAATTTTATCAAAAGACTTCCAAACGGCTATGATACAATTATCAGCGACTCAAACTCAGGACTTTCACAGGGACAAAAACAGCTTTTGTGTATTACAAGAATAATGCTCAGTATTCCGCCAATGCTTATACTTGATGAAGCAACATCTTCTATTGATACACGCACAGAAAAACAGATACAACACTCCTTTGCTGAAATGATGAAAGGACGTACAAGCTTTATCGTTGCCCACAGACTATCTACCATTCGTTCGGCAGACGTTATACTTGTAATGAAAGACGGCAATATTATAGAACAAGGTACTCACGAACAGCTGATAGAGAAAAACGGATTTTACGCAAATCTCTACAATAGTCAATTTGCATTGTAAAAATCTCTTGTAATAATTGTCAATTGGTGTTATAATGATTAAGAGTGTGATGAAAAGCATTTTAGCATACAAATCACACTAAAAATGTAAGAATAGAGGTATCAAATTGCTTGAATTACAAAATGTCAGTTATGAAATTGACGGAAAAACTATACTTAAAGATATAAACTTAAAAATAGATGATCACTTTGTTGCCGTAACCGGTCCAAATGGCAGCGGAAAATCTACACTTGCTAAAATAATTGCAGGCATTTTACAGCCTACAAGCGGCAAGATTTTTCTTGACGGGGAAGATATTACCGAACTGTCTATTACAGATCGTGCCAACAAAGGTATAAGCTACGCTTTTCAACAGCCTGTTCGTTTCAAGGGGTTGACAGTAAAGGATCTGATGAGATTATCGGCAGGTAAAGAAACTCCATATTCCACACTCTGCGAAATGCTGAACGAGGTTGGTTTACAATCTAAAAACTATATCAACAGAAGCCTTGACGCAAGTCTATCGGGCGGAGAGCTTAAAAGAATAGAAATTGCTATGATATTTGCAAGATCATCTAAGCTCAGCCTATTTGACGAGCCTGAGGCAGGTATAGATTTGTGGAGTTTCCAGAAGCTTATCGGTATCTTTGAAAAAATGGTAGAACAAACTAAAGGTAATGTTATTATTATCAGCCACCAGGAAAGAATACTCAATATCGCCGATAAGATAATATACCTTAAAGACGGTACTATCGCACAGTATGACGTTAGGGAGAAAATTCTTCCGCAGCTTTTAGACAGCATTACCGCTGATTGATTACGGGGGTGTTTTATATGGATCCAATACAAAAGAAAATTCTTCACGAGGTAGCCGATCTTGACGCTTTACCCGTAGGAGCTTACAATATTCGTGCAAACGGAAAGTCTGCCGCAAGAAATTCTACCGCAAATATCGAAATCGTTACTAAAGAAGATAAATCGGGTATCGACATTATCATAAAACCAAACACTGTAAATGAAAGTGTTCATATTCCTGTTATTATCTCTGAAACAGGGCTTACCGAACTTGTTTACAACGATTTTTATATCGGCGAAAACAGTGATGTTGTTATCATTGCCGGCTGCGGTATTCATAACTGCGGTAACGGCGACAGCGCACATAACGGTATTCATACATTCTATGTAGGGAAAAATGCCAAAGTGAAGTATGTTGAAAAACATTACGGCGAGGGCGAAGGCAGAGGTAAAAGACTTATGAACCCTACTACTGTTATCCACCTTGAGGACGGAGCAAAAATGGAAATGCAAGCCTCACAGATAGCAGGAATTGACGATACTCTGAGAAATACCAAAGCATATCTCGGAAACGACGCTAAGCTTGAGATTAACGAGAGCGTTATGACTACGGGTGTTCAAAATGCAGTATCGGAGTTTACAGCAGATTTAAACGGCGAAAACTGCAGCTGCAATATTGTTAGCAGAACGGTTGCCAAGGACAGCAGTACACAGCATTTTACCAGCAGATTAAATGGCAACAACGTCTGTTCCGGACACACTGAATGCGACTCTATCATTATGGATAAGGCAAGCGTTCTTGCAACGCCCGAACTCCAAGCTAACAGTACAGAGGCAAGCCTTATACATGAAGCCGCTATCGGTAAAATCGCAGGTGAACAGCTTATTAAGCTTATGACGCTCGGACTTACGGAAAAGCAGGCAGAAGAACAGATAATATCAGGTTTTTTAAAATAAAAATCTGTCGCAGACGGACAGTTAATCCCGTCTGCGACTTTTTTAGAACAGCGTTTTTATCGGTACTGCTCAGGCGTCTTATTCTCTCTGAGTTTGAAGGATTCACAGTCTACGCACTGACACTGTGTAGGATTGGATTCATGTGTGCCGATCGTTACACAGTTAAGAGAACAATAGTTCTTTGATCCGCAGTGATGTTCGCATTCCCCTACCGAACATTTAATGCTGAAGTTTGCATCAGAAGCTGAATGATTACTCATAATTGTTTCTTCCTTTTTATTATATTTCTACTGTACTTATTCAAAGATTACAGCGACATTAATAGTATTCTAAATAATTAAATAAATATACCTTTAAGAGGATTTTGCGTTATGGAAAAAATTTCCCAAGAAATTACAGGCGTTGTTGATTCTATGATATACGCCAACAGTAAAAACGGATATACAATTTTGCGTTTAGACGCAGAGGATATTCTGATTACAGCAGTCGGAACTATGCCCGGAGTTGGAGTGGGCGATCAATTAAAAGTTACAGGATACTACACTCATCACCCTAAATACGGTGAACAGTTTGTTGTGAAAGACTGTGAAAGATGTAAACCAAAAACTACAAGTGCAATACTAAACTACTTATCAAGCCGTTCTATTAAGGGTATCGGTCCTTTGACCGCACAAAGAATTGTAGATATTTTCCAAGAAAAAACCTTTGATATTATAGAAAACCACCCTGAAAGACTAACTGAAATCAGAGGTATAACAATTCAAAAAGCTATGAAAATCCATGATGAAGTAAAACAAGCAAACGGGTTCAGCGATTTGCTTGTTTATTTGAAACAATATAATATTACTCCCGAGGAAACAGTTCGGATCTGGAATGTTTACGGTATTAAATCAAAAGAGCTTATTGAAGAAAATCCGTTCGTTCTTTGTGAAAACGGTGTAGAAATTCCCTTTTCACGTGTAAACGAAATAGCTCTATCACACGACAAAGATCTTATCAGAGAACCCCGTACACGGGCAGCTATTCTTCATACTATCAGTCATAATACACATAACGGACATACCTGCGTTCCGTCTGATAAACTTATTGAAGTATGCTCGGCTTATATTCATGAAGAACAGGAATTTGTATCCGATATACTGAAAAAAATGACAGACGATAACTCTGTGTATAAAACCATAAATTCGGAGAGCGGAGATGAATATATTTATCTTCCGATATATTATCAAGCCGAAACATATATTGCCGCACGCATAAAAATGCTGCTCCGATACCCTCCCTCGGAAATACAAAATATTGACGCTCAAATTGAAAATATAGAAAAATCTGTTGGGTTTAAATATGCAAACCTCCAGAAAGAAGCTATCCGTATGGCTTTAACCAAAGGAGTGTTGATACTTACAGGAGGTCCCGGTACAGGAAAAACCACAACACTAAACGCTATCATCAAAATTCTAAAAAATAATGGAGAAAGAGTATTGTTAGCCGCTCCTACGGGACGCGCCGCCCAGAGAATGAATAAAGTTACAAACTGTGATGCTAAAACTATTCACCGACTACTTGAGGTAGAATGGAATGAGGGCGACAGACCTATATTTACAAGAAACGAACAGCATAACCTCAGGTGTGACACTTTAGTATTAGATGAGGTTTCAATGGTAGATTCGTTACTTTTTGAAAGCCTGCTTAAAGCTGTTCCGCTGGGGTGCAGATTGCTATTTGTAGGCGATAATAACCAGCTTCCGTCTGTCGGTGCGGGAAATGTACTTGGCGATATGATAGAGTCCGGAATCATTCCCACAGTAGTTTTGAACGAAATATTTCGCCAGTCTATGCAAAGTCTTATTATAATTAATGCCCATAAAATAAACCGTGGAGAAAAACCTATTATTGATGTCAAGGATAATGATTTTTTCTTTCTCAAAAATGAAAATCCCAAAGTCGTTTTAAACACGATAGTTGACCTGTGTATAAGAAGGTTGCCGAAGTCTTACGGTTATTCCCCTTTTGAAGATATTCAGATACTCTCTCCAAGCAAAATCGGTGCCCTTGGTACAACAGAAATAAACAAAGCTATGCAGCAGGCAATTAATCCTCAAACGCAGGACAAAATACAGATTACTTTTAAAGATAAGCTTCTGCGTATCGGGGACAAGGTTATGCAGTGTAAAAATAATTACAATATTCCGTGGACTGCAAGCGACGGAACTGTGGGAGAAGGTATTTTCAACGGTGACATTGGTATACTACGCTCCATTGATACAATTCAAAAGCAAATAATAATCTCATTTGATAATAAAGAAGCAAAATATACTTATGAGGATATTCAAGATGTTGAACTCGCCTACTGCTGTACTATACATAAAAGTCAAGGCAACGAATTTGAAGCTGTTATTATTCCTATGTATCAAAGCCCTAAACAGCTTATGTATAGAAATTTGCTTTATACAGGCGTTACTCGTGCAAAGCGTTTGCTTATACTTATCGGTTCAGTTGACGCTATGATGAGTATGATAGACAATTACAAGAAAACTACACGCTTTACAGGGTTAAAGGATTTCCTTATTGAAAACGGAGATGAGGAGTTATGATATTATGGAATATGCTGTTTCCAAACAGATGCCTTATCTGCGGCAATGTTATCGAAATAGACAAACCTGTATGCGATAATTGCAGCAACTCTTTTTCAATCGAACCGTATATCCAAACGATCCCAAATGGTTGTTTGTGTGTGTCTGCATTTGACCACAGCCGAAAATACAGAAAATATATGCTTGATTATAAATTTGACAATAAAAAATACTATTATAAAAACTATGCGGCTGTTATCAATATTATAGTTAATGAAGTATGGGGCGATATTAAGTTTGATTATTATACATCTGTACCGACTCATAAGGATAAAATCAAAAAGAGAGGTTATCACCAAACTAGGCTTATTGCGGTAAATTCAGCCGATTTAAAACACTGCAAATATAAACCTCTCTTAATTCAGACTAAAAATAACAAATCACAGCATTCTCTTTCAGCCGCAGAACGCAAACTTAACGCAAAAAACATATACGCTTTTTCTAATAAATGCAACATAACAGGCAAAACTATCCTGCTGATCGATGATGTTGTTACAACAGGGGCAACGCTCTCCGAATGTGCGGATATTTTGCTTGAAAACGGTGCAAAAGCTGTATATTGTGCAGCAATCAACAGATAAAAAAGACAGCCTGATCGATTTTCTCATCGGCAGGCTGTCTTTTATTATTGTTCATTTGATATAATTCTGTACTCGTACCATACACCGCATACAGAAAAACCTATTTTTTCATATAATCCAATATACCGTTCTCTCTGTAAAAATACTTCCCTGCCTTGTCTTAAATGCTTTTCGGTAATATAATGTACCAAGGCAGACGCACACCCTTTATTTCTGTTTTCAAAATCTGTTGCAACACAGCCAACCACTGCGACAGTATCACTAAGTGCTGTTACAGCGGCTGTTGAGATAGGTGTGTTCTTATCATATATTGAATATACCTCTGCCGCAGCGTGACGTATTTTATGCGACATATCAAGAAGATATTCTTCAAAGCTATCGGGAGATATTCTGTCATCTGTCCTGCAAAGCAGATCATATATTTTCCTAAGATACGACATATCACTCAGAGAACGGTGTATTATATGAGTTTCTCGTGCAATCGGCAATACTTCTCTGCATACCATTATCTCCCCGCTTAAACAAACATATCTATGAGGAAAATTGTATTCACGGTCGCACATTATTTTCTCCGGAGAAAGCATACACACAAAATCATGAAGTTCATTCTCATCACAACGTTCTCCGCATATGATCAGTGTTGAATAATATCTGCATATCGCACATAACGGTTTTCCCATAGAATTTTTCTGAAGCCAAAAATCAAGGAAATTATATTTTGTTCCGTGGTACGAATTATGGTAGGTCATTATTCTCGCACCGTTAGGCGAATGACTGCATATTTCACTTAAACTAAGCTCAAATTTCCTACTGAAATCATTTATATATATCATACCTGTCCGCCTGCTATTATATTTGCAAGTTCCGATACAGTTTTGAATACTGCATTTAGGTCTGATTTATTTGCAATAGTGTTTGGAGCATGAAGATATCTGCACGGTAAGGATACGGCTATCGTCCTTACACCGCCTCTCGATGTACTGATTACACCTGCGTCGTTTCCTCCTGCAACTGCTTGCTTCGCCTGTGCTTTTACTCCTGCGTTTTCTGCCGCCGAAAACGCTTTCTTGTACAATTCTCTGTCGTAAAGAGTTCGTCTGTCCATAAATGATATTACAGCACCCTCGCCTAATCTGCATACCTTTTTACTATCATCGTTATCGGGAATATCTGCGGCTGTGGTAGTTTCTACTACTATCGAAAAATCGGGGTCTACGGAATATGCGGCAGTTTTTGCTCCTCGCAGTCCTACTTCTTCCTGTACAACAAATGAAAAATACATATCATATGGCAGTTCTGATTTTATCATCTCTATCAAGACTAAACAGCCTGCCCTATCATCGAGTGCCTTTGTTATAATAGAGGTATCAGTTTCCTCATATCTGCCCTCAAAGGCTGCAAGCTCACCTATTGTAATGTTTTCTTCTGCGTCTTTTTTATCTTTCGCTCCTATATCTATGTACATATCGGAAAGCTTAGGAATATCGTTTCTGCTGTCTCCTTTTGAAAGATGAATAGGCTTTATACCAAACACTCCGTCAATACCAGAGGTACACAGATGAACCCTCTTACCTGCAATTATTCGTCTGTCTATACCGCCTACCTCATCTACTGTAAGTGTACCGTCTGCGTTTACACCTGTTACGATAAAGCCTACTTCGTCCATATGTGCGGACAACAGAAGTTTATTTTCTGCACGCTCTTTTCCCTTTTTATATACAATAAGATTTCCGCTTTTATCTACATACATTTCATCTGCATGACCGTCTATCTCTTTTATTATTATACTACGCAGTTCCTCTTCACCTGATGAAACACCATTTGTAAGACATAGCTTTTTGAGTAATTTCATATCCATAATTTTTCCTCCTCAATATGCCTCTCTTATGTATTCATACAAAAGCTTTGCTGTGTTCTCAATATCGTCAAGACTGATTATTTCAGCAGGAGTATGCATATTACGCTGTGGTACTGATACTACTGCCGTTGGAATACCGCTGCGTGTAACCGATATTTTATCGCCGTTAGTTCCAGTTAGTCCCCCTGTCACCTCAAGCTGATACGGTATTTCATACTTCTTTGATACTGCTATAAGCCTATTGTACATTTTCTTTGACAATACAGGAGATATACATATCATCGCACCCTCTCCAAGCTTGCCGCTCTCGGTTTCCGAAACGCCTTTTTGCATAGCAAAGCTTACATCTATACTGATAGCCTCATCGGGATTAACTGAATATGCCGAAGTCATCGCACCTTTACCGTATGTTTCCTCCTGTGAGGTAAAAGCAAACGTAACGCCTGTATTCACAGGATTTTCCTTTAACATCTGTGCTGTTCTGAGTAACACCGCACAACCTGCCCTGTTATCTGTTGAACAGCAGCTAAAACGGTTATTCAATAGTTTTATAGGCGTAACATCATATGCCACAAAATCTCCCGGGGAAACCATAGATTTTACCTCTGAAGCAGTTAGTCCCGTATCAAGGTAAATACTGTCAGCGCAAGGAGCTTTATCCTCTCCTCCGTCCGATAGGTGCGGCGGCATACAGCATACTACTGCACTTATCTCCTTTTTCTCGGTAAGGATTTTAAACCTTGTATCTTGTACAACTCTGTAATCCATTCCGCCGCTTGACGATACCTTAATAAATCCGTCATCGTCTATATATGTAACAACAAAACCTATCTCGTCTAAATGTGCGTCAACCATAATATTATGCTCAGTCGTATCTCCTATTGCAGCAAGTACATTATTATTTTTGTCGATTACAACCGTATCCGCATACTTTAACATTTCATCTTTTATAATTCGGCTTACTGAAAACTCATCTCCCGATACACCTTTCGCTGTACACAGGGTAATTAGTAAATCTGTCATTTATTATCCTCCTTAAAGACTGTTTACTATCTTCTTGAAATGCTCGCCTCTCTCCTCAAAGTTCTTATAAAGATCAAAGCTTGCACTTGCAGGCGACATTGATACTATATCTCCGGGTACTGCATTAGCTTTTGCCGCTGCAACCGCCTGCTCCATATTTTCAACTCTTATTATCTTTGGATTGTTTTCACTGTACTCTTTTGCTTCTCTTATCGCTTTCTCGATTTTCGGACCGGTTGCGCCCATAATAACAGCGGTCTTGACCTTTTTTACAATAAGCTCGCCCAATTCCATATAGTCAAGGTGTTTGTCGTAACCGCCAAGAATTACTATTATCTTCTCATCATACAGAGATAATGTTCCAAGTGCTGTTCTTGTCGGACTTGAAGCAATAGAGTCGTTGTAATACTTTACTCCGTCTATCTCTCGTACAAATTCATTACGATGTGCTACTCCTCCGAATTCCTTTGCAACCTTTACGATACTATCCTTTGACACCTCGCCCCATACTGCACAAATTGCGGCAAGGTAATTCTCAACATTGTGAAGTCCCGGTATTTTTATATCGTTCTTATTCATAACAAAAATTTCTGCACCGTTTTCTGCATAGATAATATCTCCGTTTTCGCTCATATATGCTCCGTTCTCTACACTCTGTCTGCGAGAGAATTTCAGCAATCTGCCTCTAACATCGTCCGAGAATGAATTAGAAATATCGTTATCAAGATTAAGTACGCTCTTTGAAAAAGCATTCTGATGAAGAACTATATTCTTCTTGGAATCGATATACTCCTGCATATCCTTATGAACGTCAAGATGATTTGGAGCAAGGTTTGTTACCACCGCTATATCGGGACTGTTTCTCATTGAGATAAGCTGAAAACTTGAAAGCTCTACTACTGCGTAATCATCGGGTGAGATAGTTTCAATCTCAGGGAGAAGCGGTTTGCCGATGTTTCCTCCGAGGTGCACAGTTTTTCCGTCTGCTTTCAGCATTTCGGAAATAACAGTAGTGGTGGTAGTTTTACCGTCACTGCCTGTTACGGCAATAATCTTACATGGGCAAAGATCAAAGAAAACCTCCATTTCAGACGTCACTGCAATTCCTCTGTTTCTCATATCGGACAATTCGTCCATATAGTAACGCATACCCGGAGTTCTGAAAACTATATCCACATCAAGGTGTGAAAGATAACTATCTCCAAGACTAAGCTTTGCGCCTGCGTCCTTTGCCTGCTGTGCCATATCTCCAAGCTGCTCCTCGGTTCTTCTGTCACAGGCAGTGATCACTGCACCATATTTCTTAAACAGTGAAATAAGGGGAAGATTACTGCGTCCGATACCGCATAATGCTATACGTTTTCCGCTGAGACTTTTCAAGAAACGTTCTGTTCTGCTATCCATAAATATAACCTCTCTTTATATGGTTTGTTGTAATTAAAGTAAGAAAATTTGACATATCTCTCTAAGATAATATTATATTATTATTTCGATAAAATAGCAACAAAAAATCAAAAAAGTTATTACAAAATTTTAATAATGTAAAATGTAATTTCCTCAACAATAAAACAACCTCTTATGTTCTTATTGACTTTTTCGCCAATAACAGATATAATATAAGCTGTACTATGATACGAAATTTTAGTTTTAATAAAATAATATAGAAAAGAAAGGATGATAAAAATGGCTCGTAAATTATTTACCTCCGAATCGGTTACGGAAGGGCACCCCGATAAAGTCTGCGATCAGATCTCCGACGCTATTCTTGACGAAATTCTCAGACAGGACAGTGACGCTCACGTTGCCTGCGAGGTTACTGCTACAACAGGAATGGTTCACGTTATGGGCGAGATCTCAACAGACTGCTATGTAGATATTAACACAATTGCAAGAGATGTTATCAACAGTATCGGTTACGACAGCCCCGAATGCGGCTTTAACGGCAACACCTGTGCTGTTCTTACATCAATTGACAACCAATCTCCCGATATTGCTATGGGCGTTAATGAAAGCTTTGAACTTCGTGACGGTGAAGAGGACGACAATAACAGAATTGGTGCAGGAGATCAGGGTATGATGTTCGGCTTTGCATGCAATGAAACCCCCGAACTTATGCCTATGCCTATTTCGCTTGCTCACAAGCTTGCAAAAAGACTTGCCGAAGTAAGAAAAGACAGTACTCTCCCCTATCTCAGACCCGATGGAAAAACTCAGGTTACCGTTGAATATGACGGTGACAAGCCTGTCAGAATTGATACTATCGTTATCTCTACTCAGCATGACCCTTATGTAACTTTGGATCAAATAAGAGGCGACCTTATCGAAAATGTTGTTAAGCCGATTATCTCTGAAAATCTGCTCGACGAAAACACTAAATACTTCATTAACCCAACAGGCAGATTTGTTATAGGCGGTCCTGTCGGTGACAGCGGTCTTACAGGAAGAAAAATAATCGTTGATACATACGGCGGTTACTCACGTCACGGCGGCGGTGCTTTCAGCGGAAAAGACCCCACTAAGGTTGACAGAAGCGCTGCTTATGCTGCAAGACACGTTGCTAAAAATATTGTAGGCGCAGGTCTTGCCGAAAAGTGCGAAGTGCAAATTGCTTATGCAATAGGCGTTGCAAAACCTGTTTCCGTTATGGTAGACACTTTTGGAACAGGTTCGGTTTCAGATGAGGTTCTTTCAAGTGCAGTTAGCAAGGTTTTCGATTTAAGACCCGGCGCTATTATCAAAAATCTGAAACTCCAAAGACCTATATACAGACAGCTTGCAAGCTACGGTCATATCGGCAGAGAGGATCTCGATGTCGAGTGGGAAAAGCTGAATAAAATAGAACAGCTTAAAACGGTTGTAGCTGAATTATCCAAATAACTTAATATTGCTAAGCGGCAGGAAATTCTTGCCGCTTATTTCTTGGTCTTTAAATATTTAGTATCTATTCAATTTCCGTATTTATGTATATATAATTACGAGCAAAAGACTTTAAACATATTGTTAAATTTGTAAAACTTTATGTTTAATTGTTGAATTGTTGTATAACTATTGATATAATTATTAAAAGCATAAAGGAGTTGACGCTTATGAAACACAAAAAGATAATGCTTTCTATACTGATTGTTGCTTTGATTGCTACGTTTTACGGCTGCGGTCAACAAGAAACCGTAAATGATACACCTTTAAACAAATCAGATGATATTTTATACGGTGAAGCTGTTGACGGTGACGGATATGACTATGATGGCAGAGGAGATGAATATGCAGAACCTGCGGCAGGCGCTTATGATACCGCTCCCGCTTCAACCACTAATCCTGCCGCTACATTTGACCCTTCCTCTGAAGTAAGCGAACCGCCAACTCAACCACCGGCCGCAGGACAGCTAACGGCAGGCGTTTGGGACGATAACGATAACTGGGGATTTTTTACAAACCTTGTAAACACCGATCTTATTTCTTTTCCAAGTTATGGTATTGATCCTTGTTTTCGTACTGTTGTTAATGTAAAGGACAGCGAGGGTAAGCCTCTTCCCAATGCCTTTGTCTCCCTTTTAGACAGCAAGAATAATACTCTATGGACTTCCCTGACAGATAAAAACGGTATCGCATACTTGTTTGCCCCGGAAGGAAACGAGGGTGTTTCCGCTGAAATCGAACTTGACGGACAAAAACAAACCTGTGAAATTCAAAAGGCTAACAATAATTCACAGTCTGACAGTAAATCCTCCGACAGCGTTACCGAAGTGACTTTTGACAGCAAAGAAAATCTCTATAAAAAAACCGATATAATGTTTATTCTCGATGCAACAGGATCAATGTCTGATGAAATGCTTTTCCTGCAAAGTGAATTTACAGCTATTACAGATAAGCTGGGAACTGATAATACTCGATACGCTGTGAACTTCTATCGTGATGAGGGCGATGAGTACGTTACCAAATGCAACAGCTTTACTTCAAATATTAAAGATCTTCAAAACGCTTTGAATGCCGAATCTGCACAAGGCGGCGGAGATACTCCGGAGGCAGTCGCTGATATTTTAAAAGAATCTATCTTTGAAAGCGACTGGGACGAACAATCTGTAAAGCTTGCTTTTCTTATCTTCGACGCTCCTCCTCATTACGGTACGGAAGATACTATTAACTCTGCAATCAAAGAAGCCTCGGCAAAAGGTATTCATATTATCCCTGTGGTATCATCAAACTCTGAAAGAGAAACCGAGCTTTTCGGCAGAGCACTTGCTATAACCACAAACGGTAAGTATGTATTCCTTACCGATGATTCGGGTATAGGCGACTCACATCTCGAACCCATCATAGGATACTATGAAGTTCAAAGTTTGTATGATATAATTATAGACATTGTAAATGAGTACAAACAGTAATTTTCTTTTATATAATCATTAATAAAAAAGCAGGAGTATTTTTTCACTCCTGCCTTTTTTTAATCAATGCTATACATCTTATCGTAGTAACTGAGATAATCGCCTGAAATAATCTTATCTATCCATTCACGGTGACTCAAAAACCACTCGATCGTTTCAGCTATACCCTGCTCAAAAGTATATGACGGTGACCAGCCAAGCTCACTTGTAATTTTTGTATTGTCAATCGCATAACGGCGGTCATGACCCGGACGATCCTTAACATAAGTAATCAGACCTTCTGACTTGTCCATTGTACCGATAATAAGCTTAACTATTTCTATATTGGCTTTCTCGTTATTACCGCCAATGTTATATACTTCCCCAATTCTGCCATTTTGAAGAACTGTTGCGATCGCACTGCAGTGATCCTTTACATGAAGCCAATCCCTTATCTGCATACCGTCACCATATACAGGAAGCGGCTTATCGTTTAAACAGTTGTTTATCATAAGAGGAATTAGTTTCTCCGGAAACTGGTACGGTCCGTAGTTATTAGAACAGCGTGTAATCACAACAGGCAGTCCGAATGTGTTGTTATATGCTTTTACAAGCATATCTGCACTCGCCTTTGAAACAGAGTAAGGTGAGTTCGGGGAAAGCGGCGTTTCCTCTGTAAACATACCTGTCTTGCCAAGTGCTCCATACACTTCATCAGTAGATACCTGAAGATATTTTACACCGGCTCTATACTCTCTTGAATATTTATCATCGGGTCTGAGATTCCAGCGCTGCTTAGCCGCATTTAAAAGTACTTGTGTTCCTATTACATTTGTTGTGAGAAAAATCTCCGGCTCAACTATACTCCTGTCAACGTGCGATTCTGCTGCAAAATTTACAACGGTGTCAATATCATATTCTGTAAAAATTTGAGCAACAAGATCCTTATCTCTAATATCTCCCTTTACAAAACGATAATTTTTATTATCTTCTATATCTTTGAGATTTTCAAGATTTCCTGCGTATGTTAGCACGTCAAGATTTACTATAAATGCGTCTGTATTATCAAGCATATAATTTACAAAATTAGAACCGATAAACCCTGCTCCGCCTGTAACTAATACATTTTTCATATTACAAAAAACTCCTCTTAATTAACCGATATTCTCTTCGGAAAGTGAAAGCAAATACTGTCCGTACTCTGTCATCGAAAGCTCCTGCCCGATATCAACAAGCTGCTTAGTTGTAATAAACCCTTTTCTCCAAGCTACCTCTTCGGGACAGCAAACATAAAATCCCTGTCTTGATTGAACATTCTCTACAAACTGAGATGCTTTCATCATTCCCGACGGTGTACCCGTATCAAGCCACGCCATTCCTCTGCCAAGCAGAGATACTTTGAGCATTCCTTTTTCAAGATAGGCGTTGTTTACCGCTGTAATCTCAAGTTCCCCTCTTGCAGACGGCTCTATTGTTTTCGCTATCTCTACTACCTGATTATCATAAAAATAAAGACCCGGTACTGCATAATTCGACTTTGGTTTCTTAGGCTTTTCTTCAATCGAAATAACATTATTATCTTTGTCGAACTCAACGATACCAAATTCTTTAGGATTTTTTACCACATAACCAAATATTGCGGCACCGTTTAACTCTCTCTTTGTTTTCTCCAGAATATCTGTAAAATACTGTCCGAAAAACACGTTATCTCCAAGTATCAAGCATACCGAATCATCTCCGATAAACTCTTCGCCTATTATAAAAGCTTCAGCTAAGCCTTTCGGTTCGGGCTGTACGGCATAGCTTACAGAGATACCAAGTCGGCTTCCATCTTCAAAAAGCTTTTTATACAGCGAAATATCGTTAGGCGTCGATATTATAAGAATATCATTTATTCCTGCAAGCATTAAAACCGACAACGGATAATATATAAGCGGTTTGTCGTAAATCGGAAGAAGCTGTTTAGACACAACCTTAGTCATGGGATAAAGACGTGTGCCTTTATTCTTCGGCAATTTGCTTAAAATATCGTCCGAAAGAAACTATCAAAACTCCGACAGTGATAAGTACAAGACCTATTATCTGTTTCTTTTTTAGACGCTCTTTCAGAAAAATATATGATAATACTGCTACAAAGACATATCCGCACGATTCGAGTACGGGTCCTAACGATAACGGCACATACTTATAGGCAAATACCGTAATTATCGTTGACGCAAAAAACATTGCATACGCTGTTATTACTCGTACATTCAAATATTCTTTTATCAGACTCTCGTGTTTCTCATTCGCACTCTTTTTTAATATTACCTGCGATATTGATGAAAGAAAAACCGATCCTAAAAATATAAATATAAAAACAACCGAAAGATTAATCCTCCATCACCACCAGACATACTCCTATAACTATTATAATTGTTCCTGCTATCATCAGCCATGTGATCTTCTCATGCCACATTATCGCACCAATTATCATTCCCCATATCATTACCGCTGATTTATTTGCAAACGCAACTGTTAGCGGCAGCCGTTTCAGTACCTGCTGCCATAAAACAGCATATACCATCAAAAGCAATACTACGCCCCCGTACATCAAGATAAATTTAAATGATAAAAACTGCTGTCCCGACGCTAACTTTGACATAACGCTGCTGCCTACATAAATAAGCAATATTATGTGTAGAAATATTAAGCTTTTTATATTAGAACTTTTTTTCTTATCTGTCATTTTTCTTATCTGCTCCATCATTATTATCGGGAAAAGACACCTTGCGGCGAATTACATACTGTGGTGCCTCGTTCAAACATATATATATTCGACCTACATACTCGCCGATTATTCCAAGCATTATCATTATTATACCGCCAATAAAAAGGAAAACTGCCATCATTGAACTGTATCCGAGCGGCGTTAAGGGGTTTATCAGCTTATTTATAATAATATAAATTCCATAGATAAATCCAATCACTGAGCTTGTTGCGCCTACAACAGTTGCCGCACGCAGAGGTTTTACTGAAAAAGACGTAAATCCATTGACCCACAAACTGATCAGCTTGCCAAACTTATATCCCGACTCGCCCTCTATACGGTCACGATGTTTAATTGTAACATTCTTTATATTCTTTGTAGTACGAAGCAACAGTCCGGACATATAAGGATAGGGGTTATCATAACGTACTACTTCATCAACAACATAACGCTTGCAGGCAAAGTAGCTCATAATCTTAAGTTCTTTCGGCTTGTCTATCAAGTAACGTGCCATAAGATCATTAATATGACTGCCAAAATTTCTGAACGGCGAATGTTTTTTGCTCTCATATCGTGCAAACGCAACGTCACACTCATCATCAAGACTGTCTATAAGCTTAAACATCTGATTAGGTGGAGTTTGACCGTCATCGTCCATACATACAATAATATCTCCTGTAACATGACGAAATCCTGCAAGAATAGCCGAATGCTGACCGAAATTTTTTGCAAGCTCTATTCCCAATATGCGTTTATCTTTTTTTGCAAGTTCCTCGATAACCGAAAAAACATCATCGGGAGAATGATCGCTGACAAGAATTATCTCATAATCGTAAAGTTCTTTTCTTGTATTAACTGTGTTTCTGATCTCGTCTACAACTATGCCGATAGTTTTTTCAGAACGGTAACAAGGTATTACAAAAGAAAGCTTTGTTTTCATAATTTTTAAAACCACCTGTATATATTAAACTTTTGATTTTTCGTAATCTTCACGCAGTATCGACATAAAAACTACGTCTTCTTTAACTCCGTCAATAATTACATCTTGGCGGAACAATCCCTCATACACAAAGCCTGCTTTCTTGTACGAATTAATAGCACGCTCGTTGCGGGCAAATACTCTGAGAAAGATCCTGTTAAGGTTCAGCACTTCAAACCCATATTCGAGTATAAGCTTTCCTGCTGCCGCTCCTATTCCATGTCCTCTTGCAGTCTCCTCGCCTATAAAGATACCATACTCTGCTTTTTGATAATTGTAATCTATATCTCGGAGATATACCGAACCTACATCTTTTTCCAATTCATCGGAATGTATTATAAACTGTGCAACCTCGCCCTTATCAACCTTATTGTGAAGCCAACTCAGATGATCTTCCCTTGTTAAGGGGCGGCGATATATAAAATTGATATTAACATCGGGACTGTTACGCCATTTTATAATATTATCGGTATCTTCTTCTGTTATTTTTCTGATACTAACTCTGTTCTCCATTTATAACCCCCGTTTGTTATTTATCTGAGTTCACCTTTTGAAAAAGCTGTAAACGCTTTCAACAACATAATTAATTTCTTTATCTGTAAGACCATAATACATAGGAATACGCAGCAAACGCTCGCTCTCCTTAGTTGTATATTTATCCTCTCCGTGGAAACGTCCGAAACGAAGACCCGCCTGAGCAGAATGAAGAGGTATATAGTGAAACACAGCAGCTACCCCTTTTGTTTTCAGGTAAGCAATAAGCTCGCTTCGCTGCTCTATGTCACGCACTTTAAGATAAAACATATGCGCATTGTGACGGCACTCATCAGGAATAAACGGCCGCTGTACAAGACCGTTTTCTTCAAGTTCCTCAAATGCTTCATAATACTTGTTCCATGACGCAAGACGATTATTATTGATCTCTTCTGCCATTTCAAGCTGCGCATAAAGATATGCCGCATTCATATCACTTGGAAGATATGATGAGCCTACATCTACCCAGGTATATTTGTCTATCTGTCCTCTGAGAAAACGACTGCGGTTAGTTCCCTTTTCACGAACAATTTCAGAACGCTCATGCATTTCTCTATTATTTACAAGAACAGCGCCGCCCTCTCCCATACTGTAATTCTTTGTTTCATGGAAGGAATAGCAGCCAACATCTCCGATAGTTCCAAGAGCACGATCTTTATAGTATGCCATTACACCCTGTGCGGCGTCCTCAACTACAAGCAAATTGTGTTTTTTTGCAATTTCTGTAATCTTGTCCATTTCGCAGCCAACTCCTGCATAATGAACAGGAACGATCGCTTTTGTTTTTGAAGTGATTGCGTCCTCTATAAGGGTTTCGTCAATATTCATCGTATCGGGACGAATATCTACAAATACTATAACTGCACCTCTCAGTACAAAAGCATTAGCTGTGGATACAAATGTATATGACGGCATGATAACCTCGTCACCCGGCTTTATCTCAGTTAGCAACGCAGCCATTTCAAGTGCATGACTACACGATGTTGTCAGCAGAACCTTTTCGCAGCCCGTCTGCTGTTCGAGTAATCTGTGACACTTTTTTGTAAACTCTCCGTCGCCGCAAATTTTTTTAGACTCTATCGCCTGTTTCATATAGTCGAGTTCTTTTCCCACAAAAGGAGGGGTATTAAAGGGTATCATTTTTGAACATCTCCATTATTAAAAAACTGTACTCAAAATTGCACTATTTGTATTTTACCATAACTATCTCAGTTTAACAAGTGTAAAGATCAAAGATTTTCTCCTGTTTCAACTTTTTATATCAATTTAGCAAATATAGCATCAAATTCTTCAAAACAAAACACTACATATAAATGTTGTATCTTTCATATTCAACTCGCATTTTACACCGTGTAGATCAAAGATTGATTTTACGATTGAAAGTCCCAAGCCGTTTCCCTTTTTATGTCGGCTCTTGTCCTTGCGAACATACGGATGCCATATTTGTTTGAGGTCTGCTTTTGTAAGCGGTTCGCTCTGATTTGAAACCTTTACAGTCTTATCAATAATTTCGATATTTATTTCTGTTTCAGGCAGAGAATAGTTTACAGCGTTATCAATAAGATTTTGCAGGGCTGTTCTGATTAGGTCTTTATCTGCGTTTACTGTACATTCTCCGCTAAACTTCTCCAAAATAACCTTTCCGTCGGGCAGCACTGTATAATCGTCAAGTATTTCTTTAACCAACTCAGACAAATTAAAATCAGTACGGTTTAACGTCATATTATAGGAACTAAGCTTGCTGAGATCAAGCATTTTATGCACCATATCATTGATCCTATCTGTTTGTTCTATAATTTTCTCTAAATATGTATCACGCTCTTCTTCGTCAATATTCTCTTTCAAGCTATACGCATAACCGCTTATAACAAACAGCGGCGTTTTAATATCGTGCGCAAGTGCATTGGTAAGGTCAATACGGTTCTGTTCCTGTAATGCCTGGGTTTTAATCATTTTCCATATCATAAAATACATTATTAGTGCAATTATCAAAAAGAAAACAAATATCAAAGATACTCCGACTGCAAGCTTTGTCTTGCATATCTCCCACATATCAATTTTCTTTGCATATTTTATAATAAGTAATATGGGGCTTTCGTTTAAACCTGTAAAATCGTTATTATAAAACTCATCATAATAAGATATGTAATCTGATGTATAAAAAACATATTCAAACATACTTATCCGTACCATTTCTGCTGTACTGTTTTGCTGTTCGGGTGTAAGCAGGCTTATCAAATCGTTTGTTCCAAGTTCGCTGAGAAAAAAATCTTTTGGTATAATATTTCGCTGCATTTCATTACAGACATAGACATCTTCATCTGAAATTATGTTTTTTTCCAAGCTAATTGTTTCTATAACTTCATCTGATATAAACCAGCTTTTTTCATTTCCGGTAAGGACAATTTGCAGTTCCAGAGGAATAATATTTTCATACCATATTTGAAATTCAGTACATATCAATTCATAGCTTTTTTCATCATCTCGCTTTGTCTTAAGCCACTTCGTAATCATTTCACGCTGTTCTATGTTCAGAGAATTACGAACTGTATCATAGTCAAGAAAACAGTAAGTGCTTGACGGTGCGTCTGCTCTTGCTTTAAAACCATAGTTTACTATAATTTTCTTATCTGTATTTACAACAGTCTCTTGGCTTTCTGTGTCAATCAAAATAACCTGAGCATTCCAATTCCTTTTTGTACTATTATTAAAATACAGAAAATCAGTCAAGCTATTATAAACATATTCATAATAATTATAGGAGTGTGTTGCCTCGGATATCTGCTGCTCTTCATATGATAAATTTGCAAGCTCGTTATTTTGTACTTTGTTTTTTTCGCTGTAAAGTAATATAGTACAGAACGCCGCTGATACTGATATCCATACTGCAAACAAAATCAGCACTACACGCAAAAGCAGTCTCTTTTTCTGTTTTTTTAGTTTAGCTTCCATTCACTAATCCTCTATCTTATATCCTCGTCTGATCGCCGTCTTTATTTGTTTGCCGTTTGCACCCAATGCTTTTCTTAGGTTTCTCATATGAGTATCAAGTACTCTTTCGTCTGTACCACTGTTATAGCCCCATACTATATCAATTAATCTGTCACGGCTTATTATCATTCCTTTGTTTTCGAGCAATACTTTTAATATCGCATACTCCTTTGCCGTTAGCTTTATCTCCTGACCTGAACATATAACCATACCGTTATTGGGGTTTAGCGACAGATTTCCCGCGCTGAATATCTTTGAACGTACCAATCCTTTGGAGCGTTTTATCAGAGCGTTCACTTTCTGATACAGAACAGGCAGTGGAAACGGCTTGACTACATAATCGTCACAGCCAATTGCATAACCGTTAAGAATATCTGTTTCGTTCGCCCTTGCAGTAATAAAAATAATAGGCACATCGCTTTCTTTTCTTATTTCCCTGCAAATGGCAAAACCGTCTAACTCAGGCAACATAATATCCAGCAGTAATAAATCGTAACGGTTCTCATACGCTTTTTCAAGTCCTGTTTCTCCGTCTGCGGCTATCTCGACTGTAAAAGCGTCTGTTTCTTTCTTTGTAAAATAATTATAAATCAAAGTTTGAATATTTTCATCGTCCTCAACTAACAATATCCTATACATACAAACCATCCTAATATACAATTTTTTTACTTCACTATCACAAATACAGCTAAATCAACATTTTATAATTATAGTATAAAATAAAATTAAACTCATTGCAATATCTTTAGATAACGATTATCAATTTTAGTAAAAAAAAGGACCTCTTGAAGTTAATTTTCAAGAAGTCTTTTTTGTTTGCATTGTACGGTTATTTTTCTATATAATTCAAATTAATAAAATCATACCCATCGGCAAGCCTCATTTTGTCTTTAAGACCGGATGTTACATATACATTTGAATTATCGTCAAGCAATATATATTCAAAATCGTTATTATTTTTCCAGAACTTCTCTGCCCTCTCTCGTCCCATAACAAACAATGCTGTTGATAATGCGTCTGCTTTTGCACCGTCCTCACATATCACTGTTACAGATAAAGTGCTGTTATCGGCAGGATAACCGCTTGACGGGTCTATGATATGATGATATTGTTTTCCGTCCTGTGTAAAAAAGCGCTGGTCTGTTGCCGATGTTATTACGGCTGTTTCGCCAAGATGAAGTATAATAAAGCTATCCTGCGTAAAAGGGTATTTAACACCTATCTTCCAGCTTTCGCCGTTTTTTGATCCTATTGTCTGAATATTTCCTCCAAACGACAAAACTGCACTTTCTACACCGTTTTCTTTCATCATTTTTTTAACTTCCTGAGATATATATCCCTTTGCAACAGCACCAAGATCAACTTCTGTTCCTTCGGGAACGGCTACTGTTAAATTGCTTTCATCTAAAATTATCTCAGAAGCATTTACTAACGGTAATGTTTTGCTGATTTCATCCGAGGTTGGCACACGATTTTCTCCCGTCGTAAATCCCCAGAGCTTCACTATCGGGTATATTGTCGGATCAAGGCTTCCCTGTGACAGTTCATTCACTTCACAGGCGATTTTCATTACATTAAATGTGTCACGGCTTACACTTACAGGTTCGCTTGAATTATTTATACGACTTATCTCGCTGTTTTCGTCTGTTACCGATAACAGCTTTTCAAGTTCTTTTATCCTTGCCTCGGATAAATCTGATATTTCTTCCGCTTTTTCATTGTATATAGTAAAATCTATTATTGTATCTAACGCAAACAGTTCCCTTTTATATGGTTCTTCCTGAATAGTATTATTTTCAGAAGAACAGCCTGCTGCAAAAATAACTGTCACCGCTATAATTAAAGCCGCTAAAAAACGCTTCATCTTGTACTACCTCCTACAAGCTTACCGAACAGACAGCATAATGCAAACATTACAACATCTACTGCTACTATTGTTGAGCCTACGGGAGCAGAAGCAAGTATTGAAATTATTATTCCGCTAAAGGCACAAATTACCGACAGCACTGCGGAAAATACTGTTACCGCCTTAAAGCTTCGGAAAATTCTCATAGCTGAAAGTGCAGGAAATATTACAAGAGCAGATATAAGCAGCGATCCTACAAGGTTCATAGCAAGTACGATTATTACCGCAATAATTGTTGCAAGCATAAGATTATATGCACTTGTCTTTGTTCCCGAAGCTCTTGCAAAATCTTCATCAAAAGTTACTGCAAATATTTTGTTATAACACATTACAAATATCACTACAACTGCCACTGACAAACCTACACACAGCCATACCTCCGACAATGTTAACGTAAGAATTGAGGCTGAACCGAAGAGCGTACTGCAAACATCTCCCGATAGATTTGACGATGTTGAAAAAACGTGCATAAGAAGATAACCAAATGCAAGCGATCCTACCGAGATCATAGCTATCGACGCATCGCCTTTTATCTTCATCTTCTTTCCTCCGCACAAAAGAAGAATTGCACTTATTACCGTTATCGGAAGAACTATTATCATACTGTTGCTTATTTTCAGAACGCTTGCTATCGCTATTGCACCAAACGCAACGTGCGACAATCCGTCTCCTATAAACGAAAATCTCTTTAACACAAGCGTAACACCCAAAAGAGATGAACACAGTGCTATAAGAACTCCAACTATCAAAGCATACCTTACAAAAGGATACTGCATATATGTAAATAGCTTATCTATCACTGTTCTCA